>PMNU01000028.1 GCA_003165675.1 Chloroflexota bacterium
TACCAAAGCTTCGAGGACATCGAGACCCTCAAGCGCGAGGTCGACAACCTGTACGCCCAGCGCGAGAGCGGAGCCACGGTCAAGTGAGCGTGCTATCCGACCGCGATATCGCCGCCGCGCTCGCGGCGGCTCGGGTCCGGGTGGATCCGTACGACGAGGCCGATCTACAGCCATCCTCGATCGACCTGCACCTGGATCGGAGCTTCCGCGTCTTCCGGAACAACCGCTATCCGTACATCGACGTTCGGTCGCCCCAGCCGGACCTCACCGAGCTTCTGACTGTCGCGGACGACGAGGCCTTCGTTCTCCACCCGGGCGAGTTCGTCCTTGGCCAGACCGTCGAATGGGTCGAGCTCCCGGACGATCTCGTAGCCAGGCTGGAGGGCAAGTCGTCGCTCGGACGGCTCGGCCTGCTCATTCATTCGACCGCCGGCTACGTTGATCCGGGCTGGAAGGGCAAGCTCACGCTCGAGCTATCGAACGTGGCCAAGCTGCCCATCGCCCTCTATTTCGGCATGAAGATAGGCCAGATCAGCTTCTTCGAGATGTCGAGCCCGGTCGATCGGCCGTACGGCTCGGCTGGGCTCGGGTCGAAGTACCAGGGTCAGTCCGAACCGACGGCCTCGGCGTACTTCCAGGACTTTGACGGCGTCCGCCGGGGCCCGGCCCCACCGGAGACGCCGACTCGATGACTACGCTCAACGACTCCGTCCACTGGTCGGCCGAGCTAGGCGGCGGAACGCGCATCGGCCTGATCCAGGCCGGCCGGTTCCGCTCCGATGCCGGCGCGCTGCTGGGAGTCGTGCCGCGGACGATGTGGAACGGCCTGGTCGTAGACGAGATCGACGGCGATCACCGCCTGTTGCAGGCCCTGAACTGCCTGCTCGTGGAGACTTCCGCCGGAAGGGTGCTGATCGAGACCGGCATCGGCGACCGGATCGGCGAGAAGGGTCGCGCGATGCGCAGATACGAAGGACCGTGGATCGTGCCCGCTCTCGAGGCTGCGGGCTTTGCGCCGGACTCGGTGGACGCGATCGCGGTCAGCCACCTCCATTACGACCATGCCGGCGGCGTCCTCCGAGTCGACGGATCGCGCGCCTTCCCGCGGGCGAAGTTCATCGCCCAGCGGGCCGAGTGGGACGTGGCGCTCGGCGACAACCCGCGCCTGGTGGCGAGCTACGATCAGCCGGAGTTGCGTCTCATTCGGGAGTTGGGCCTGGGGTCGGCGGCGGACGGCGAAGCGGAGATCCTTCCAGGCGTGTCGGTGATCCCTACCGGCGGGCATTCAGGCGGGCATCAGGGCGTTCTCATCCGAGGCCGGGACCGAACCGTGGCGTTCTTCGGCGACCTGTTCATGCGACCCTGGAGCGCTAATCCGAAGTGGGTGCCGGCCTTCGACGATTTCCCGCTCGACTCGGTTGCCGTCAAGGCCGAGTTGTTCGGGCGGGCGGCCGATGAGAACTGGACGATCGTCCTCTCGCACGAACCTGTGCATCCCGTGGGGCGCCTGGTCCGCGACCGAGACCGCTTTAGGTTCGATCCAAGCGTCTGAGACGGCGCCCAGCGCCTCCAGCGCGGCCGAAGAGGCTCGGGACGCGGTAACATCGCGGTGGGCCCCCGTAGCTCAGTGGACAGAGCGCCGCCGTCCTAAGGCGGGCGTCGTCGGTTCGAGTCCGGCCGGGGGCGCCACTCCTGCCGCGCGCCCCCACACCGAGCACGAGCGTGACAATGCGCTTCCGAAGCGCCGCCCTCACCGTGATCGCCTTTGCAGTGGCCATGGCCTATCTGGAATCGGCCGTGGTCGTGTATCTGCAACGCGCCCTGGGAATCACCCCGGACACGTTGTTCCCCTTGCGTGGCGCGGAGATCGTCGGCGATCTCGCCGCCATCGAGGTCGGCCGGGAGTTCGCCACGCTGGTGATGCTCGCCGCCCTGGGCTGCCTCCTGGGTCGTGGCTGGGTCGACCGGTTGGCCTGGACGGCGGTCGCGTTCGGCGTGTGGGACGTCTTCTACTACGTGTGGCTGTGGGTGATGGTGGGCTGGCCGCACTCACCCAACACGTGGGATGTGCTGTTTCTCATTCCCGGCCCTTGGGCGGGGCCGGTATGGGCGCCGGTGGCAGTCAGCGTCGCCCTGGTCGGGTTTGGGTTCATGGCCGCGCGGCGGACGGGCCTCGGACGCGCGCCGCGAATGAGTCTGGCTCGCGGCCTCGGGGCTGTCGGCGGCGGGTTGCTCGTCGTGGGCAGCTTCATGGCCAATGCGCCCTCGTTGCTGGCCGGTGGAGTGCCTGGCGCGTTTCCGTGGCCGGTCTTCCTGGTGGGCATGGTCGCGGCCTCGTGGTCGGCTGTGGCATCTCTGAGGGCCGGGGCTCGCGCCTATACGTAACGGCAACGCGACAAGATCGCCTGACGCCCTCACGACGAGCCTGCCAGCGACCGATTCCTAACTGGGGAGCCCCCGATCCGCCAAACCATCGTTCGTGAGCCGGAACGGGATCCAGGAGAGACGATGCAACCCGCGATCCGCACTGAGCTCAACGAGATGCTGGCGCCGCTTCCGGACCTGGCGGAGACGATGCTCGAGGAGACCGGCGAGTTCCGACCGTTCGGAGCGCGGCTGGCCGCGGGCGGCCAACCGGCGGTCATCGACGTCGCACCGACGATGAGACCCCCTGCAACCCGTTGATAGTCGACGCGCTCTACGCCACGTTCAGGCTGGAGGCACGGGCCGGCAGGATCCGCGCCTGCGCGGTCTGCTGGGATGCGCTGGTTCCCCGAGTGGAAGGGGGGCGGTCTCATGGAGGCGATCGCGATCGGCCTGGAGCATCGCGACGGGGACCCGACGATCGTCCTGTGCGGCTACGAGCGTGGACCCACGGGCGACTTCCGATTCGAGGACCCCATCACCGCGGTTGGTCGGCCCCACGTCTTCTGGAGCGTCTACCTGGCGTTATCGGCGGGCGATCGAGCTAGATCGGTTGTCCCGGCCCACCCGGCTGTTGGTCTCGCTCACGACTCACCGGGACGTCGGCTCCGGCTGGTTCGGACCGGCCGGCTGGACTCTCACTATCCCGAATCTTTCGGATCGAGCCTGCGTCAGTCGCGGCAGACCCGGCAGCGCCCCGAAATCGTGACGTGCGACAGGTCTACGGCGAAGCCGAGGTCCGCAGCCAGGGCGTCGACGATGGCGGCGCCCGTCTCTGGCCGGATCTCCCAGGTCGCGCCGCACGCCATGCAATGGAGATGGCCGTGGACCTGGTCGGGCAGGACGTGATACTCCTCGCGTCCACCCGGGCCATGGCCGTGCTTGACCAGCCCGAAGTCCTCGAGCACGTCTAGCGTCCTGTACACCGTCGAAGGCGTTGTGGTCTGGTCGCGCTCTCGACAGCGGGCAATCAGCTCCGTGGCCGTGACGTGGCCCTCGTGCTCGCGCAGGACGTCCACGAGTGTCCGGCGCTGCGGTGTCCAGCGGAGTCCGCTGGCGCGCAACCGCTCCGCGATCCCATCCCAGGGGCTCGCGTCTGGCAGCCGGCCAGCGGCGTTCGGCGAGGCCTGTGGCACCTGACGGTCCTTCATGGTGGGTGATTGTGGCGCATCGGACGAAGCGCGTATGCTTCATGCTAGTGCAAGTGATTGCAATAGCGAACTGTATCGTCAGGCGGTACCGAGGAGGAGTGGAATGCACATTCCGGATGGGTACCTCGCACCCGCGGTCTCACTGGGCCTCGCCGTAGTCACCGTTCCCACCTGGGCGGTGGCCACCCAGAAGGTCAAGAAAGTACTCAACAACCGAACTGTGCCGCTGCTGGCCATCTTCTCGGCGCTGAGCTTCACGATCATGATGTTCAACGTCCCGGTACCCGGCGGCACGACCGCGCATGGAGTGGGAGGGACGCTCATTGCCGTAGTCCTTGGACCATGGGCCGCCTGCATAGCGGTTAGCACGGCCCTGATACTCCAAGCGCTGTTCTTCGGCGACGGCGGCGTGCTGGCCATCTTCGCCAACTGTCTCAACATGGCGATAATCCTGCCCTTCGTGGGGTACGCGACATACCGCGTGCTCGCCGTTGGCTCGCCCATCTTGTCCACCCGGCGGGCAGTTGCTGCAGGCATCGGCTCATACGTCGGCATCACCGTCGCGGCGTTTGCGGTGGGCGTGGAACTGGGCATCGAGCCGATCCTCTTCTCCCAGAACGGCCACGCCCTGTACAGCCCATACGGGCTGGCCGAGGCGATCCCGGCGATGGTGGCCGCGCACGCCTTCGGCGCCTCGATCGTGGAGGCTCTGATCACGGGTCTTGGCGTGGCATACCTGCAGCGCCGCCATCCCGAATACCTGACGAGTCTGAGGCGGATCTTCGCTCCCGATGCCGCGGCTGAGGGTACGGCAGCTCCGCGCCCGCTCTGGCAGCTGGTTGCGGCAGCCGTCGGCGGCGCCGTCGTGGTCCTGGCTGCCATCGGTCTGATCGAGGGCGGCGGCGATCCCAATCGCATGTTCGGTGCCGACTGGTCGGGAGTCGATTGGCCGTCGGTGGCCACGATGGTCGTCGTAACGTTGGTGATCGGCGCGATCCTGACACCGGCGACCTACCTGGTCCTGCCGCGTGCCGCGAAACGCATCGGTACAACCTTCGTGACGATCGCGGTGATCGCGCCGCTCGGTCTGATCGCGCCGGGAATCGCTTACGGTGAGGGCGGAACCGAAGACGTCAAGGCGGCCTTCGGCTACGTGCCTTCGGGCCTGCAGAGTCTTTCGGGCATCTTCAGCGCCCCGTTCGGCGGCTACAACGTGCCGCTGCCGTTCTTCGCCGATGCGAACGCGCCGCTATGGCATGCTGCCATCGGCTATGAGGTATCCGGCATCGTCGGGATAGTGGCCGTGGGTGGCGTCGTCTATCTTGTGGCCCGCATGCTGCGCCGTGCCGACGGCATCGACGACACCGTGTCGAGCGTTTCGGAGGGAGCCCGGCCGTGACTTCGGCGGTTTCGGTTCGCCGGGGTGACGGCCGGATCGGCTGGCTCGAGCAAACCGTTGGCGGCATTACCGCCAACATCGAGCGGGCAATCTTCACCGAGCAGCACGCCCGATCGGCTGGCTGGCTGCAGAGGCGCGACCCGCGGGCCAAGATGATCGGCTCCCTGATCGCGATTCTCGCGGCCAGCTTGACGGCGTCATTGGTCGGACTCGCTCTCCTGTACGGCGCCACGCTTGCGGCAGCGCAAGCGAGCAGGGTCCCATTCGGTTTCTTCGTCAAACGGGTGTGGCTGGGAATCCCGTTCTTCGCCGGAATTGTGGTCGTGCCGGCGATCTTCTTCGTTCCAGGCCCTCGAGTGTTCGATCTGGCGATTGGGCCGGCCCACCTTGCACCGTCGTGGAACGGCCTGGCCGGGGCGGCGATCTTCATCGGTCGCGTCGGTGTGTCCGTGTCGGTGGCGGTGCTGTTGGTGGTGACCACGCCCTGGGCAGACGTCCTGAAGAGCCTTCGAGCGTTGAAGGTACCGCAGGTCTTCGTCCTTATCCTGTCGATGACGTACAGGTACGTGTTTCTCTTCCTTCATACGGCCAACGGAATCCTGCTGGCTCGAAAGAGCCGCGTAGTGGGCCGCACCGGCGGCGGTGAGCAACGGCGCTGGATAACCGGCACCATGGGCAATCTCATGAGTCGAGCCTTCAAGATGAGCAACGACGTTTACGCTGCGATGCTGGCTCGCGGCTTTAGCGGTGAGGTCAGGACGTTCGCCACATACCGGATGCGCGCCCTCGACTGGCTAGCCCTGGCCGGCGTCTGCGCGGTTGCCGCCTGCGCCATTCTGGCGGAAAGAGCGTTCCCATGACCGACGTGTCGCTCCGGCGAGCGGTCAGCGTGGCGCCGGTCGGTCCTGGAGAGCCGATCTTTGCGCTCCGCGATGTGGGCTACACGTACTCGGGCCGGCAGGTTGCCCTCGATTGCATCGACTTGCAGATCTGGCGGGGCGAGCGTGTTGTCTTGCTCGGGGCCAATGGCAGCGGCAAGTCCACGCTGCTCAAGCTGCTCGATGGGATTGTCGGCCCGACGCACGGAACCATGCGCGCCCTGGGCCGGGACGTGGCCGCCGTGGCTGCGGGCGAGGACGGTTTCCGCTTTCACCGCGAGGTGGGCCTGGTGTTCCAGGACCCGGATATCCAGCTCTTCAGCGCCACCGTCCTCGACGACGTGGCCTTCGGCCCGCTGCAGCTGGGCCTCGGCAAGGAGGAAGTCCAGGAGCGTTGCGACGAGGCGCTAGCGGCGATGGGGATCGCCCACCTGGCCGATCGGGCGCCGTTCGAGCTGTCCGGCGGCGAGAAGAAGAGGGCGGCAATCGCGTCGGTGCTCTCTCTGAGGCCGGAGGTCGTCCTCCTCGACGAGCCCACGGCGTCGCTGGATCCGCGGACGAAGTGTGTTCTCGTCGATCTCATCCAGAGGCTCAGTGCGGCCGGTCGGACCTTGATCGTGGCCACGCACGAGCTGGACATCGTGCCCTTGATCGCCGACAGGGCTGTGGTCCTCAACGAGCAAGGACGAGTCGTGGCCGACGGTGCGCCGGCGGCAATACTCGCGGACCGAGATCTTCTGGTCCGAGCCAACCTCATTCACGAGCACCTTCACGGGCACGGCTCGGCGGCCCATTCGCACCCGCACGAAGTCGCAGATGGGCACCACCGTGACTCGGATCTCGGCGAGAGCGGCGTGGCTGAGGAACTAGAGAGCGGCCGGCAGGGCGTCTCGGTCGCCGACTGATCCCACCGAGCCTGCCAATACGGCCGCGACGAGTTCGCAAAGCAACCACGGATTGAGCTACGGGCCAACCTGGCCCGCGCCGGCGACCTCGCGGCGACGCCCCTATACTCCCGTCGTGCTTGAGCCAGTCCGCACCCAAGTGATTGCATGCCGTTCACTGGGATGAGCCATTCCTTCCCTGCGCCTTCAGCCCGTGCCCATCGCACGGATCGGCCTCGACGCCGGCTGATCGTCGCCACGGCCGCCGTCCTGGCGCTGGCAGTCGCCCTCGGCGCGGCCTGGCGGCCGCTCGCGACGGACGCGGCTCGAACCAGCGTGACCGTCCTCGGCGCGTCCGCGGCCTCTCTCGATCCGGCCGTCCAGTCAGATGCGGGGAGCGCCCAGATCGTGTCCCAGGTATTCGAGTCGCTGACGTCGATCGACATCTCGCTCCGGGTCCAGCCAGCGCTTGCGGCCACGTGGGAGACCCAGGACAGCGGCAAGCAGGTGCTGTTCCATCTTCGATCTGGGCTGGAGTTCTCGGACGGGTCCGCACTGAGCGCTGGCGATGTCGTATCGAGCTGGATGCGGGTCCTGGCTCCGGCCCAACCGAGCCAGCTCGCCTCGCTCCTCGATGACGTGGTCGGCGCTCGCGCCTACCGCGAGGGGACCGGCGGGGCATCGGCCGTGGGCCTCAAGGCGACCGACTCCATGGATGTCGAGGTAGACCTGGTCAGCCCGGCGGCCGACTTCCCGGCCATCGCCTCGAGCCCGACGCTGGCAGTCGTCCCGCCCGATATCGACTCGAACCCAGCATTGCTGGCGCCCGGGTCGTTCGTGGGCAGCGGCGCCTACGTCGTGTCGGCCGTCACCTCCACTGAGACGACGCTGACCGCCAATTCCCACTACTGGGCCGGAAAGCCCGTGATCGGGACGGTCCATCTCCTGAGCAGTATCGGCGGCAAGAGCCCGGTCTCCGAGTTCCAGGCCGGCAACCTCGACTACACGCCGATCTCGCTGTACGACGCCTCCTGGATCGCCTACGACCCGACCTTAGGGCCCTCGCTCCGCATCGAGCCGTCGCCTTCGGTCGAGTTCTACGGCTTTGACACCTCCAAGGCACCCTTCAACGACGTTCACGTGCGGCGAGCCTTCCAGATGGGCATCGACTGGAGTCGAATCGTCGGGCTCCTCAGCGATCCTCTCGAGGTGCCGGCAACGGGCATGGTTCCCATCGGCGTTCCCGGCCATAGCACGTCCGACTACGGGCCCAAGTTCGATCTGGCCACGGCGAAGTCGGAGCTGGCGGCCGCGGGCTTCCCGAACGGCGTCGGCTTTCCGAGGATCACGCTCGTCACCGGCGGCGCGACTCTGGACGGAGCCATCATTCGCCAGCTCCACGATAACCTGGGCATCGATATCGACTACCAGATCGAGGACTGGGCGACCTACAACGACCGCCTCTTGAGCGACCCTCCAGCCATGTGGGAGATGGATTGGGTGGCGGATTACCCGGGCGCCAACGACTTCCTCGGCCTGCTGCTTGGATCGGGCAAGACGAACAACTTTGGACGCTGGACTTCAGCCGATTTCGATGCCGCCATCACGAAAGCGCTGGCGTCGACCGATTCGACGTCGATGCAGCAGGCCTTCGACCAGGCTCAGGCGATAGTCCAGGATCAAGCGCCCGTGATACCGGTCGACTACGGCGCCGGCTACTCACTGGCGGCCAAGGGCCTGCTCGGCGCCGTACCGAACGGCCAGGGCCTGGTTCGCTACGCCGGCCTGGCATGGGCACCCGGGTCGTGAGCCAGCCACGACGCTCCGTCCTGCGACGGGCCGCAGCAGCGGCCATTTGCGCCTGCTTCGGTGTGATTGCCGTCCTCGGGACGGCGGACGGTGCGTCGGTACTCTTCGGGACGCCCACCACGACATCGAGCTTCGGGCAGGGAATCGTCTTCAGCCAGCCGCTCAGCGGCGGGCCCTTCGCGGAAGCGGACGTCGTCCTGAGCCTTCCGGGCGACGCGGGGCCGTCGGTCGTCGCGCTGAAGGACATCGGCGGATCGAGCCTGACGTACACGTTCGACACGTCCGCGGGCCAGATTCAGCCCAACACGCAGGTCACGGCCTACTTCCAGGTGGTCTTCTCCGACGGAACCGTGCAGCGGGGCCCGGTCATCACCGCCACCTACGTTGACGACCGATTTCACTGGCAGACGCTGGCCGGCAAGCTGGTCACGCTGCACTGGTATTCCGGCGACGCCAGCTTCGCCCAGCAGGCTCTCGCGATGGGAGAGAAGGGTATCGCGAAGTCGGCGCAGTTCCTGGGCGTCACCGAGGCGAAACCCATCGATTTCTTCGTCTATGCGGACCAGCAGTCGTTCTACGACGCGCTCGGCCCCGGCACGCGGGACAACGTCGGCGGCGAAGCGAACACGATCACTCGGACGCTGTTCGCGCTCATCCCGCCCGACGGGCTCTCGTACGCCCAGACCGTGGTCCCGCACGAGCTGACGCACGTGGTCTTCGACGACGGAACCAGCAATCCCTACCACTCGCCGCCGCGCTGGCTGAACGAGGGCCTGGCGGTCTATCTGTCCGAAGGCTACGGCAGCGACAATCGGTCGCTGGTGTCGCAGGCTTCAAGCTCTAAGACCCTCATGCCCCTGACGGCCCTGACCGGCGAGTTCCCGACGACTGCGGACCGCTTCTACCTGGCCTATGCGGAATCGGTTTCTGCCGTGGACTACTTGATTCGCACCTACGGCCAGGCCGCCATCGCCAAGCTGGTCAAGGCCTACAAGACCGGCTCATCGGATGACGAAGCCTTCAATGCGGCCTTTGGCGTCGACACCGCCGCGGTCAACAAGGCCTGGCTGGCCGAGAACGGTGTGACTGCGTCTCAGACCTTCGGGCCGCAACCCGCACCCGCGGGTCCGGTTCCGCCCGGATGGACGGCTTCCGGCGGCGGCTCCACGGCGACCGGCCAACCGGCGGCCGGAGCGACTGCCGCGCCCTCCGCTGGCAGTTACCAGGGCGCATCCGGTCAGACGGGGAGCGAGAACACGTCGGCCGGGCTGCTGACGGCCTGGCTCATCGGCGCCGCCGGCGTACTACTGCTCCTCATCGCCCTGGTCATCTACGAGCGGCCCGGCGGGATGCAGAGGCCTTGATCGAGGCCCAGCTGGCAATCTCGACCGCGCACCGGACGGACAGCGGACGCGCCCTCGCACGAGGGGCGCTGCAGAGCCGCAACGTCGACGCGCGGCTCTGATAGATTGAGCGGCCGTTATGGGTTACGAGATCGCATGCCCGGAATCCAGGCCGTTGTCGTGATCGACGGCCTGTCAGACGTGGTCGAGTTCCGCCTCGGAGACGTCGTTCGGCTCAGACGGGTTCATCCGTGCGGGAGCCAGGAGTGGCTGGTCGACCGCCTCGGAGCCGACATCGGGCTACGCTGCCGAATGTGCGATCGTCACGTGCTGCTCGCACGCCGCAAGCTGGAGCGACGCCTGATGGCGTTCGTGTCGCGAGGCGACCTGGCCATGAGCCAGGCTGTTGCCCCCGGCCACGCGACGCGGGTGGCCCGATGACGGGCGGCGATCGATGAACGTCAGCCTTTCGCCCAAACGCGTACGCCGGCCCACCGGCTCGGGAGCCACACGATCGCGCAAGGCGCCGGACGATACGAGCGGGATGGCGGTTCTCCGGAACAGGCCGTTCCTGCTTCTGTGGCTGGCCCAATTGTCGACGCAGGTCGGCGGCAACATGGTGATCTACGGGCTGACGATAATCATCACGGTCGCCTACCACTCGAGCAGCGCCGTCAGCGCGCTGCTGCTGAGCTTCCTCGTTCCGGCCATCCTCTTCTCGGCCATGGCCGGCGTCTTCGTCGACCGGGTCGACAAGCGTCACCTGTTGATAGTCACCAACATCCTGCGCGGGCTCGCCTTCCTGGCAATCTTCTTCAGCGGCAACAACCTGCTGCTGCTCTACCTGCTGATGCTCCTCGTCTCGACAATCACGACCTTCTTCGGACCGGCCGAAGCCTCGATGATCCCATTCCTGGTCCCCAGAGGGCAGCTGCTCGCGGCCAATGGGCTCTTCACCCTGACGATGAACGTGGCCTTCGCGCTCGGGTTCGCACTTCTGGGGCCGTTCCTGGTGGCCCTGGCAAGCGCCCAGGTATTGATCCTGACCGTCGCCACGCTCTACTTCGTGGCTGCCGTCTTCTGCTGGACGCTGCCGCCCTCGCCTCCGGTGGGATCCGCCTCCGTCAGCCCCGGCCAGACGGTTGCCGACGCCGAGCGCGCGGTCGAGACGATGGTCGGCCAGTTCGTCGAGGGCATCACCTACATTCGGGAGCACCGCAGCGTCAGCTGGTCGCTGTCCTATCTCGGGGTGACCGGCGCGCTAATCGGAATCCTTGGCGTCCTGGGCTCCGGTTTCGCCCAGTCGACGCTCCGTCTCGGACCCAAGGACTTCGGCCTGGTCGTCCTGCCGCTAGGGCTTGGCGTGGTGATGGGCATCCTCGTCCTCAACTCATACGGCCGCTATCTCCCGCGACGCCGGACGATCGAAGTCGGTTTGATCGCGATGGGCATCCTGCTGGCCGTCCTTGCCTGCGTCAGTCCCATCTCGGGCTTCCTGGAGGACCGCGCCGCCTCGAGCGGCCTCACTGAGGCCAGTCGCGTCGTCTCTCTCCTGTCGCTCGTCATCAGCATTGCGTTCCTCGTCGGCGGCTGCTATGCGATCGTGGCTATCTCGGCCCAGACGCAGCTGCAGGAGGAGCTGCCTGAGGACGTGCGCGGGCGCGTCTTCGGCGTTCTGAACATGCTCGTCTCCGTCGCGAGCCTGGCCCCGATCATCGTCGTCGGCCCGATCGCGGACCTCCTGGGGAGGGAGGCCGTCATTTTCGCCGTCGGCATCGTCGTCTGCCTGTTTGGGCTGTTGAGCGTCGTCAGTCGTCGCGGCTTGACATTGGAGGAGGCGTCGGCGAGGGCACCGCAGACTCCCAGCGGAGCGCCCGTCGATCCCATGACCGCTGCTACGTCGCCCACTGATCTCGGCGCCCCGACGTCTGTGGCTTCGCCGCCTGCCGCTGGAGCCCGGCGCATCCGCTCGCCTCGACGCGACAGGAAGCAAGGCACCGAGGACGGCGAGGCGTCCTGATGGCGGCGGCTGACGCGGCTGCTGCCAACGCTCCTGCGGAGCAACCGGTCACGCCCGGGGCGTGGCGGGCCGCAGCCGTCGGGATGCTGGCCGGCGGGTTCGCGATTGGGGTCCTGTCGGGACACAAGCGCCTTGCCAGGGTCGTTCCGCTCATCACTGCCGGAGTGGCCCTAGGCTGTACCGTTCCGGTCGCGCTGGCATCGCGTCGTCCACCGATCACGAGCGACGCCGCGGCCGAGGCTCTTACGCGGGCCGCCCACGTGCCCACCTTCAGCGTCGTCGTGCCGGCGCGCGACGAGGCCACCGTCCTGCGCAGGCTCATGTCAGATATCAGCCGCCAGGACTACCGGGCGTCCGACGGATCGCCGCTCTTTGAGCTTGTCGTGGTCGACGATCGCTCGACCGACGGGACGGCCGACGCAGTCGCGGCGGCGGCGGCGGACTACGACATCGCGGCCGTCACACGGGTAGTAGCACGTCGTGGCGATGGGCTTCCAGATGGCAAAGGCGCAGCCCTGACGTCCGCCCAGCCGGGGATTTGTCATGGCGACGTCGTTCTCGTCCTGGACGCCGACGCTCGCCTCGAGCCGTGCTTCCTTCGTCGCGCGGCAGGCTACTTTGCCGCCGGCGCCAACGCCGTCACGGCCCGCCGTCGGGTTCTCGAGGCCGAAGGCGGGTGGCTCGCTGGGGCCCAGGCGGATGAGCAGACTCTCGACGGCGAACTCAACCGAGGGCGTTGGGCGCTGGGCGGCTGCTCGGAGTTCAGGGGCAACGGGATCATGATTCGACGCGATTTGCTGGCGGCCGCTGGCGGCTGGCGGGCAGCTGCGCTGACCGAAGACATCGACCTTTCGAGCCGAATCGCGGCGCTGGCGGGAGAGCGGGTGGTATGGGCGATCGACGCAGAGGTCTGGGAAGAACCCGTTCGCTCGGTCGACCGCCTGTGGAGCCAGAGGCTGCGCTGGGCGGAGGGTGCGTTGAGACGCGCCTTCGAACACGGGCCGGCCGTCATCGCGAGTTCCGAGCTCTCCGTCGGGGCGCGCCTGGATTTCGCGGTCTACGCCGGTCAGCTGGCCGTTCCGCCTGTGGTGCTGGGCACTGCTGCTGTCTCAATCGTAAACGGGCGGCGGCGGAGTCTGCTTTCGATCGTGGCCGGCTACCTGGGGATCAGCGCCCTTCTCGGCTGGGACGCGCTGAGGTGGGAGCGTCGATCTGACGGCCGGCCCCTCGGATTCGACGAACGGCTTCGGCGAACTGTCAGGGTGTCCCTCTTCAACGGCCTGTGGCTGCTGGTCGTGCCGCGCGCCCTGGCCGACGTCGCATTTCGAAGGGGCCCGATTCGCTACGTGAAGATGCAGCACGACGGGGCGGGCGACCCGGCCGGACGGTCCCAATCGGATCTTCCAGAGGCCTCATAGCGCTTCTCGGCGGCCTTCGCCCAGGCTATCTCCGGCATGCGTACGTGTCGGCCGACGACCGCCTGCTGCCGGTGTCATCGGCCGTGCCCAGATAAGCCGCAGATAACCGGCTACCCGTAGAGTCGCGCCGTTGTCGTCTCGACGGCCGCCTCTCTCACGCGAGCTGCCGGGGCCACGGAGCAACGCAGCCGGCCGCCCGCCGGCGCACACAGCAAGGAGGGAGTCTGCCCGAGTAGCGTCAGTTCCTGGCGAGGGGGTGAAACCACCCGCCTGCGCCTCGCGCTCAGAGCATCAATCGCCCGCCGCAAGTCCACTTCCGCCCGCCTCTAAGGAGGTCCCATGAAACGAGCGGAAACCTTGCTCGTTTCCGTTCTGCTTGCGGTGTCCGCGCTCGGTGCGACGACACAGGGCGCGTTTGCCTACACGGGCGACGTCTGGTCCAACTCGGACTCGTTCACAGCCCGCTGCCTCGGCTTCACGGATACGTACCCGCAGCAGCTCTACTCACTGACCACGGGCCAGATGGGCGCATTGGGCTACCAGCCCATCACCGGCGCGCTCGGGTCCTCATTCACCAGGTCCGCCTTCCTGAGCGAGGTCTTCTACGACTACGCCGTGTACGTTCACAGCCACGGCGACAACTATTGGGCTTCGTCCGGTCGGCCGAATGTCGACTCGGCGATCATGCAGGACCCCGGTCCGACGAGGTGCTCGGACTTCTCGAAGGACGCCATCCGGTCGAGCACCATCAAGTCGACCACGATCGGAACGCCCTACAACCTCGTGATCATGTCGACCTGCAATCTCGGCTCGAGCTCCAGCACCATGCCCAATGCGTTTCAGATCGAGATGACGAAGGCGAGTACGCAGCGCGAGTTCTACCTCGGATACGCGTACTTGACATACGACAGCTCGGAGCTTCGCTTCGAACGAGCCTTCTGGAGCTACCTGAACGGCGCTCCAAACCACCAGCGAACCCTGTATCAGGCCTTCACATACGCCGTCGGCATCGGCGGCTACTCGGCTCCTGATTCGGCCGATCCATTCCAGCCGAACTGGTGGGGCAACCCCAACTACAACGGCACACCCGGGTGAGCGAGATGTCACGAACGAGATCCACCTCAGCAGTCAAGGCAGTCCTGGCGGCGGCGACAGTCGTCGTCGGTCTGGCGATGTCCACCGGTCAGCTGACCGCGGCCAGTTTCACGGACGGAGGCTTCGACTCGAAAGGCACAGACACCGCCAGGGCCGGTCAGCCGGTCGTGACGGACACCGTCCTCAGCGCGGACGACAGCCCGGAAGTCTTCGCTCGCGCCGACGCGGCTCGCGATGCTCTCGGCTTCCCGGTCGGCTCGAAGAAGGCCGGGCGACACGTCAAGGACGGCTTCCAGAACTCTGACTATGACGAGGTCGCCGAGGTCGGCTCGTCCGGTCAGCCACTCGCCATCACCCAGTTCGACGGCGACGGCCGCCTGCTGGCGGCCGTCCGTTTCGACGCGCCCTCGGGACCCCAAGTCAAGGTGACGAGCGACGCGGCAGCAAGGGCGGCCCAACGCGGCCTGGCTGGTACCGGCCTGACTGTCGGCGGCGCACCCCGCATCGACGCGAACACGTTGACCGGCGGTTGGGACGTTCACTGGGATCGCGTGCAGGACGGCTTCGCCGTCCGTGGCGATGAGACTCGTGTGCATGTCTGGCAGGACGGCCGGATCGAGAGTGTGGCTCGAGTCGAGCACAAGCTCGCGGCGGCGCCGAGCCGCAGGCTTGGCCAGGTCGAGGCGCAGGAGGCAGTCGCCCTGCAGGTCGACGCCTGGTCCTCTGGCGAGGACACCTCTTACGCAGTGCAGGGCATGGACGTCGAATGGGTCGGGCCCAACGCGATGTTTGAGCCGAGCAAGGTTGGCGCTGCGCCGGGGCCGTACCGGCTGGCCTGGGTCGCCAACATCAAGCCCTCCGGTCCGGCATCTGAGTACGTGCGCCTGATAACGCTGTATGTGGACGCCGGCAACGGAGCGGTTATCGGCGGCGACATAGTCGAGTGAGTGGATCGCCTGCCTGAACCTCACAATGCCCGTGGCCACCTTCGCGGCGGCCACGGGCCATCGAGCCAAGGGGAGCAAATGTCGAAGACCGGCGCGGCGATCAGGTTCGCAGCTGTGGTAGCCACGGTCGTCCTTCTGAGTGCCGGCTGTGCGGCCGGCGGGGCCCAAGCGCCATCGGGACTCGTTTCAGGGCGAATCAGTTCCTCAGGCGCTGGCCCCATTCACACTGGGATGCTCCCACCGCCCTCCGAAAAGGTCTGGGACTCGAGTCCCCTCGGAAGCGGCGGCCGCCTGATCGTGCTGGCCGATGGGATTGCCGGCGGCCTGGGTCTGTGGGCTCTGGATCCGGGGTCTCAATGGACCGCCCTGGCATCGACGCCGGACGCCGCGGCGTTGGGTCGGACAGCGGATGGGGTCGCCATTGCAGCCGGTCATCAGATCGATGTCCGCTCTCGATCGGGCCTATCCGCTTCCGGGAGTGTCACAACTTTGAAATGGCCTGGGGCGGCTCCGGCCGCGCCCATAGCCAGCCTGGACAGCTCTCCAGCAGGCAGGTTGGCGATCGTGACGGCCGATGAACAAAGCCTCGACTACGCCGTTGCCGCATCGGACGGGACCGTTACGACTCTAACTCCTGCGCCGACGCAATCCTTCACGCCGCTTGTCGCCTGGTTGGACGAGACACATCTGCTGGTTCTGACGACAGACAACCAGCAGGTTTCGCGGCTGGCGGTCGTCGACACAGGCGCTCAGACAATGAAGCCTGCGACGGCCATGGGCGACCTGCGCGTCTTCGCCCTGTCGTCCGACCGGCAGACGATCGCGGTCGCAACGGAGGCGGCGATATACGCCGGGCCGGTCGCGGCCTTCCTGGGTGGGACGCCCCCGCCGCCGATTGCCGCCCTCGACGCAGCCGAGGTGGTATGGGGCCTCGCTCTCGACTCAGACGGTTCGAAGGTGTTCGCGCTGGCGGGAAGGATGGCTCCAGACGGGAAGGTCGGGGCGCTGCACGAGATCGGCTACGCCAGTGAAGACTCGGGCTGGACAAAGGTCCTGGACTCCTCGGCTCCGTTCGGGCGGGCCCTAAGCCAGGTCTATATGCCCTGACGAAACCGGACGCTTGGGGCCGCTTATCCGAGTCGTCCGCCTGTGCTACGATCCGGGCCGCCCGGGGCGGTTAGCTCAGTTGGTTAGAGCGCATGCTTGACATGCATGAGGTCAGAGGTTCAAGTCCTCTACCGCCCACCATCCTGGGTCGCCTCGAGCGGCTCCGACAGTTTCATACGCAAAGCGAAGAGCGGGGCACGCCTCGTCGAGAGGGTCGAAGAGAGCCGCCGCCACGAAAGGTCGTGGCTGAGAGCGACGGCGACACTTCCCGGCCTTGACACCACCCGCGAGCGACCGGCGAACCGGTCCGGGATCCGCCCGTTAGAGCGGCAAGAGCGCGCGGCGGTCGGGGCCATAATCCAGATCCGCCACGAAGGCGGGTGGGACCGCGAGAGAAGCCTCTCGTCCTGTCGGACGGGAGGCTTTGCGTTTGTGCCAGGCACTGTGCTGCGAGATACCCAGCGGCCATACGGCGACGGGAGACGAGATGAGCGACGACAAGGCGGGGCAGGTGTCGGCGGTGGCTGCGGCAGCCAGCGAGGTCGCCGGCGGCGAAGAGTACTTCGATGCGGCTGTTCGGGGCTCTGTGGAGGAGCTGCTGGACGCTGGGGCCAACACCGATCTCGACGCGATGCGCCACTCCGCCGCGCACGTGATGGCGGAAGCCGTCCTGGGCCTCTTTCCCGACGCGCAGCTCGGCATCGGCCCATCGATTGACGACGGCTTCTACTACGACTTCTTGTTGCCCCGCCCTCTAACTCCCGACGATCTCGCGTCCGTCGAAGCGGGAATGCGCGCGTCCATCGCCGCGGACCACCCGTTCATTCGCAATGAAGTCCCGTTCAATGAGGGCCGCGCCTTCTTCGTCGCTCGGCGGCAGCCGTTCAAGGTCGAGATCCTCGACGACCTGGCCGCCCGCGCCGAAGAGAGCGGCTCACCGCTGCCGCCCACGTCCACCTACGAGCACGGCGAATTCATCGACCTGTGCAAGGGTCCCCACGTTGCCAGCACCGGCAGGATCGGGCCGTTCAAGCTCATGACCGTGGCTGGGGCCTACTGGCGGGGCTCCGAGAAGCGGCCGATGCTGCAGCGCATTTACGGAACGGTCTGGCCGACTCAGGAAGCGCTGGACGCGTATTTGCTTCGGCGCGAGGAAGCGAAGCGCCGAGACCATCGACGCCTGGGCGTGCAGCTGGATCTATTCAGCTTCCACGACGTCAGCCCGGGTTCGGCCTTCTGGCACCCCAAGGGCCAGCGCCTGTGGCGAATCCTGGAAACGGCGATCCGCGAGGTCCAGGATCGGCGCGGCTACCAGGAGATCAGCACCCCGATGCTGGTGCACAAGAAGCTGTGGGAGCAGTCGGGCCACTGGGCCAACTACCAGGACAGCATGTTCGTCCTGGAGTCCGAGGGCCAGATCTTCAGCCTCAAGCCGATGAACTGCCCCGAGAGCACCTTCGTCTACAAGAGCAGGCTGCGTTCATACCGGGACCTGCCGCTGCGTCTCTCCGAGTTCGGGAGGCTGCATAGGAACGAGCGCTCCGGGACGCTTTCGGGCCTGACGCGCGTCCGGCATTTCGTCCAGGACGACGCCCACATATACCTCCGCCCGGACCAGCTTCAGGACGAGATCAAAGCCCTACTCGGCGAGGTCTACGAAGTGTACGGCTGGTTCGGCCTCGAGCCCAGGTTCACCTTTGGGACGAGGCCGGACAAGGCCCTCGGCGACCCGGCGCTGTGGAAACGAGCTGAGGCCCAGATCAAGGCCGCCCTTGATTCGCTCGGCAAACCCTATCGGCTCAAGCCGAAGGACGGCGCGTTCTACGCCCCGAAGATCGACATCCAGATCGAGGACGCGNNCATGCTGCCCGAGCGCTTCGACCTCACCTACGTGGACGAGAACGGCGAGCACGTTCGACCCGTGGCCATCCATCGGGCGATCTACGGCTCGCTCGAGCGCTTCATCGGCGTGCTAATCGAGCACTTCGCCGGGGCCTTTCCGGTCTGGTGCGCCCCGGTCCAGGCCGTCGTCATCCCCATCGCCGATCGGCATGTCGAAGCGGGCAGGGAGCTGGCCGGGCTGCTCGCGGACCGCAGGCTGCGGGCAGAGGTCGACGGCTCGGACAACCGGATGCAGAACAAGATCCGCCTGGCTCAGGAGCAGAAGGTTCCCTACATGCTCGTCCTCGGTGATCGAGAGGTGGAGGCTCGCACGGTCGCCATCCGCAATCGCGCCGGCGAGCAGGAAAACGGTGTTGGCTGGGACGCATTCATCGAACGGCTGGCGGAGGAGACTGCCGCACGAAGACCTTGAGTCACGGCGTCAGCGGACTTGGTAGAGCTCCCAACCGCCGGGGCCGGGGATCGGATTCACGATCCACATCTCCCAGCCGGCGTTGTTGTGTGACAGCGCGGTCCAATTGACCTGCACCAGCACTGCGTGAGCCGCGTCGATCGAAGCTGCGAATGGATCACCAGTAAGCCACTCGGCCAGCGAAAGTGTGCCGCTCGGATTGGCCACGGCGGTGTAGGCCTTGCCGGCCGAGGCCATGAAGGCCTTGCGCTCGTACTCGAAGCCCTCCAACGAGCCCCAGCCAGACCTTCCGGCCGCACCGAGCATCGACCAGGCTTTGGGGAAATCGCCCGCTATCAAGGCGTCTTCGTACGAGTCCACGAACGCGACGGCGCTGATCGCTCGCGTGGCGAAAGGTGTCGGAGACGGAGCGGGCGTCGGGGGTGCGGAAGACGGTGGCAGCGGGCCAGGGGTCGTGAACGGGCTGGCCGTCTGGGTAGAAGCCGGAGTCGCATTCGAACTGGAAGCAGCCGTCGCCGTCGTCGTGGCGATCGGATCAGGAATGGGTGAACCTGTCCCTCCACCGCACGCACTCATGAGCAACAAGGCTGTACCGAGGGCCAGCACGGACCGCTGCATCGCGACTCCGTTCAATTGCGAAGCGTCGAGTCATGTTGGCACAGTCAAACGACGGTCGATGCAGGGCCCGCTCCGCCCCGACTGACGTTTGCCGCTCGGAGAATCCCTGTGCTATAGTCCCGCGGGCGACCGCCCGGCGCGATTGTGCGCTGGGTTGGGCCGCTCGTCTGCTTTCGGGNNGGGGGCTCGACCTCGTAGAGGTCGCACCGCTGGCCAGTCCCCCCGTGGCGCGGCTCCTCGACTTCGGTCAGTACAAGTACGAACTGACCAAGCGTGAGAAGGAAGCCAAGCGAAAACAGCGCTCGATCACCTTCAAGGAAGTCCGCCTCAAGCCGAAGATCGGCGTCGGAGACTTCGACACGAAGGTCAGGCGGGCCATCGAGTTCTTGGAAGACGGAGATCGAGTCAAGATTTCCGTTCAGTTCCGGGGCCGCGAATTAACCCACCCGCAAATTGGGCGCGACTTGCTGGACAAGTTCGCGGAACAAATCAAAGAACACGGCGTGGTCGAGAGGCCTCCGCTGCTCGAAGGCAAGTCGATGCACATCAGCGTCGCCTCGATCCACAAACCAAAGGTGCATGAACCGGCCTCGTCGGCGCCCGCCAGGGCCCAGGCCCTGCCCGCCGACGGGCCGAACGCCGATATCGCGGCCGCACAGGAAGTTACGAATGAGGCCCAGCCGGCTCCGCCGGTGCCGCCGAGACCCGAGCCGGACGCCGGTTCGGCGTCGACTGGAGTGTGAAATCGTGCCGAAGATGAAGAGCCACAAAGGGACCGCGAAGCGGATTGGGGTCACCGGTGGTGGCAAGGCCGTCCGCGTCAAGTCCTGGCGCGGTCACCATCTCGAGCTCAAGTCCTCGCGGCGCACTCGCCGCTATGAGGGCAAGACAATCGTGACCGGCGAGTCGCTCGATCAGATCCGCCGACTGCTGCCGTATCTGGGAGTCTGATCGTCGATGGCACGCGTCAAGCGGGGCGTAACGTCCCATCATCGCCACAAGCGCCTTCTCAACGCCGCCGAAGGCCGCACCGGCACTAACTCGCGGCTCATCAGGCGTGCCCACGAGTCTGCGCTGCATGCGCTGGCCTACGCGACGCGTGACCGCAAGCAGCGCAAGCGCCAGATGCGGGAACTGTGGATCATCCGCATCAACGCGGCGGCACGTCAGAACGGCCTCAGCTACGGCAAGTTGATAGCCAACCTCAAGGCCGCCGGGATCGAGCTCGATCGCAAGATCCTGGCTGACATCGCGGTTCGCGACCAGGCGGCCTTCGCTCAGATCGTCGCTGTCGCCGCGAAGGCTTAGGCACTCGAAGACACCAGACACGGCCGGGACAACTCGAACATCTGGCTGTGACGGAGAAGAGACGAGGACAGGTCCCTCAGGGAGGGTCGGGCGCAGACTGAAAGCCCACCCGGATCGATCTCGCCGGTTCGCTCCCGAGCCGCTCGCTGAAGCCGAGACGAAGCGCGTCACGGTGAGTAGGCGAGCCGACTGGCCTCCGTTATGTGGCCCTGGGCCGTCGCCCGACGACGGCACTGAGCGCTCGACCTGACCCGAGCCAACGCCTGGGGCACGGCCGGGAAGCGGGGTGGTACCGCGAGCCCTCGACTCGTCCCCGTCCGAATGGATGGCGGAGTGTCCCAACCGGGACAGCCGGAGTCGAGGGTTCTAGATTCTCCGCAGAAGCGATTGCGGCGGGCCCGGCCCGCTAGTCAGCAAGGAAAGGGCAGCGTGGACTTCGAAAGCCTGAGCGCTGATCTGCGAAGCCTGCAGGAGCGGGCACTCAAGGAGATAGGGGCCGCAACGGACCCGCCCGATCTCGACGCGCTCCAGGTCCAGTATCTCGGCAAGAAGGGCGAACTCACGGCGGTCCTGCGCGGCATCGGCGCCTTGCCGGCGGAGGACCGGCCACGAGTCGGCGCCGTCGCCAATGAGGTGAGCGAGGCAGTCAAGGGGGCCTTGACGCGGCGCGGCTCCGATCTGCATGCGCAGGTCCAGGCTCTGCGCCTTGCTGAGGAGAAGGTGGACGTGACGCTCCCCGGCCGACCGGTCGCTCGCGGGACGCTGCACCCGATTCCGGAAACGATCGCTGCCATAGCCTCGGTCTTCGGGCAGTTCGGGTTCGTCATCTACGAGGGGCCCGAGGTGGAGGACGATCTAACCAACTTCCAGATGCTCAACATCGCCCCGGATCATCCCGCGCGGGATCTGTGGGACACGCTCTACGTCGACATTCCCGGNNTCGAGTTCTTCCAGGTCGAAGGCCTGATGGTCGACGAGGGCACTTCCATGGCGGACCTCAAGGGCCTGCTGGACGAGTTCGCCCACGCTATGTTCGGTCCTCGGAAGACGCGCTTCCGGCCCGGCTACTACCCGTTCACGGAGCCGTCGGTCGCGTTCGACGTCGAGTGCGTCGTGTGCGGCGGCGTCGGCTGCCCGGCCTGCTCGAAATCGGGCTGGATGACGATTCTGGGCGCTGGCATGGTCCACGCGGTGGTGCTGCAGTACGGCGGCATCGACCCGGAGCGATATCAGGGCTTCGCCTTCGGAATGGGCGTGGAGCGCATCTCGAACCTTCGCCACGCCGTCCCCGACCTGCGCTACTACCTGGAGAACGACCTGCGCTTCTTGGAGCAGTTCCGATGAGAGTTCCTCTGAGCTGGTTGCGCGAGTACGTCGACATCCAGCTGACGCCCGAGCAGCTGGCCGAACGACTGACCCTTCTCGGCATGGAGGTCAAGGGCATCGAGCAGTGGGGCGGCGATTGGCGCTCCGTCGTCGTGGGGGAGCTGCTCACGATCGAGAAGCACCCCTACGCCGACCGGCTCCATCTCACGACCGTCAATATCGGCTCGGGCGAGCCCCTTCACATAGTCTGCGGTGCCAACAACATCGCCCCCGGTCAGCGCGTACCCGTGGCCCTGCCCGGCGCGGTGCTCCCGGGCGAGCGGCGAATCGAGCGCACCGAGAAGATGGGCATCGCCTCGGAAGGCATGCTCTGCTCCGGCGACGAGCTGCACATCACGAGCGACGCCGAAGGCATCCTGATCCTGCCCCCGGCCACGCCGCTCGGCCGCGACCTGTCGGACCTGTACGGGGACGTCGTCCTGGACGTCGACGTCAAGCCAAATCGGGGCGACGCGCTCTGTCTCATCGGCCTGGCGCGAGAAGTGGCGGCGGCCACCGGGGCAGCGGTTCGATGGCCCGAGATCGCAGTCGAGGAGAAGGGCGGCGCCGTTGCCGACCGTCTCAAGGTCGAGATTCGGGAGCCGGAGCTATGCACCCGCTTCGTCGGTCGCTGGATCAGCGGCGCGAAGATCGGACCCTCTCCGGACACCATCCAGATGCGGCTTCAAGCAGCCGGCATGCGGCCGGTCAGCAACGTCGTCGACGCGTCGAACTACGTCATGCTCGAGCTGGGGAAACCCACCCACACATTCGACGGTGCCGCGGTGCACGAAGGCACCATCGTGGTCCGCCTGGCGCGACCGGGAGAGCGGCTCGAGACGCTCGACCACGTGGACCGACAGCTGACGCCCGACACTTTGATCATCGCCGACCCGAAGGGCCCGATCGGCATCGCCGGAGTGATGGGCGGCGCCGACAGCGAGATCACCGATTCCACCATCGAGATCGCGATCGAGTCGGCCATCTTCGACCCGGTGAGCATTCGCCGCACCGGTCATCGCTACGCCCTGCGGTCGGAGGCGAGCCTGAGGTTCGAAAAGGGGCAGGAATTCCGACTGGCTCGGATAGGCGCCGACCGCGTTGCTCAGCTCACGCTGGCATGGTCCGGCGGCGCGTGCGCTCGAGGCATCGTGGACACCGCCCCGGACGAGCCGGGACTCGCACGGCTGGCCTTCCGACCGGCGCACGTCAGCAGGCTGCTCGGTGCTGAGATCCCAACCTCGGAGCAGCGCGAGCTGCTGGGGCGCATCGGCATCGAGACAGACGCGGCGCCCCCCGGTACCCGCATCCACCTGGCGCTCGAGCCCAAGCCTCTCGAAGTCAATCCTGGCTCGGAGCAAGTCTTAGTGGCAGTTGTGCCGACGTGGCGCCGCGATCTCGAGATCGAGGCGGACGTGGCCGAGGAAGTGGCCCGCGTTCGTGGCTACGAGACCACGCCCGCGCACCTGCCCGATACATCGATGCCGGGCTATCGACCTTCGCCCGTCGCGGTCCGCGACGCCGTTCGGGAGGCGCTGGCGGGGGCCGGGCTGACCGAGGTGGTCACTCATGCCCTCGTCTCTCCCCAGGCCGAAGCCCGGCTGCAGTGGCCGGGCGACGACGGGCTGGCAATCCCGGATCCGGCCGGGGACGCTGCAATCGTCGTCACCAATCCGCTCTCGAGTCAGCACACGGTACTGCGCCAACACCTGGTCGGAAGCCTGCTGAACGTTCTGGCCCTCAACGAGCGGCAGGGACGATCGGACGTGGCCGTATTCGAGATAGGGAAGGGCTACGGTCGGGTAGGGGACGGTCCGCGAGAGTGGACGCGGCTGGCGATGCTCCTGAGCGGCAACGCCGCTCCACCGGCATGGAACCGTCCCTCTCGCCCGTACGACCTCGATGATGCCAAGGGCATAGTGGAGTACCTGTGCGACCTCCTCCACCTACCGGCTCCGACCTACGTTCCCGACTCCCGCGGCTTCCCACTGCATCCGTGGCGCGCGCTCGTGGCCGAGGCCAGGTCCGATACCAGGGGCGTCAGCGGCCGCGTGGCCGAGCTGCATCCGGACGCCCTAGTAGCCTGGGACCTCAGGTCTCAACGCGTCATCGTCGCCGAGTTGGCGCTGCGCGGCCTCGAGGGGGCCACGCCCAGGCCAGTCCAGATCGAGCCGATCGGGCACTTCCCGCTGGTGGAGCGCGATCTGGCGGTCATCGTCGGCAAGAATCGGACGGCGGCGTCGGTCCAGGCCTCGATTCGCGGCCATGCCGGCGACTTGCTGCGGGATCTGCGGCTGTTCGATCTGTACCGCGGCGCGCCGCTGGCTGCCGACGAGAAGAGCCTGGCCTATCGCCTGGTCTTCGGGGCGGGCGATCGGACCCTGACGGAGGGCGAGGTGGACGCGGCAATGGCGGCGGTTCGATCCGGTCTGGCCGCAGATCTCGGGGCTCACATTAGGAGCTAGGAGCGCGGAGTGGCTTCCAGCGGGCGCAGATGCCCGCGGGCGCGCCTGATGCGTTGATGATGTGCCGTCGGCACTGCTAACCTAGCTGAACCTGCCCGATAGGAACGCTCGGCAGCTACCGCCCAGGCGGAGGTAGATCGGTGGATATCGTAGGAACCATCAGAGACGCGCCCCTGGTCGATCTGGCCTTGTTGATCGGCCTGTTCGGGTTCTTCTTCTTCGGTGTGATGCAAGGCGCCATCCGGAGGCTGCTCGGGATCGTCTCGATCTTTGTCGCATTCATTCTGGCCGCCAACCTGAGGGATCCCGTCGGCGACTTTCTCGCCAGAAACTGGACCCAGTTCGATCTCGGCTACAACCGGCTGCTGGCATTTGGGATCATCTTCGCCGTCGGCACAGTCGCCATGTCGATCCTGATCCAGGGCTCCTACACGCGGACCGACATCACTGCCGCTCACCCCATCGTCGACGACGTCGTCGGGGGCCTCCTGGGTCTCGTTGAGGGCATCTTCCTGCTGATGCTGGCCGTGATCATCTTCAACTCGTACACACTGCCGCCGGCTCAGTCTGGAGACGTGGCGCTGCTCCGCAGTGCCCAGGACCTGTTCGTTCATCAGTCGCATGTCGCGGGCGGCGTCAAGGACATTCTTGTTCCACCGTTCGTCCACATCGCGTCCGCACTCCTGCCGTCCGATCTGGTTTCGATCTTTCCCTGATCCCGGTGCGAGGACCATTCGGTCGGGACATGGGCGAGCCTCGGCTCTCGCTCAGTTGTTCGTTCCCGCGCCAGCTTCTTTCGGCTGACACCGAAGCTGCCGCTCGCTCCCTGATCGGGGCCCGTTTGGCCAGGGGCCGAGGCGCGGAAGCCGCGATCGGTCGAATTGTCGAGGTAGAGGCATATGCGGGCCTGGACGACCTCGCCTCGCATGCCCGGTTCGGCCGGACGGGGCGCAACGCGGTCATGTTTGGACCTCCCGGAGTCGCCTACGTGTACCTTGTCTACGGCATGCATCACTGTCTGAACGTGGTCACCGAGCCCGAGGGACGCGCTGCGGCGCTGCTGATTCGCGCCGTCGAGCCGGTCCAGGGCGAGGACCGGATGCGGGCTGCCAGACTGCGATGGACCCGCGTCCGAGCGAGTCGCTACGCCGGCACAAGCGATGAGGCCGCCAGTCTGCGGATCGAGGGGCTACCGCCCAACCGCCTGGCCTCCGGCCCGGGGCTCGTTTGCGCAGCGTTCTCGATAGGCAGGCACGACGACGGCTCCGATCTGTGCGAGCCCGCATCCGATCTCAGGTTGGAGATAGCGGCCGAAGACGAGCCACTGCCGGTGGCCACAGGCCCAAGAGTCGGCATTGACTATGCCCCGGAGCCGTGGCTCAGCTGTCCGTGGCGTTTCTTCGTGCCGGGCAACGCCTCGCTCTCTGTCGTCGTTCCACCCGCCCGGCGACGGGTCGCGTCGTGATGGGAGACGGGCCGGAGCACGAGGATCGACGGGGCGTCTCATCGACCTCGCTGAGCGCGTCGGCCGGCGTCGATCGGCGCTCGCTTGCGCTGCTCGAGTACCCATTGGTTCGGGCCCGCCTCGCGGCCGCCACCGGCTTCTCGCCAGGCCGCCGCCTGGCCGAGGCGCTGGAGCCCTCCACTGACGCGATTGTCGTGGCTCGCGGCCTAGACGAGACTTCGCAGACTCGAGGGTTTGTGGCGGAACACCCCGGAGCCGGCATCGGCGGCAGCAAGGACATCGGGCCGTGGATCGAGCGGGCGGCGCGGGGCGGCCGTCTCGACCCCACGCACTTCCTCGACATCGCCGCGACGCTGGAGGCCTCGGCTCGCCTCGGCGAGGCGCTGACCGGAGACAGACGGCCTCTGCTGCGCGACCTGGCCCGCACGATCCACCCATTGCCAAGTCTGCGCGGCGTCCTGGCGCGCAGCTTCGACCCAACCGGCGAGCTTTTGGACACGGCCTCGCCTCGTCTGGGCGGGCTGCGGCGTGCCGTTCGTATCGCCTATGAACGCCTGCGCAGCCGCCTGGACCAGTTCATCCACTCCGGCGAGCTGGCCGGGTCGCTGCAGGAGCCCATCGTTACTCTCCGCGGCGGCCGGTACGTGATCCCGATCCGGTCCGACGCGCGAGGCCATGTCAAGGGCATCGTCCACGACGCTTCGGGCAGCGGCCAGACGCTGTTCGTGGAGCCGCTCGTGGCCGTCGAACTGGGCAACGCGTGGCGCGAGGCGCAGCTGGCCGAAGGGGCCGAGGTCGAGCGCATTCTCGATGAGCTTTCGGCCGTGGTAGCTGCCCAGGTGGGGCCATTGCGCGAGACGCTCGAAGCCCTGGCTTGGTTCGACTTCTGGTCCGCAAAGGCGCGCCTGGCCGAGGAGATGGACGCGATACCGGCGGAGATCGCCGAGAGGCCCGAGATCGTGCTTCTCGGTGCCAGACACCCTGGTCTGTCCGGGCACGTCGTGCCGGTCGACATCCGTCTGGGCGGCGAGTACACGGCCCTCCTGATCACCGGCCCGAACACGGGCGGCAAGACGGTGGCCTTGCGAACCCTCGGACTCCTGAGCCTGATGCATCAGTCCGGGCTGCATGTTCCGGTGGATACCGGAACGCGTCTGCCGATCCTTGAAAACGTCTACGCCGACATCGGCGACGAGCAATCCGTTGCTCAGTCGCTCTCGACCTTCGGCGGGCACATGCGCTCGATCGTTCGTATCGTGGAAGCGGCGGGCCCAAACAAGCTGATCCTGCTCGACGAGCTGGGCGCCGGAACCGATCCGACAGAAGGCTCGGCCCTGGCGCAGGCGTTGCTGGACTACTTCATTCGCTCCGGAGCGCTCATTGCCGCCACGACGCACTATGCCGAGCTCAAGCTGTACGCTCACACGACCGCCAGAGCCCGCAACGCCGCGGTCGAGTTCGACGTGGAGACGCTGCGGCCGACGTACAAGCTAACCATCGGCCTGCCCGGCCAGAGCCAGGCCTTCGCCATAGCGGAGCGCCTCGGCCTGCCCGGGCCCATCGTGACCGACGCACGGTCTCGTCTGACAGAGGAGCAGCAGGCATTCGAAGAAACTCTGGCGTCGATCAAAGCTACGCAGCTGGAAACGACCGACGCTCTGGCGCTGGCGAGGTCCGCCGAGGAACGCGCCAGGACTGCCCTGACAGCGGCCGAGGATGAACGGCGCAGCGCCCGACGAGAGCGCGACGAATCGGTCAGGACGACCCGAGATGAGGCCGAACGCATGATCGCCGAGGTGCGAGCCGAGGTTCGCGGTATTCGGCGAAAGCTGGAACGCGAAACGGTCACTCAGAAGAGCCTCGACGAAGACCTGGCGCGGGTCGATGCCCAGCTCGAAAGACTGCCCGAGTCCTCGGTCGAGACCGAGCCGGTCCGCGCTCAGTCCGGCGAACCCATCGCGTGGCGGATAGGCATGCGGGCGCGCACTCGGACGGCCGGCGCGGAGGGCCGAATCGCCGCGCTGGAGAAGGGCGGCCGACGGGCGACCCTGGAGTCCGGGGGCTTTCGGATTACGGTCCCAGTAGACGACCTGGAGCCGGCCGTCGGTGGCGAGACGGATGGCTCGCGGACGCGACCTTCAGGGCCGAACATCCCGACGCCCGGGACCTCGGCGTCGCGGCTTCAGCTGGAGCGAGCCCGGACAGTTGCGTCGTCACTCGATCTGCGAGGGGCCAAGGTCGTGGAAGCGCTGGAAGTGCTGGACCGGTACCTGGACGACGCGTCGCTGGCCGGGCTGGATCAGGCAACGGTGATCCACGGCATGGGAACGGGTGCTCTGCGCGACGCCGTCCGCGATCACGTCGGCGCCCACCCCCTGGTGAGATCGTGGCGACCGGGCGGCAGAGGCGAGGGCGGCGACGGAGCCACCATCGTCAGCCTCTGATCGAGGTCGGCAGGACAGCACCGCGGGATGCGACAATCGCCGACGAGGGCGCTGCCGGCTCGGGGCGCTTCTCACTGGAGGAGTTGTTGAGCTTGGCCACAGGTCCCACGGCCCGGATCGACGTTAGCCGGGCGCTTCGCGGCCTCGATGCGACCGACTGGGAGCCGTCCGCATGGGACGACATAGCCGTGCGGAGCCCGATGGGCGACGCGTTTCAGTCGCACGCCTGGGGGGAGTTGAAGCGAGGCCTGGGCTGGACGCCGGTCCGTTACGTCATCGAGCTCGAGGGCAGGCCGATCGCCGCCGTTTCGATCCAGGAGCGGCCGTTACTCGGTCAGAGGGCCGGACGCTTCCGCCGATACCGTATTCACTACGCCCCTCGCGGCCCGGTGCTGCTTAGTTGCGCACCGGAAGCGGTGGATGCGGCGTTGGCCGGACTTCGATCCATCGCGGTCGCGCGCCATTCGGTGGCGTTCACGATCGACCCGGCATGGGAGGAGGGGAGTGCTCCGGCGGTCGCGCTGGGACGCGCAGGCTTCCGACCCGCGGCCAAAGACGTTCAGGTGTCACGAACGGCCATGATCGTGCCTCTGGAGCCTTCTGAGGCGGCCCAGCGCGGTCTGCTGGGCCACAGCACCGGGGCCGACATCAAACGGGCCGTCTCGCTTGGCGTCACGACCGAACGGATCGATTTGACCGATGCGTCCGTACGAGATCGGGCCCTGTCCGACTTCTACGAGATGCATGCTGTAACTGGGAAACGTGAGGGCTTCATCGTGCGTGACCGCGACTACGAGCTGGAGCAGTGGCGCCGTCTCGGCGATGCGGGCATCGCAAGCCTGTGGTTTGCGGGGCTGGGCGGGCGGGACGCGGGCGCGCTGCTTCTTCAGGCCGGCAGGCGGCTCGTCTACTTCGCCGCCGGATCACGCGACGGAGCCGACCTGCACCGTACTCGCGCCAACCACCTCCTGCAGTGGGAGATCATTCGCTGGGCCGCCGGGGCCGGCTTCACCGAGTACGACATGGGTGGCGTGGACACCCAATCGTCGCCAGGAGTGCCCGAGGACGAGTCGCATCCCCTCTGGAACCTGTACTTGTTCAAGCACCGCTTCGGCGGCCAGCCGGCGGTTCGCATTCGGGCTCACGAGTACGCCCCAAGCGCGCTGCTGGGCAGGGCATGGCGGTTGGCCAGGCACTTCCGATGAGCGACGACAGACCGCCGGTCGACACTTCGCCTCCGGGCGGAGGCACGCCTGAGAACGTCGAATCGCCCCGCGTCCATGACTGGCGGCCACGGAACCTGATTCCGCCCCGGCTGGGCGGTACCCGGGGCGTCCCGGAATCGGATCTAAGGCCTGCGCGCCCGACCGGACCGCGAAGGCCGCAGGAGAACCTCGATGGCATCGTTGCCTCGCCCGTGGCCGTGGCGGGCGACGCGATCCTGTCCGGAGAGGCGGCTACGTCCGATCTTTCGGCGACGTCGTCGGCCCGTCTCGGCGGCCGGGCGATCGCTCTTGCGGGAGTGGTCGTGGTCGCCGGAGTGGTGCTGTCGAGGCTGCTCGGTTGGGCCCGTACGTCGGTATTCGTCGCCGAATTCGGCGTAAACAGCAGCGGCTACGACGCCTTCAATGCCGCCTTCCGGATCCCCGACACCATCTTCCAGCTGGTGGCGGCGGGCGCGGTCGGCTCGGCTCTCGTTCCGGTCGCGTCCGAGCTCCTGGCCAGGGGGGAAGCCGAGCGGGCGAAACGACTCGTGGCCACCATCGCCAACCTCATGATCCTGGCGCTCATTCCGCTGGTTGTCGTCGCGTGGATCGCCGCCCCGGCGCTGATGGAACTCATCGCGAACACGCATGGCGACGGCGCCAAGATGGCGATGGAAGTCGGGCTGACAAGGATGATGCTGCTGTCGCCCGTTCTGCTCGCCGTCGGCGCCGTGATGACGGCCGGGCTCAATTCGGTCGGCATCTTCGGGATCCCCGCGCTGGCACCCAACGTCTACAACATCGGGATCATCGTCTGCACGCTGCTGCTGGTGCCGTTCTTTGGGATCTACGCCCTGGCGATCGGAGTCGTAGTGGGGGCAACCGGCCTGGTGATCACTCAGGCGACGGCCGTTCGACGATCGGCGCTCTACACTCCGTCACTCGACATCCACGATCCCGCAGTCCGGGAGACGTTGGCGCTAATGGCGCCTCGGGCACTAGGGCTGGGCGTAACGCAACTCGTCTTCCTGGTGAATACGTTCTTTGCCACGAGCATGCCGGGGAACGGGCCGCTGACCATCTACACGGTGGCCTTCACCGCCCTGCAGGTGCCGGTCGGCTTGATCGGGGTGCCGCTCGGGATAGTGCTGCTTCCACCCCTGTCCCGGGCTGTTGCTCAAGGGGATGACGAGCGCTTCCGGCGCCTGGTCGATCAATCACTCCGGCTCCTCCTGTTCGTGGTGGTGCCGCTGATGGGCTTCATGATCGTGCTGGCGACCCCGACGATCGCATTCCTGTATCAGCACGGAGAAACCACCGCCGAACAGGCGGCGTCCATCGTGCCCGTCTATGAAGTCTTCCTGCTGGGCCTCGTGGCCCACGTTTTGATAGCCCTGATGGCGCCGATCTTCTACGCCGGCAAGGACACTCGGACGCCAGTCACCGCGGCGATCGTGGCCGTGGGCATCGACGTGGCCGCTGCGATCGTTCTGTTCCCCTTCCTGCACTTGGAAGGGCTTGCGCTCGCGATCGGCCTGGGGGCATGGGCGGAAGTCTTGCTGCTCGTGGCCCTGATGGAGAGGCGAATCGGGTTCGACCTGCGGCCGATAGCCAGGCATGCGGTCGCGTTCGCCGCGGGAGCATGTGTTGCCTCGGCGGCAGCTTTGCTGGTCCAGAGATTCATCGAGCGATCGATTGCCGGCCCGGCCTCGCTGGTCGGGCAGGTCACCGAGATATCCCTCGCTGGTCTGGTCGGTCTGGCCGTCTACATGGCCTGGGCCGGAGTCTTCCGTCTGCCCGAGCTGGGAGCCGCCTTCGAACTGGCTCGGACGCTTCTCCGCCGGAATGGCCCCGACCGGGGCGAGGCGTCGGAAGACTAGAAGCGAGCGGTCGCCATCGAGTGACCTGCAGCCGTCGGCCCGGGCAGTATCAATGCCACCGCCGGAGGCGCCGGTACAGGGACACGGGCAGCGGCAGCAGCGGCAACGCCTGTGGAACCTGTACCGGAGTCGCGTCGGCAGACGACGGCGTTTCGGTCGGTGCCGCCGGTGCGGTGGTCGGAGGAGCTGGCGTTAGGTCTGGCGTCGGTTCAGGCGTGGGGACAGCCGTAGGCGCCGGCGTGGGCGTTGGTTCTGGCGTAGGCGTGGAGCTGGGCGATGGCGGCGGCGATCCCGTGTTTGATGTGCAGTAGGTTGTGGGCGGGAAGGGCGCGCCCCACGTCTGCCCGAACGGCGTCCAGAAGCCGACCTCATAGAAGTACATGGTGGCCCCGTTGTTGGGCCCACCTCGCTTTCCGACGCCTTGCTGCGCCCTGGCTATCCAGATCTGATCGTACTTTTGCCACGTGGGGTTGTTCGAATCCACCTGACTCAGGTCGAGGTAGCCCTTGGTGTCCTCGACGCCCGGGCAGTCGTAGGTCCAGAGCGTGTTGCTGACCGTGTCCACGTCGACCGACACTTTGGTGGTGTCGACCTGCGTCGGAACGGTTCCGTTCACGAAGACCTCGCGGACGGTCTGCGTCGTGTACGGGCCCGGGAGCATGCCGCTGTTGGCATCGACCGTCGCCCACGTGACGCCGTCCGGCTGCTTGAAGTCGGTGACCGGCGTGCCTGCCGTGGCGTCCTGCATGAAGGCGTGCCAGATCGGCGCGGCCATCTCGAGCGACATCACGCTGTGGCCCGGCGAGTTGTCGCTGTTGCCGGCCCAGACGCCCGCGACGATCGCCGGCGCATTCGGATCTGCGGGAGGCGCCACGTAGCCCAGGGCGAAGAGGTCCTGGGTCTGGTCGCTGGTGCCGGTCTTGAGAGTTGCGGGCCGGCGTGTGCTGCCGGACATGATCTTGTACTGGCTCCACCAGTTGTTCTGCGCGGGATCGGTGTTTCCGGCCAGGATGTTGGTCATGACGTAGGTGGCCGCCGGCGTCGACGGGTGGGTGACAGTTGGGACCTGCAGCGGCACGACCGGATTGCCCCTGTCGTCGACGACCGAGAGGATCAGGTTGCGCTGGACCAGCGTGCCGCCATCGGCGATGGCGCCGTAGGCCGACGTCAGGTCCGCCGGATGAACTTCCACGGTGCCGATCCCGATGGAGACGCCCGGGTTGGTGTTCGCCGGGAACTGCAGCCCGAAGTCCTCGGCGCGCTGCATGACGTGAGAGACGCCGTTGATCGAGGCGGCCTTCACGGCCGGGATGTTAAGCGAGTATTGAAGGGCCTCGCGTAGCCGGACGGGCCCACGTTCGTAGCCATCGGCATCGTGAGGCGTGTAGCCGCCTCCGAAGTCAGTGGCAACGTCCATGAAGAGAGAGGCGGCTGTCATCGAGCCGTCCTGGATCCCTATCAAGTAGTCGATCGGCTTGAACGACGAGCCGGGCTGCCGGCCGTTGCCCGAGGATAGGACGTCGTATTCGGGGTCGAAGTAGTCCTGGCCGGCGTGGTTGGGGTCCTTGACCGGATTCTCGTAGAAGCCGGCGCTGCCGGCGTATGCCAGGACCTGACCAGTCCGGTAGTCCTCGGCGATCAGCGCAGCGTTGTGGATGTTCCCGTTCCGGAGCCCGACGCTGCTCGTGGAACTGGGGCCGATGATCCGCGTGTAGTCATAGGAGTCCGTCTTTGGTGTGATGCCAAGGGCGGCGAGATAGGCGATGTCGTCGGCAACAGACCCCTGGTTAGGCCCGAAGACGTAGGCCTTCAGCCACTTTTCGGCCGACTGCTGCATCTTGTAATCAAGCGTGGTGATGACCTTGTAGCCGCCCGTGTCCACCTTCGGGCAGTCGGCCGGGTCCGTGCCCTGCCCGCACAGGAGGTCGGCCAACTGCTGCCGAACCAGGAGGTCGAACTGCGGGGCAATCATCTGGGCCTGGGGGGCCTGGTGCAGTACGACCTGCTCGGACTCTGCCGCAAGGAGATCTGCGTCGGTGTACTTGCCCCTCAGAAGGCCCGCAGCGTTGTTCCGCCGCATGTCCTCGAGGATCGCGTCGCGCCTCTCGACGATCGGCGCGTCGGCGGGCACGACCCACGTTCCGTCATCGAGCTGTGTGGCATTGGCGACCAGGTCGTACGTCGAGGGCGCCTGCAATATGCCAGCCAGAATGGCGGCCTGGGCAATCGTCAGCTGACTGAGGTCGGTGACTCCGAAGTAATCGTTGGCAGCAGCGGCGATGCCGTAGCTCTGGTCGCCGTAGAAGTTGAGATTCAGGTAGTCGGTGATGATCACCTGCTTGCCGGCGTCGCCCGGGAACTCCTGGGTCAACCGCACCGACTGGATGATCTCCTTGATCTTGCGATCGAAAGTGCTGGTCGTATCCGGCAACAGCCCAGGCGCCGTCCGCATCAGCTGTTGAGTGATCGTCGAGGCGCCCCGCGCGTGGCCGGAGATGGCGTCCCGCACGGCCGACAGAATCGCCGCCGGGTCGAAGCCGGTGTTCGTCCAGAATGTCTTGTCCTCGGTAGTGGTCGTGGTGTCGAGGACGACATCCGGGATGTCGGAGAACTTGAGAACCCGGCGGTTCTCGGATCCGAAGGCCGCGAGCGGCACGGTGCCCGTTCGGTCGTACAGCACCGTCTGCTGGTTGAAGTCGAGTTTGTCGAGGACCTGCTTCGGATCCGGGAGGTCCTTGCTGTAGGCCGAATAGACCTCGACGGCGCTGCCGAAGGCGACGAGGCTCAGTGCAAAGAACGTGCCCAGGAGGAAGAGCGGGAGGATCACGGCGATGCGCCCACCGGCGCCGCCGCCAGGGCGGCGCGTGCCTAAGTGATTGCGGCGACGGCGTTCGCGTCGGGCGATGCTGGTCTGCATGGCGGCTCGCAAGATAGCATAGGCTGAGAGGCGGACATTCGACCCCAGCCCGCCGGGGCTTGGGACGGGCAGGCGCCTCATGGCGTGACGACAAGGAGCGGATTGCGGCAATGACGCTGGCAGGCAGGACCGACGGGCTCGATAGCTCAACCGGCGCAGCCGGACTGCCCGGGCTGCTCGACGAGCTGCGCTGGAGAGGCATGCTCCACCAGCACAGCCGGGGCCTGGCAGAGCGTCTGGCCACGGGCAAGCCGATCAAGGGCTACAACGGCTTCGACCCGACGGGGCCGTCGCTTCACATTGGGCACCTTGTGCCGATCTTCGGCCTGATACACCTGCAGCGAGCGGGCGGCACGCCGATCGTCGTTGTCGGGGGCGGGACGGCGATGATCGGCGACCCATCCGGGCGGTCGGCCGAGCGACTCCTGCTGAGTCGACCGACGGTCGAGGAGAACGTGGTCGGCATCCAGGGCCAGTTGACCAGATTCCTCGACTTCGACGGGCCAAACGGAGCCGAGGTCGTGGACAACTACGAGTGGCTCAGCTCGTACTCGCTGCTGCGCTTCCTGCGCGACATAGGCAAGCACCTGACGGTGCCCTACATGCTGGCCAAGGACTCGGTCCAGATCCGCCTGGAGGCTGGCCTGAGTTTCACCGAATTCAGCTACATGCTGCTGCAGGCGGCCGACTTCCTGCACCTGTACCGCGCCGGCGGCGTGGAGTTGCAGATGGGCGGTGCCGATCAATACGGGAACATGACGGCGGGCCTCGAGCTCATCCGCAAGGAGTTCGGCGCCGGCGATGGGCAGGATCTCGCCTTCGCTTTGAGCTATCCGTTGCTTACCAACGAGAGCGGCGCCAAGTTCGGCAAGACGGCAGTGGGCACGAGCGTCTGGCTCGACCCAGCCAGGACGAGCCCGTTCCGCTTCTACCAGTACTGGCTCGACGCCGACGACCGCGACGTCGGCAAGTACCTGCGCACTTTCACGCTCTTCGACCGGGCGAGGGTCGAAGAGCTCGAAGGCCGGCAGGCGGCGCATCCAGAGGCTCGCGCGGCGCAGAAGGCAGTCGGCTACGACCTGACGGCCCGAGTGCACGGCGAGGGCGAGGCGCAGAAGGCGGTGCGGGTCAGCGAGGCGGCGTTCTCGAAGGAGCCGATCCGCGATCCCGAGGTGCTGGAGATGCTCTTTGCGGAGATCGACCACTTCGAGTTCACGGACGAAGACGTCGCCGGAGGCGCGTTGAGCGTCGCGATCGCCAGCGGTCTCTACGCATCCAACGGCGAGGCCCGTCGGGTCATCGCTCAGGGCGGCCTTTCGATCAACGACGAACGCGTGAAGGCGCCAGACGACAAGGTTGCGGCGCCAATCGGAGCGCGCTATTTGGTGCTGCGGGCCGGCAAGAAGAGCCTGAGCATCGGGCGGCTCAAGGGCTGAACTCGCGGGCCGACCGGTCCGCGAACGGGGCGAGGATTACGCCCTGTGCCGCACCCTCAACCGGGCGATGACCGCGGCCGGCGGGAGGCCGCGCTCGCGAAGCAGCACGAGAGTGTGGTAGAGCAGGTCGGCGACCTCGCCCGCCAGCGCATCGCGGGCGGCGTCCCGTGACTCGACCGGAGCCACGGCGTCGTCCTTGGCGGCCATGAGAACCTCGGTCGCCTCTTCGGCAACCTTGCGGGCCGGCGCGTCGACTCCGCCGGCGAGCAGCCGGGCGGTGTAGGAGACGGACGGATCGGCGTCGGCGCGGGCATCGATCGTGCCCCAGAGCGTCTCGAGCCACTCGAAGCCCTGTGGGGGAGTGGCCGTCGCCGGCGCCTGCGCCCCTGGCGATGCGACGAGGCTCGCCGACGAGCCCGGCAGGGAACCGGCCGGGTCGAAGCAGCTGCGGGTGTTCCGGTGGCACGTGGGGCCGGTCGGGGCGACCTGCAGGAGGAGTGCGTCGCCGTCGCAATCCGCCGCAATCCCAACAAGGCGCAGTACGTTGCCGCTCGTCTCGCCCTTGCGCCACAGCCGGTCGCGGGAGCGCGAGTGGAAGTGGAGCACGCCCGTGGCGAGCGTGGCGGACAGCGCCTCCGCGTCCACGTAGGCCACCATGAGGACGCGGCCGTCGGCCGCATCCTGGACGACACCGGGTATGAGGCCGCTGGGTCCCCAGGCCACCTCGCCCTGCGGCGACCGTTTCTCCATCATGCGGCCGGCCTCTCGATGGTACGAACCGGCAATCCGGCTGCCGCCATGGCCGCCTTGACGTCGGCGATGGAGTAGATCCGACGGTGGAAGATCGAGGCCGCGAGGACCGCGTCCGCCTTGCCCTGCCGAACCGCCGCGACGAAGTCGTCCGGACCGGAGGCGCCGCCGGAGGCTATGACGGGCACGCGAACGCGCCCCGCAATCGCCGCGAGGAGTTCTGTGTCGAACCCGCTGCGCGTACCGTCGCGGTCCATCGAAGTGACGAGCAACTCGCCGGCGCCGAGTTCCACGGCGCGAGCCGCCCACGTCACGGCGTCGAGTTCCGTCGGGCGGCGTCCGCCGTGAGTTACGACCTCCCAGCGCTGCTGGGCGTCATCCGTCCGGGGCAGGCGACGAGCGTCGATCGCGCAAACGACGGCCTGGCTGCCGAAGCGCTGGGCGCACTCGGTCAGAAGAGAAGGTGTCCGCACCGCCGCGGTGTTAAACGAGACCTTGTCGGCGCCGGCTCGAAGGACGTCGCGCATCTCGTCCACGGTCCGCACGCCGCCGCCCACGGTGAGTGGCACGAAGGCGCGCGAGGCCGTCCGCCGCACAACCTCGAGCATGGTTCCTCGGCGTTCGTAAGCGGCGCTGATGTCGAGGAAGACGATCTCGTCGGCGCCCTCTCGCGCGTACCGCTCCGCCAGCTCGGCCGGGTCGCCTTCGTCGGTCAGGTTCAGGAACCTGGTGCCCTTGACGACGCGACCCTTGTCGACGTCGAGACAAGGGATCACGCGGCGAGCCAGCATCAAGCCATCCTCACGGTTCCGGCTGGTTCTCGGCCGCCCGTCGACGCGCCACTCTCCGAGTGGGCGCCGCCCGCCATGGAGGCGCCTCCCGCCACGGGGGCCCTGTGGGCCGCCACCAGACCGACGAAGTTGGCCAGCACTCGGAGGCCCGCGTCAGAGGACTTCTCCGGGTGGAATTGGACCCCGAACAACGAGCCTTGGGCGACGGCACTGACGAACGGACGACCGTGCCTCGTGACAGCCAGGACGACGCGCTCGTCCGCCGGCGCGGGCGCAAACGAGTGTACGAAGTAGAAGCAGGTGCCGTCCGCGATTCCGTCGAACAGCGGGTGCTCCCGGACCGCATCCACTGAGTTCCAGCCGATGTGTGGCAGCGTCGGCGCGTCGGCCAGACCGATCGTCCGGCCGGCGAGCAGACCCAGTGTCTCAACTTCGCCCTCGTCGCTGGCGTCGAAGAGGAGCTGGAACCCGAGGCAGATACCCAGACAGGACCGCCCGGCCCGGACCCAGTTGCGAACCGGATCGAGCAGGCCGCGCTCTCTGATGTGGTTCATTGCCGAACCTGCCGCGCCAACCCCGGGTACGACGAGCGCATCGGCGCCGGCCATCGCCGTCGGGTCGGCGGCTACAACCGCCGCCGCCCCCACTGCGGCGAGGGCCCGGGTGATGCTGACCATGTTCGCGGCGCCGTAGTCGAGCACCGCCACTCTGACGACGTCCCTCATCCGAGAGAGCCCTTGGTGGAGGCGGGGCCAAGGCGCCGCGGGTCGACCGTGACGGCCGCGCACAGCGCCCGGCCCAGGGCCTTGAAGGCTGCCTCAGCCAGGTGGTGGTCGTTGCGGCCCCGGCCCTTGACATTGAGCGTGATGCCGCCGCCCCGGGCGAACGACTCCAGGACGTGCTCGATCAACCCGAGCGGCAGCCCCCCGGTGCGCTTACCCCTGAACGGCAAGTCCACCACGGCATAGGGGCGGCCGCCGACGTCGACGACGGCAGTGGCCACTGACTCGTCCATCGGAACCGCGGCGGCCCCGAAGCGGGCGATGCCCGAACGGTCGCCGAGCGCCTGGGCCAGCGCCGCGCCCAGAACCAGGGCGACGTCTTCCACGGTGTGGTGCTCGTCGACGACCAGATCTCCGGCCGCCGCGATCTCCAGATCGAAGAGGCCGTGGTAAGCCATCGAGTTGAGCAGGTGGTCGTAGAAGCCGACGCCGGTGTCGATCGTGGTTTCGCCGGTCCCGTCGAGCTTGAGCGTGACCGTGATCTGCGTCTCGCGAGTTGAGCGGGTAAGGGTCGCCCAGCGTTCTCCCGCGGCGACGACCGTGCCGATCTGGTTGCTCATGCGGGAATCCCCCTGGCTGCCTCGATTAGTCGATCGTTCTCCTCTGCCGACCGAACGGTGAGGCGGAGGCAATCGGCGAAGGGATGGTCGGAGCCGAACGTGCGCGGGACGAGACCCTGCCGGAGGAGCGTCTCGGCCGCCCGGTTTGCTGCCGCCGCCGAGCTGAATCGGACGAGGATGAAGTTCGTTTGCGAGTCGAATGGCCGCCAGCCCAGGCCGCTGAGATCCTTCGTCAGGCAGGCTCGCTGCTCCGCAATGCGGGCCACGTTGGCCGCAGCCAGCTCCGGCCGTCGCAGCGAAGCCGCCCCAAGCGCAGCCGAGACGGTGCCGACCGAAGCCGGGGCCCGATAACCAAGGATCGGCGCGAGCGTCGCCGGCCGGGCAACCGCGAAGCCCACTCTGACACCCGCAAGCGCGTGGGCCTTGCTCAGCGTGCGAACGACGACCAGTCTCGGGTAGTCGAAGCGGAGAGCCAGAACCGTCCGGCCGACGAATTCGGCGTAGGCCTCGTCCATGGCGACGGTGGGGGCATCTCGCCCGTCGCGTGTCGCGTCCGACTCGATCACAGCCAGCAGATGCCCGATTCGCTCGGGCGGTTCGAAGGCGCCGGTCGGGTTGTTCGGCTCGCACAGCCAGACCAGCTGGGCCTCCCTGGCAGCCTCGGCGAATGCCTCGATGTCGAGTCCAAAGGCGTGGTCGGCGCTCAACCGCGGCACAGCCACGATGCTCGCCCCGCGCTGCTCCGAGACGATTCCGTACATCGCATAGGTCGGCGTCGCAACTACCGCAACCGAGCCTTCGCGCAGCGACGCCCGGGCGATGAGGTCAAGAGCTTCGTCGGCGCCGGCGGTCGGAAGAAGCTCGTCCGGGGCCACGTCATACGCCTCGGCGGCCGCCGCAACCAGCGACGCGTAGTCGCTCGGCGGGTACTCGCACAGCGGCGGATCGAACGACCCGGCCAGAACATCGCGCAGGTCCGGTGGCAACGGCGACGTGTTCACGTCGAACCGCACGATCGCCTCCCGCGGCAGCCCGTACTTCGCCGCGAGGAAGTCCGTGGTGGGCTCCCAGGCGTAGGTCGGCAGCGACTTAGGGGCCCTGCTCATTCGACGCCCGCTCCGGCCTCGAAGCGCAGCTCTACCGCTCGCTTGTGGGCCATCAGACCCTCGGCCTCGGAGATCGCCTCGACCGCGTCTCGGACGGCGCCCAGGCCTTCGCGGCTGATCCGCTGAACCTGGATGAACTTGCCGTAGCTCTCGGTGGACAGGGCGCCGCACGATCGCGCCAGGCCGCCGGTCGGAAGGACGTGGTTGGCTCCGGACGCGTAGTCGCCGGCGGACTCGGGCGCGTACGGCCCGACGAAGAGGGAGCCGGCGTTCCGCACCTTGGCCACGGCCTCCTCCACGTCATCGACGACCACGGAAAGGTGCTCCGGAGCGTAGGCGTTGACGAAGTCTAGGGCACCGCCCCGGTCCGACGCCAGGACGACCAACGCCCCGGACGCGAGCGATCGCTCCAGGATTGCCCGACGCTCGGCCGTTTCCAGCTGCTTGCCGAGCTCCGCCTCGACTGACGCCGCGAACCCGGAGTCCCAGGTGACCAGCAGGGCAGGGGAGTCCGGACCGTGTTCGGCCTGCGAGAGGAGGTCGGAGGCCACGTGCGCGGGATCGGCGGTGGCGTCGGCAACGACCATAACCTCGGACGGCCCGGCGGGCAGGTCGATTCCGATCACGCCGAAGACCTCCAGCTTGGCCGCGGTGACCCACGCGTTTCCCGGGCCGACGATGCGGTCGACGGGGGCGACGCCCGCCTCAGGCAACCCGTACGCCATCGCTCCGACGGCCTGGGCGCCGCCGGCGACGATGAACGCGTCGACGCCGACCAGCCCGGCCGCGCCGAGAAGCGTCCGATTCAGGCCGCCCTCGGCGTCGGCTGGGGATGCGACCACGACCGTCCCCACGCCCGCGACCTTCGCCGGGACAGCGCCCATCAGCAGCGAGCTTGGATACGCGGCTGAACCGCCCGGGGCATAGACGCCGACGCGAGAAAGGGGCACCCAGCGCCGCTCGATCTCCACTCCCGGCAAGATCGTCGTACTGCGGGTCACTGGAAGCTCGGTTTCGGCAAAGCGGCGAATGTTGGCGATCATCTGCTCGAGGCCGTCCCGGACTCGCAGTGGCAGGGCGTCGCGTGCCGCGTCCATCTCGGCACGGCCCACCAGGAGGGCGCCGCCGGCTCGCCCACCGCCGAACCTGGCGTTGGCCTCTCGAACGGCCGCATCGCCGCCGGACTTTACGGAGTCGAGGATGGCGCGGGCGCCTTCACGGACACGCCGGTCCGGCACGGCGCCGCGACCGCAGAGGGCCTGGACCTCGGCCGCCACGGCGGGATCCGACCCAGCCCTGGCCAGGTCCAGGCGACGCAACTTGACAGTCACGGCACTCATGACACGAGCTTCTCGATGGGAAGGATGAGGATGCCGGAAGCGCCCGCCGCCTTCAGGCGCGGCAGTAGCGACCACACTCGGTCGGCCTCGACGACGGAGTGGATGGCGATCATCCCTTCGTGCGCCAGGGGAATGATCGACGGCGATTCGAGCCCGGGGAGCAGGCGCTCCAACTCGGACAGCTTCGCCATCGGCGCGTTCATCATGAGGTACTTGCGATCTCTCGCCGCCAGCGTCGCGCTCAGCATCGTCTCGATGGAGTCGATGAGGTCCGGCCGGTCGCGTACGGCGCCCTTGTTTGCCAGCAAGACGGCCTCCGACGCGAAGATCTCCTCGATCGGACGAAGGCCGTTGACGACGAGGGTCGAGCCCGTGGAAACGAGGTCGACGATCGCCTCGGCGAGGCCCAGGCGCGGAGCCACCTCAGCCGCTCCTGACACGGGGATGACCTCGACGGGAATCGAGCGCGCCTCGAAGTAGCGCCTGGTCAGGCCCAGGTGGGAGGTCGCCACTCGCAGGCCTGCCAGATCCTCGGCCGCCCGAAAGGGCGAGTCGTTGGGGACGGCGATCGTGAGGCGGCAGCGCCCGTAGCCGAGCTTCCGGATCTGCGGCACGTCCGTCCCCGATTCGGCGACCAGGTCCAGCCCGGTGACGCCCAGCTCGGCGACGCCGTCGTTCACGAACTCGACGACGTCGTTCGTCCGAACAAAGAGGATCTCCAGGTCGAAGTTCTGCACGCGCGCTACCAGGGCCCGCTCGCCGGCCTCGAAGACGAGCCCGGCGTCATGGAGCAGACCGACGGTCGGCTCGACCAGTCGGCCTTTGTTCGGGACTGCCAGGCGGAGGCGGCGGGTCATCTGGTCCGTTCTCCAGAGGGGCCTGGATCGCCTTGCGCGGCGCGGCGACGTTCCAGGGCGCGCAGATAGCCGCCCTCACCGTGGCGGAGCCACTGGGCGATGCGGGTAATGGTGGCCGTGCTGGCCCCGGTCCGGTTCGAGATCTCGGCGTAGTGCATGCCCGAGTCGAGCAGTCGGACGACGGCCCAACGCTGGGCCATGTCGTGGAGCTCGCCGAGCGTGCACAGGTCGCGGAAGAAGGCCGACGCCTCGTCGGGGGACTCGAGACGCAGGACCGCCTCGAACAGTTCGCCGGCAGCCTCGTCGCGCCAGGAGTCCATAGCACACATTTCGTTCCTCGTGGGTTTCCGCAGGCCGGGTCAACTCCGTCTTTGGCGGTTCCAACCCTGTAGTCGTATAGTATCATAGTAGCATGCTACAATCACCGCAACGCCTGCTGCCAGGAGGCTTCGCGCTTCTGCCTGCGATAGACCTCCGAGGTGGGAACGTGGTGCGTCTTGCCGAAGGCGATTTCGCCCGGGAGACCGTCTACGGCACGGAACCGGTTGATGTCGCGCGATCGTTTGCGGCAGCCGGCGCGCGTTGGGTGCACATCGTGGATCTGGACGGGGCCCGGGACGGGTCGCGCCGACAGACTGAGGCGGTCGCTCGAATCGTGGCGGCGGTGGGGGAGGGTGTTGCCTGCGAGGTCGCCGGCGGGTTGCGCGACGACGAGGCGGTCGCGGCCGTCTTGGCGGCAGGCGCGGCGCGAGTCGTAGTGGGAACCGCGGCGCTGCGCGACCCGGCATTCGCGGAGCGGCTGATCGCGCGGTTCGGCGCGGAGCGTATCGCCATCGCTCTCGACGTCCGGGACGGGCTGGCCGTGGGTCAGGGCTGGCTGCCGGGCGCCTCCGGTGTCGTAGTCGAGGAGGCACTTACCGAGCTGTCGGACCGAGGCGCACGGACCTTCATCGTGACCGCCATCGAACGCGACGGGCTTCTCGCGGGCCCCAACCTCGAACTGCTCGGCCGCATGGTTGCGCTCGATAGGGGAGCGATCGTCGCGTCGGCGGGCGTCTCCTCGCTCGTGGACCTGACTGCGGTCCGCAGAATCGGCTGCGTCGGCGCGGTCATCGGCCGGGCGATCTTTGAGGGCAGACTCGATCTAGCCGAGGCGGTGCACCTGGTAGACACCGAAAGCTAGCGCCCCGGGCTTTGCCCTCAAGGCGGCCCTCTTCGCGGCCGGTTCCCCAATCGGAGGCGTCGGCTCCCAGGGCCGGTCTTCACGGGCTACGACCCCGGTCTCTCCTGCGGCGTCACCCTGTGGTTCTCTCCGACCCGGGTGCGAGGAACGGCCGTACACCGCGTCGAAGGACAGCAGACAGGCACGCGGGCCTCGCGCCGGCCGGTGCGGGGCCCGCTATCTATGTGCCGCGACTCCGCCCCTGGTGACGCTCTCAGCCGAGGCGGCTGCCGTCCACCCAGCCGGACCAGCCGTTCGACGCGACGACGCGCGCCCAACCGCCATTGCGTTCCACGACCGCCACGAGAAGCCCACCGGCCAGCGCGACGCTCTGCGTCTTAGGATCCGGCGCCACCCACGCGACCATGCCCCCGGTCGGGATCGTGTGCGTGGGTACCCAGCCGGCCGCCGCAGCGGTGGGCCCAGGAACAGGAGCGTCTGCCGGAGCGGTGCCGGGTGCCGCCGGCTCGGGGGTCGCTGCCGCCGCCTCGACGGCCGCCGATTTCGCAGCCGCATCCGCGCTCGTAGTCGGTGCAGCCGGCCGCAGCGCATCGATGAGGGCATCGCGCGAGTACGGCGTCGCCATGTCGAACGGCGCGGCGGCAGGGGAGGCATCCGACCCGCGCCTGGGACCGCCCAGCGCGCCCTCGACTAACGCGGCAAAGTAGTCGGGCCCGAGCAGCCTTACATCGACGGCGCCGGTGCCGCCGAGCGGGATCGTGCTCAGGTCGGCCAGCCAGAACCCGCCGGGCGTTCGCCATCCGCCGATGGCAGTCACCTCGATCTCGTTCTCGGCCCGCAACCGCGAGACCGCCAGGCCGATGTGCACGATGCCCGTCAGGACCGCTTTGCAGAGCAGATCGAGACCCTCCCCAAGGACGTAGACGTCGCCCAGGGGATCGCCCGGATCTCCGGCGAGCTTCGCGAGCAGGCCGGCGCCCTCCATCGCGTCGACGACCGCGGCGACGCGTGTATCGAAACCCGAAGGCAAGAGATCCGGCCGCAACTGGGCAAAGAGCGACACCGACCAGCCCGGGTCGACGGCGGCCAGCCCGGCCTTCCACGCTTCGGCAAGCCCAACCGCCGATACGCCGGCAGGGTACCCGCCCAGGCGCGACAGGCGGCGGCGCAGCAGCGCGATCCGATACGCATCGAGAAGAGCGAGGGTTGCCCAGAACTGGTCAACGCTGAATTCCATCTTCAACGGCTCGGGCTCGGCAACTCCGCTGAGCGTCACCAGGTCCAGGCAACTCAGCAGCACTTCACTGTCCGAGAGGGGACCGGCCAGCCGCAGATTATCCTTGCCGGCAACCGCTCGGAAGCCAGGGCCGCGAGCATCGGCATCGGGCCAGAGGTACTGGCCAACGAGCGAGGTGTCTCCGTCGCCGAACAGGACAGCGACGCTGAGATGCGGATCCACGAGCGCCGGCGCGGCCCAGACCCACGGGCCCTCGAGCGCTGTCAGCGCGTCCAGAAGCTCGGCCCGGTCCGAGGGCGCCGCCGGTGGTGTGATCCGGGCGAGCGGCGAGAGAGCTCCGCAACGAAGTCCGGGCGCCTCCCCGAATGCCTTCAGCGCTCGCTTGGAGAGGGCGATCTCCTGCGCGTCGGCGGTCGCCGTCGTCGTGTCGCTCATCTGCTTCACCTCTCGTGTCGAGCTTGTCACGGTTGCGGTGGGACTTGCAGTCGGGCCCGCAGGTCGGCAACGGATCCGATGCCGGCCTCTTTGAGGATCGCCATCTGGGCGGCCGGGTCCTTGGTCATCGCCGCACGCATCACTGCGTCGGTCGGCCCGTCGAAGCCGGCACCGTCCTTGATCGCCCGGGCGGCGAACTTCACGCCGCCACTGACGTTGTTGGCGGAAGCGGCCTTGTCCAGCCCGTCGAGCTGGTGCGCAACCGAAGCGGCCCGCTCGGCGGGGGAGAGCTGGACGGGCGCGTTGAACCGCTGATCCATCGGCAACGCCTCGGAGCCGGCCGCGCCGCCGACGTGGTCGCCGATGGTTATCGTGCCGTCGCTCGATACGTTGACCGGGTGATAGCCGGACCGACCGCTGGTGCGCTGCAGGCTGCGCTGGATCCAGGCGTCGGAGTTTGGCGCCGCGCCGGCCGCGTCAGATAGCTGGCCGGGCGCCGGCGTGTAGACGTTCGTGTCGATTGTCCGGCGGTCGAAGCGGAGATTCGCGCACTCCTCGTTGCGGAGATTCGCGCACTCCTCGTTGAGGATTTGTTCGGCCCGTTCATGCGTGACGTGCTCGAGACCGAGCTGCGTCCGATCCAAATCGGTCCGTGTGTTGGCGCCGGTCGCCGAGGTTCGGTTGCCCTCGGTCGACTCGGCCGTCATGATCCGGCGGGGCGGCGGCTCGCCGTTGGCGATGCGAGCGGCGGTCTCCTCTTCGGCGATTCGTTTGCCTGCGGCGTTCATCGCCTGATCCTGCAGCTCTATCTTCCGAGCGGTGATCAGGTTGTTCATGTCGGAGCTCATCGCGCCGTCCTGGCGCAGACCGTGCAAACTGCCCGAGCCGCGGTCGGCCCGGATCGCGTCGTCGACCGCGTTCCGCAGCTCGGGGTTCTGCGCGAGGATCTGCTGGCACTCGCCGAGGTTGGTCGGCGCGGGCTTGCCGCCGAGCACGTCGGCGCCGAGCTGCTCGGCCTTCTGCGTCGCGAGCGCGGTCGCCTGCCGCTGTGCCGCGGCCTCTGCCGCCACGCCGCTGGTTGAGGCGGCTTCCGCGCCGGCGGCCTCGGCAGCCTCTCCGGCGGCGAAGCCCGGCGCGGCCGATGGGATGAGTGTGGTGTTTGGCGAGACGCCGGGAACGGGTTCTGCGCCGGCCTCTGTCCCTACCAGCAGTCCGGCGATCTTCGAGGCCGCGGCCGGCACCGCCCAGAGCCGCTCCTCGGCACTCGCGTTCGGGTCGAAGAACGACTCGACCTCATCCACCGGCAGGATATCTCGCGCCACACCCCAGACCTTGGAGCCCGCCTTCGAGGCGCCGGCACCCAGGAGTTTCGTCGTCGCGCGAACGTCTGCACCGAGGGCGTCGAGGTAGCGACCGTCTCGGAGCGCTTGCGTGAACTCCTTCCCTTCAGCACCGGTGTTCTGGGTAACGAAATCCTTCGCCATGTCGTCGAGGCCCCTGGCAAACATCCTGGGGTGGGCGATCGCGTCCCCGATCTGCATGAGCCCGTGGCCGGCCGAGTAGATGCCGGAGCCTACGCCCCTGACCAGACTCACAGCGCCGTTGCCGACCGCGCTGACCGTGTCTCCGATTGTCGAAGCGCCGGCGCTGAGTGCGTCCCCCGGGGCTCGGATTTCTTCCGGCAGGCTGTAGTAGGCGTCGAGCAGCGAGGTCTTGGGCCCCGCCGCGTTGCGTATCTCCTGCCGCAGCGCCGCCCACCTGTCGGGAATGAGATTGCCGTTGGCGTCAAAGGCCTCGGCCAGGGCTCTTGTGACCGCGTCGGCCAAGGCCTTGTTCTTCGTCACGTTGGCCCGGTTCAAGAGGCGGTTGAGCTCATCGCGGGCCGCCCGCGTCGCCGCGTCGCCGCGTGGCGGCTGGCCGCCCGAGTCAACCGGTCCGCCAGGCACGACCGGGGCTGTAGTTCCGCCGCCGAGCCCGCCAAACAGGGCTCCGCCCAGGAGTCCGATAAGACCCGGCCCCAGCATGCCGATCAGGCCTTGCGTCCCGTTGGCCGGACCTGGCAGTCCACCGACGCCGCCGAGGCCCGGCGTCGTGCCGGTCGAACCACTCTGGCCGCCGAGGAATACCAGGAACGTCCCGTCCACCTCAGGGCCGCCGCAGACGCCATCATCGTTGCAGTTCTTCGAACTGACGTCGAAAGACACCGTAGCGTACGGCTCCGGAGAGGAACCCGGGCTGGGTGCCTCTCCCGGGAGCTGGTCGGCGTCGGGCGAGGGCGCCGGCGGAATCGTGACCTGGAGACTGAAGGGAAAGTTGACCGTTTGACCCGTAACTCGACCGTTCACTCCCTTGGGTGGCCACGACGCCGACATCGACTCGCCCCCGGTGACGGACAGGCTGGCCGACATCGAGAGATTCGTCACACCGCTCTCGTCGATCGTGAACGAGGCACTTCCCGACACGGCGACCGTTGCACCCGTGACCGTGCCCGCTCGATGTGCGGGCGTGTCGCCCGGCCCGGTAGTCACGCCGGTCACCGTGTAGCTCAGCGTGTGGCCGCCGTACTTGACCGTGTCCGAGACGCTGCCTCCCGCGGAAGCCTGACCCGCGGCCGGGACGGCAGAGAGGAGCAAGCTGAATAGAACGAGCAACCCGACCGCCAAGCCCCTGCGCCACCGCATCCGCATGGCGCTATGTCCGGGCTGCCACAGCCGAATGCGACTTGATCGATGCAGCCGCCCTCTCCTCATCTCGTCACCACTTCCAGTTCGCGGCGGCGAAGGTGCTGAGGATCATCCAGGCTGCCGCGAGGGCCACGGCAATGGCGGTCGGCACGAGCATGCTGCGCAGCGTTCCGCCGCCACGGCGGGAGACCTCGACCCCGACGGCGCCACAGGCGGTCATCAGGCCGGCCGAGGAGAACGTCTGCGACGCGTTCCAGCCGAGGAGCAGCTCGGCTACGAGGGCCAGGACGGCAAAGGGCAGTAGCAGCAGCAACCCCGTGGATGCCGCTTCGAGGACGGCCTCTCGCCCGAGACCCGGATGCGCCAGGGTGATCGCCCCGACCAGCAGGTACGTTGCGGCGAAGGCGAAGGCCGCCCCGACGACGAGGCCGGATGCGGTCGAGAGCGGGCTCGCGCCTATACGCCAGCCCACCAGGCCGCCGAAGGCGGCGAAGGCGAGGACCGGCGCAGCCCAGTGAGGCAGGGCCAGGGGCGTGCCCTGCACCGGCCTGGTGGGGACTGCGCCCCCGTTAGGTCCCAAGGTACGCCCAGCCCAGGAGTGTCAGACCACCGAGAATGGTTGCCAGGATCACGCTCGGCCAGATCTGGCCCCCGAGCATCTCCCGCAGGGTGGCGATCATCGGGCCCAGGGCCCACAGCACACCTGTCACGCCAAAGGCGAGAGCCGTGTTCCAGCCGAAGGCGACGTTCATGACGATGCCGAAGGCCGCATACACAAGAGCCGGGCAGTAGCCCAGAGCGAAGGCCCGTATCGTGGCTTCCAGAGTGACGGTCGCGCCCAGGGGCCGCGTGGCGACCCATGCGATCGCGCCCAGGAGCGCGACACCGGCTGTGCCGTACAGAACGCCGAGCAGGCACAACCCAGCGACTCCGGCATTGCCGGTCATCGCCAGGCGCGGCAGCGTCTGCCCGCCGACGCGCAGCAGATCGAGTCCGGTCTGGAGGAAGAAGAGGCCAAAGGCCGTGCCCGAAACACCCAGGGCGACCTGGACCGGTATCTGGGAGAGAGCGCCTTTGAGGGCTCCGCCGGGATTGACGAAGATCAACAGCCCGGCCTTGAGCCGTTCGATCGGGGTGCGCGCCGTGGCATCGCCGACCGAGCCGTCAGCCGGAGAGGTCCCCGAGTCAATTGTGGCGGTACTGGCCATCCCTACTCCGCGCAGACCGTCGCGAATTGGCATCTACCCGAAAGCGCAGAGGGACGTTCTGACGCTGCCGCCTGCATCCTAGAGGGTGCGGGAGAGCACCGTCAATTTCGCAGCTGAACTACCGCTGAACGCTTCCCCAACCGCTTCGAACGACTCGCTGACTACTCCTTGTGGGCCGCTTCGACTTCCTTGCGGTGGGCCTCGATCACCTTCTCGGCGATGTGCTGAGGCACGTCCTCGTAGCGGTCCAGCTTGGCGCTGAAAGTCCCGCGCCCGCCGGTCAGCGAGCGCAGCTCCGTGGCGTAGCTGAAGAGCTCGGCCTGGGGCACGCTGGCGGTGATGACCTGCACGCCGTCCTTCGTGTCCATGCCCAGGACCCGGCCGCGCCGCCCGTTGAGGTCGCGGTTGACATCGCCCATGTAGATCTCGGGGATCCTGATCTCGACCGTCATGATCGGCTCCATCAGAGCCGGCTTGCACTCCAGGACGCCCTGCTTGAGCGCCATGGAGGCCGCGATCTTGAACGAGAGCTCGTTGGAGTCGACGGCGTGGAACGAGCCGTCGTACAAGGTAGCCTTGAAGTCGCTCAGCGGATAGCCCGCCAGTACGCCCTCGGCGGCAGCCTCGCGCACGCCCTTCTCGACACCGGGGAAGAAGTTCTTTGGGACGGTGCCGCCGACGACATGCTCGGCGAACTCGACGCCCCCCCCATGGTTCGGCTCGATCTCGATCCAAACGTCTCCGAACATGCCGTGGCCGCCGGTCTGCTTCTTGTAGCGTCCGTGGCTCTGAGTCTTGCCGCGGATCGTCTCCTTGTACGCAACCCTGGGTGTCTTGGTCACGATCGCGGCGCCGAACTTGCGCTTGAGCCGCTCGCCCAGGACGGCCACGTGAGCGTCGCCCATCGAGAGGAGTATCTGCTCGCCGGTCTCCGACCGCTCGACCCGCGCCGATGGCTCTTCCTCGAGCATGCGCTGGAGGGCAGTGCCCATCTTGTCCAGGTCGGCCTTTGTCTGAGGCTCGATGGCGACCTGAAGCGTCGGGATCGGGAAAGAGAGGGGCGGAAGTCTGTAGGCCTGCTCGCGAGATGACGAGAGACTGTCGCCGGTCGCGGTCACGCTCAGCTTGGCCACCGCGCCGATCTCGCCGGCATGCAGCTGACCCACCGTCTCCTGGTCCTTGCCGTGAAGCAGCAACAGCTGGCCGATTCGCTCCGGCTCGCCGCGCGTCGAGTTCCACGCCTGACCCTGACCCTGCAGCGTCCCCGAGAGCACGCGCAGGTAGGTCAGGCGACCGACGAACGGGTCGGCGGTCGTCTTGAAGACGCGGGCGACGAGCGGACCGTTGGCATCGGGCAGGAGCTTCGCTTCCTTGCCCTTGGCGTCCGTGGCGACGATCTCGCCGAGCTCCGCCGGCGAGGGCAGATAGTGCACGATCGCGTCGATCAGCGCCCGAACGCCGACATCCTTCGACACGCTGCCGATCAGGACCGGCGCCACCAGGCCGGACCTGATTGCCGTGTGGAGACAGGCCTCGAGCTCGGCGTCGGTGATCTCCTCGCCCTCGAGGTATTTGGTCATGACGTCGTCATCGGCCTCGGACGCTGCCTCGAGCAGCTGGTCCCGGCGGGAGGCGACTTCATCGGCCAGATTCGCCGGAACCGCGACCTCGGCCTCCTTGCCTCCCTGTAGCTGGTAGGCCTTGCGGTGGACTAGGTCAACGTAGCCGGTGAACGACTCTCCGGCCCCGATGGCGACATGCAGCGGCGCGATCTTCTGCCCGAATGAGGCACGGAGGGAGTTCAGGGCATTGCCGGGGTTAGCGTTCTCTCGATCGCACTTGTTGATGAAGAAGAGCGCCGGGCGGCCGTTGGCGCGAGCCAGCGCCACCGCCGACTCCAGGCCTGCCTCGACGTGCCCCGAAGCGTCCATCAGCAGCACTGCCGCGTCCGTGGCGGCGAAGCCCTCGACGACCTCGGCTGCGAAGTCCGCGTAGCCGGGCGTATCGACGATCTGAATCCTCGTCCCTTCGTGCTCAAGGCTGGCCACGGCGAGCGTCAGCGACTGCTTGCGCTTCTGCTCCTCCGGCTCGTAGTCCAGGCTGGCCGTGCCGTCGTCCACGCGGCCAAGCCGCGTTATGGCGCCGGCATCGAAAAGGAGGCGCTCGGCCAGCGTCGTCTTGCCGGCCCCGGCATGCGCGGCCAAAACGACGCTGCGAAGGTGGGGCAGGTCGACACTCTTGGTTGTCATCGGCTCATCGATCCTCTGGTGGCGTCAGATCGCATCGGACAGGCGGCGTGACGAAGGGCGGGCCGCCGCGCGGCCATGATAGTCCCGCGCGTGGCCGGACGAGCGCGACTCGGACGACCATGAGTCACGGCCTCTTGCCGCCTGCGTTCATGGTGCGAAACGCTCCCCCCGACGTCTCGGGGCACGGCTCGGGGCCCTTCTCGGGCGGTATACTCCGCGCGATGTCAGGACATTCCAAGTGGTCGCAGATCAAGCGCCAGAAGGGCGCGAACGATGTGAAGCGCGGAGCCGTCTTCACGAAGATGGGCCGCGAGATAAGCGTCGCCGCACGAGCCGGCGGGGGCGATCAAGACGGCAACTTCCGTCTCCGCCTCGCCGTCGAACGAGCTCGCGCCATCAACATGCCGCTCGAGACGATCAAGCGCGCCATCGAGAAGGCGACTGGCGGCGGCGAAGGCGAGCAGTTCGAGGAGATTACGTACGAGGGCTACGGCCCGGGCGGCGTGGCGATCCTCGTGGAGACGGCCACCGACAACAAGAACCGGACCGCGGCGGAGATACGCTCCATCCTGACCAAGGCCGGCGGCCAGCTTGCCGCTCCCGGCAGCGTCGCCTGGCAATTCGAGCAGCGCGGCGTCATCGCCCTCGCCCCAGGCGGAGATCAGGAGGAACTGGAGCTGCTCGCCATCGATGCGGGCGCCGATGACGTGGACTCCTCGGCGGATCAGGTCGAGGTCTACACAAGGCCGACCGACCTGGAGGTCGTGCGCAAGTCTCTCATGGCTGCCGGCGTAAAGATCGAATCGGCCGAGCTTTCGATGACGGCGAAGAACACGGTCGAGCTGGATGAATCGAAGGCTCGACAGGCGCTGCGACTGGTCGACCTCCTCGAGGACCAGGACGACGTCCAGCGGGTGACAGCCAACTTCGAAATCCCCGAGGCGCTGCTGGCCGAGGTCGGCGGGTGATCATCCTCGGGATCGATCCCGGGACGTCGATGCTCGGGTACGGAGTCATCGAGCGGACGGGCCCACGGCTCCGAGCCATCGACTACGGCGTCATCACCACGCCGGCACGTATGCCGCTGCCCGAACGGCTCGAGTCGATCTACCTCTCTCTCACCGATTTGATCGAGCTGCACGCTCCCGCGCTCGTGGGCGTGGAGCGACTCTTCTTCTCCAAGAACGTTCAGACGGCCTTCGCCGTCGGCCAGGCCCGGGGCGTCGTGCTGCTTGCGGCCGCTCTCCACGACCTGGAGATACGCGAGGCCACTCCGAACGAGGTCAAGGTCGCCACGGCAGGGCACGGTTCCGCATCGAAAGAACAGGTCGGGCGGATGGTGCAGGCCATCCTCGGACTGGCTGAGATGCCGAAACCCGACGACGCCGCCGATGCCCTGGCGATTGCGATCTGTGTGGCCAACCGCGAGCGGTCGGTGAACCGCATCCCCACCGGCGCACTCGACAGGTCGGCGCTGAAGCCGGTGCCGGTCGGCGCCACGCCATACGAGAAAGCTGTCCGCGAGGCTCTGCGCCGGGAACGCCTGGGCCTGGATTCAGCGGGGCACTCGTCCCGCGTGCCCGAACCCAAGACGGCCTCCTAGGGACGCGGGGGCGTGATCGCGTCACTCGACGGTACCGTCAGCGCCGTCTTCGCCGACTCCCTCATCCTCGAGGTGGGTGGCGTGGGCTATCGCGTCTTCTGCGCGCCGGCGTTGCTGTCGACGGCCAAGGTCGGCGAGCGGACGAAGGTGTTCACCCACCACTTAGTGCGCGAAGATCTCCAGGCGCTGTATGGCTTCCGCACGCCGGAAGAGCTCGGCTTCTTCGGGCTGCTACTCACGGTGACCGGCGTGGGTCCGAAAGTGGCGTTGGGGATCGTCGGCTCGCGGCCCGTCGGGGATCTGCAGATCGCGATTCTCTCGGACGACATCGCCCTCCTCACCGCGGTGCCGGGAGTGGGCAAGAAGCTGGCGGCCCGCGTGGTCCTGGAGCTCAAAGAGAAGGTCGCCGCCGCGGGTGTGGCGGCCGGAGCTGGTGCGGGCTTCGGTGGCGCGGCCGGCGAGTCGGAGGTGGTGGCGGCGCTGCTAGCCCTCGGCTACTCGGCGGGCGAGGCGCGCCAGGCATCGCGAGACGCACTCACCGACCTGACCGTCGGCCCGCGCCTCGAGGAGCGTGTCAAGGCGGCGCTGCGAACCTTGCTAAAGGGCTAGATTTGCCTAACGATGTCGGCCGCGCGTACGGAAAGTCGCGCAAGCCGCGTCCGCGACGCCTGTAGAACACCCGTTCGGTCTGGTATGATCCGCCTATGAGCGACGGCCCGGTGACCGATATCTCGCGAATACTCACGCCGGAAGTCGAGGACGAGGCGGAAGTCGCCGTTGACCGGACGTTGCGACCCAAGACCCTGGACGAGTACATCGGCCAGCGGGAGCTGAAGGCCAACCTTTCGATCCTGCTCGGCGCCGCCCGCCAGAGAGGGGACGCGGCGGATCACGTCCTTCTTCACGGACCGCCGGGCCTTGGCAAGACCACGCTCGCCACGATCATCGCCCGCGAACTGGGCGCCAACATCCGCTACGCAAGCGGCCCGGCCATCGAGCGGGCAGGGGATCTCGCGGCCATCCTGACCTCCCTGGATGAACGCGACGTCCTGTTCATCGATGAGATTCACCGCCTCAATCGAGCCGTGGAGGAGATCCTCTATCCGGCGATGGAGGACTTCGCCCTGGACGTGATGATCGGCAAGGGACCGTCCGCGCGGAGCCTGCGCCTCAGCCTCAAGCCGTTCACTATCGTCGGGGCAACGACGCGCGCCGGCCGCATCAGCAGCCCACTCAGAGACCGCTTCGGAGCCACCTACAGGCTGGACTTCTACGACCTCGCGGATCTGACGGCGATCGTGGAACGCTCGGCCCGCCTGCTGGGCGTGGAACTGAGCTCGGACGGAGCGACGGCCATTGCCCGGCGCGGTCGCGGCACGCCGCGAGTGGTGAACCGCCTCCTTCGCCGCGTGCGCGACTACGCCCAGATCCACGGCGACGGCCACGTGGACGCAGCCACAGCGGACAAGGCGCTCGCCGCCCTCGAGATCGACGACCAGGGCCTGGACGGCACCGATCGCAAGCTCCTAGCCGCGATCGTCCAGAAGTTCGGCAGTGGCCCGGTCGGCGTGCAGGCCCTCGCGGCCGTGCTGGCCGAGGAGCCCGAGACGGTCGAAGACGTATACGAACCGTTCCTGCTCCGCCTCGGCTTCCTCGACCGAACGCCGCAGGGCCGCATCGCGACGGACGGCGCCCGGGCGCACCTGGCTCGCCTCGGGTTCGAGGTTCCTCCGGCCCGTCGGGGTGATGCGGATCAGCCGGCCCTCTGGGACGGACCTGCTGCGGGTACGGACACGCCCGCTCGCTGATGTCCACCGAACCCGAGCGCCCCGACACCGCTTCCATGTCGCCCGCGGAGTTCGAGGTAGTGGCTGCGCCGCCGGCCGACGGCTCCACGCGCGCCCGGTTGGGCCGGCTGACCCTCCCGCACGGCGTGGTCGAAACCCCTCAGTTCATGCCGGTCGGGACCAACGCGACGGTCAAGGCTCTGGATCCGGACGACCTGCGCGCCGTCGGGGCGACGATCGTCCTGTCGAACACCTACCACCTCTATCTGCGCCCCGGCCACGCGCGCATAGCCGCCCTCGGCGGCCTTCACAAGTTCATGGCCTGGGACCGGCCGATCCTGACCGACTCCGGCGGCTTCCAGGTCGTCTCGCTCGGCGAGCTGCGCAAGATCGACGACGACGGCGTCACGTTCCAGAGCCATCTCGACGGCTCATATCACCGATTCACGCCCGAGTTGTCGATCGAGGTCCAGGAGGCGCTGGGGGCTGATGTGGCCGTGGCCTTCGACCAGCCCGTGCCGCCGGCTTCTACGAGCCCGAGCGCCCTCGAGGAAGCGACGGTTCGATCGAACCGCTGGGCCGCTCGGTCGCTGGCTGCGCACAGTCGGGCCGATCAGGCTGTCTTCGGGATAGTCCAGGGCGGTCTCGACCCGGTCCTTCGAGCGGAGTCCACGCGGGTGGTGGCCGACCTGCCGTTCGATGGCATTTGTATCGGCGGCCTTGCGGGAGACGAGACGCCGGCCCAGCGCGAGGCGACGCTCGAGGTAGTCGTCAACTTGCTCGAAGCCGATCGGCGACCGCGATACTTGATGGGTCTTGGCTCTCCCATCGACTTGCTCGAGGCGGTTCACCGGGGGGTCGACCTGTTCGACTGCGTCCTGCCGGCCCGAGTCGCTCGGAACGGCCAGCTGTGGGTCCCGGGCGGCCGGCTGAACATGCGCAACGCCCAGTTCTCCGACGACGCGCGGCCAGTTCAGGAAGGGTGCCGTTGCACCCTCTGCCGCAACTTCTCACGCGCCTACCTGGCACATCTGTTCCGGGCTGAGGAGCTGCTGGCATACCGGCTGGCGACTTGTCACAACCTGACCTTCACCCTAGACTTCATGGCCGAAATCCGCTCTGCACTGCGCACCGGCACGTTCACCGCGCGGCTGCCCGAGCTTCGGGCGCGTGCCCAGCCGGCAAGGTCGAGTGCATCGGCAGTGCAGTCGGAGTGAAGAGCCCACCCGTAGCCTGTAGCACGCGGAGGCGCATCAGATGGCTAGTCGAGACCGCCCCCACCGTCAAGAGAAGAAGAAGCCAAAGGACGCGGCGGCGAAGACGAAGATTCAGCCGCTGCTTGAGCCCCCGACCAATGTCGAGGTCTGGAAGCCCAAGCGGAAGCCGAGGACCGAAGAGACCGAGAGCTGAGTCGCGGGCGGACGCCATCAGGCGACCGCTCCGCCCATCCCGGAGAGGACAGGAGCGAGGAGCAAGGTGGCGATGATCGAGCGAGGGACTGAGGCCCGCGGCTCTAGCGGTGCAGGCAACGACCGCACGAAGGCTGTCGATGCGGCCATTCTGGCCATCGAGAAGCAGTTCGGACGCGGCTCGATCATGCGTCTTGGCTCGTCCGAGCGTCAGGCCGTGGACATCATCCCCACCGGCTCGATCGCACTCGATCTTGCTCTCGGTGTCGGCGGGATTCCACGAGGCCGGATGACCGAGATCTTCGGCCCCGAGTCGTCGGGCAAGACCACGCTTTGCCAGCACATCCTCGCCGAGGCCCAGCGCCGCGGCGGCGTTGTCGCCTTCATCGACGTCGAACACGCTCTGGACCCGGGCTACGCGCGTTCTTGCGGCGTAAACGTCGACGAGCTTCTGGTCAGTCAGCCGGATACGGGCGAGGACGCGCTCCAGATCACCGAGACCCTGATCCGCTCCGGCGGCGTGGACTGCGTGGTCCTCGACTCCGTCGCTGCCCTGGTCCCGAAGGCCGAGATCGAAGGCGAGATGGGCGACTCCTTCGTCGGGATCCAGGCGCGCCTCATGAGCCAGGCCCTTCGCAAGCTCGCCGGCGTAGTAAACCGCTCGAACACAGCGCTCGTCTTCACCAACCAGCTACGCGAGAAGATCGGCGTCATGTTCGGCAACCCGGAAGTAACGCCTGGCGGCCGCGCCTTGAAGTTCTACGCCACCGTCCGACTGGACATCCGGCGTATCGAGACGATCAAGGCGGGCACCGAATCCGTCGGCAATCGCGTCCGAGTTAAGGTCGTCAAGAACAAGGTCGCGCCGCCCTTCCGGGTGGCGGAGTTCGACATCATGTTCGGGGAGGGGATCTCCCGTGAAGGCGGCCTGCTCGACGTTGGCGTCGCCATGAGCATCGTCGCCAAGACCGGCGCATGGTTCACGTTCGGCGAGACGCGCCTTGGCCAGGGTCGAGAAGCCGCCAAGGAGTTCCTGAAGGCCAACCCGGATGTCTCCGCCGAGATCGAGAAGCAGATCCGCGGCAAGATGTCGGAAGTTTCGCTGCCGGTCGAAGGGATCGAAGAGGCCGAATAGCCGGCCATGGCCCGCCCGACCGGCAGCCAGCGGCTCGAGGCGCGGCGAGCGCGATTGGAACGCCACGCCGCCGAGACCGACCCGTCGACGGTCCTCGCGGCGGCTGCCCGGTTCCTCGAAACGCGGCCGCGCTCGATCGCGGAGGTCAGGCGCCATCTCACGGCCGCCGCCTATCCGGCGGGGCTGGTAGAGGGCGCAATCGGCCGACTGACCGAGTTGGGCATGCTCGACGATCGAGCGTTCGCACAGGCCTGGGTTGAGTCGCGCGATCGGGCTCGGCCTCGCGGCGCCAGCACTCTTCGACGGGAACTCGCTCTCAAGGGCATCGACCGCGAGATCGTCACAGCCGTCCTGGTAGAGCGAGGCGACGCGATCGCCACCAATGACGCCACGGCCGGGAGTGGCGGTGCCAGCGCCGAAGAGATAGCCGCCAAGCGCCTGCTGTCGAAGGCCCGCGCCACGTTGTCGCGCGTGGCCGACCCGCGAGCCCGGCGGCAGCGCGCGTATGCCTTGCTGGCTCGCAACGGTTTCGATCCGGACGTTTGCCGCGCCGAGAGCGCGCGGTTCACGAGCCAGGAGACCGGCCCCGCCGATTGATGTCGCGGCTGGCCGGTTTCGTCGCTGGCAACGACTTGCCCGAATGTCGGTGCCAGTCAACCTGAATCCTCTCGGGGCCGTAGACTACGCGGCGAGACGAACAATGCGTTGCCGTTCCTTCGCAGAGCGACGACGCCAGGTCGAATCATTGACAACGCGGCTTCGCCCGGCCTGCCCCGGAGCGGGCATTGCCAGGGTTCGGAGCCGCTCCGGCTAGTTTCTACGTACATCCGGTCGCGTCATCCGACCGGGTGGGAGGCAAGTTCATATGGATGCCATCGCCCTTGTGGCCACTGTCGTCGTGGCCGCCTTCGTGGGCGTCTGTGTCGGGTTCCTCGCCCGCGGCGTCGTGGCCAACCAGGCACTTCAGAGCGCGAACGAGAAGGCCGCTCGGATCGTGGCCGAGGCCCGAACCCAACAGAAGGAGCTGATCCTCTCCGCGAAGGACGAGAAGCTCCATCTCCAGCGCGAGGCCGAGGACGAGGCCCGCGCCAAACGCGCCGAGCTGTCCACGCTCGAGAGCAGGCTGTTGGCCCGCGACGAACAGCTCGACATGCGGTCCGACATGCTCGAGCAGCGCGATCGGAAGCTGCTCGATCGCGAGCGCGAGTTCGAGCAGAGTCGGCAGGAACTGGCCCGTGCCCAGCAGGAGCACGTTGCCGCTCTCGAGCGTGTCAGCGGCATGTCCGCCGCCGAGGCCAAGGCCCATCTGCTCGAGGCCGTCCGCGACGAGGCGGAGCGCGACGCCGTCCGTCTGGCCAAGTCGATAGAGCGCCAGGCTCGGGAAGAGGCCGACGAGAGAGCTCGCGAGATCGTCATCACGTCGATGCAACGCATCGCCGCCGACCACACCGCCGAGCACACCGTCTCCGCCATCCATCTGCCCAACGACGAGATGAAGGGACGCATCATCGGTCGCGAAGGCCGCAACATCCGCGCCCTCGAACAGGCTACTGGCGTGGACCTGATCGTCGACGACACGCCGGAAACGGTCGTCATCAGCGCCTTCGACCCGGTCCGCCGGGAAGTGGCCCGCCTGGCCCTCACCAAGCTCATGGCAGATGGCCGCATCCACCCTGGCCGCATCGAGGAAGTCGTGGCCAAGGCCCGCGCCGAAGTCGATCTCGTAATGCGCCAGGCAGGGGAGCAAGCTGTCTACGACGCCGGCATCCCGGCCCTGCCATCGGAGATAGTCAAGCTCCTGGGGCGGCTCAAGTTCCGCACCAGCTACGGTCAGAACGTGCTCGTCCACTCCGTGGAGACCAGCCGGCTGGCCGCGATCATTGCCGCCGAGCTCGGCGCCGATGTCCAGGCCGCCAAGGTGGGCGGCCTCCTCCATGACATCGGCAAGGCCGTCGACCACGAGGTCGAAGGACCGCACGCCCAGATAGGCGCCCAAATAGCCCAGCGCCACAACCTCTCACCGAAGGTCGTAAACGCGATCGCGGCCCACCACCAGGAGGTCGACTACTCCTCTCAGGAAGCCCCGATCGTCCAGGTCGCCGACGCCATCAGCGCCTCTCGACCCGGCGCCCGCGGTGAATCCATGGAGACCTACGTCCGCCGTCTGGAGGATCTCCAGGCCATCGCGGAGAGCTTCGAGGGCGTGGAAAAGAGCTTCGCCGTCCAGGCTGGCCGCGAAGTCCGAATCCTCGTCAAGCCGGAGCAGATCGACGACGTTACCGCGACGCGGCTCGCTCGCGACGTCGTGAAGAAGATCGAGGCCAGCCTGACGTACCCGGGCCAGATCAAAGTGACGGTCATCCGCGAGACGCGGGCCGTCGAATACGCCAAGTAGGCCGCGGTGGCTTCCAGCGCAGGCCCGCCACGACCGGCCGCATCGGACGGGGGCGTCTGCCGAATCCTGATGATCGGAGACCTAATCGGCAAGCCTGGGCGTCTAGCGGTCGAGGCGCTACTGCCCGGTCTTCGCCGTGAGAAGGACATCGACTTCGTCACGGCCAACGGCGAGAACGTAGCCGGCGGCATGGGCCTGACCGCCTCCACGGCCGAGTCGATGTTCAACTCGGGCGTCGACGTGATCACCTCGGGGAATCACATCTGGGACAAGCGCGAGATTTACGCGCAGCTCGAGCACGAGGAACGGATCCTCAGGCCTCTCAACTACGGCACCGACGGCGTCCCCGGGCGAGGTTGGGGTGTATTCCACGCCGGGGACGGCACCGAAGTGGCTGTCCTCAACTTCCAGGGCCGAACCTACATGACCCCCATCGAGAATCCGTTCACGGAGTTCGACCGGCTGGTCGAACAGGCATCGGAGCCACTGCCACCCATCCGCATCGTCGACTTCCACTGCGAGCTCACGAGCGAGAAGAACGCCTTCGGCATCTACCTCGACGGCCGTGTCAGCGCCGTCGTCGGCACCCACACCCACGTCGCCACGGCCGACGAGCGGATCATGCCCAAGGGCACGGCCTACCAGTCCGACGTGGGCATGGTTGGGCCGGTGCACAGCGTCATAGGATTCGACCCGGCCACGGTGCTGCCGCGGTTCATCAACGGCCTGCCGACGCGCTTCGAGGTTGGAACCGGACCGGTCGTCTTCAACGCATGTCTCATCGACGTGGATCGAGTCAGCGGCCGGGCCGCAGCGGTCGAGCGCATCCAGCGTATCGTCGAGGTCTGAGGTGCCCGAGGGTCCCAGGCCGGCCGCCCCGGAGGGACGACCGGCGGCTGCCTCGGCGACCCAGAGCCGCCCCGAGCCTGCCCGGGGCGGAGCCACGGTCCGGTTCAGGAGTCGAGGCAAGCGTGCCATGAGCGGCTCGCCGGTCGTGCCGGCGTATCCGTCCCGGGTCGACCTTCACACCCACAGCCGTCGCTCGGACGGTGTCCTGGAGCCGCGCGATCTGGTGGCCGCCGCGGCCGTGGTCGGAGTCCGGGTCCTCGCCCTCGCCGACCACGACACGCTGGCCGGCGTGCGGGAGCTATGTGCGCCCGGAGCGCCTGAACTTCCGCTGGATCTCGTGCCCGCCGTGGAGATCAACAGCGTCGCCTCCGGCATCGAGGGTCTGTGGGAAGGCGAGCTGCACATCCTGGGTCTCGGCGTCGATCCGGACAGCGAGGCATTCGAGGTCGCCCTGGAGAGCCAGCGCCAGTCGCGGTCGATCCGGTTCTTGATGATCGTCGCCCGACTCCGCGATCTTGGTTTGCCGGTCGACGAGGGGGACGAGGCGCTTCGGCCGGAGCCCGGGTCGTCGCTCGGGCGCCCGCAGATCGCTCGGTTGCTCGTTGCGGCCGGTCACGCGCCCTCCGTAGACGCCGCCATGAAGGACATCCTGGCCAGAGACAGGCCCGCCTACGTTCCACGCCAGGGCCTCGGTCCGCATGAGGCCATCGCCGCGATTCGCGACGCCGGAGGCCTGCCCGTGCTGGCCCACTTTGCCGACGCGCCGGCGCGCCGGGATGTTGTTGGGGACCTCATATCCGCAGGTTTGGGCGGCCTTGAAGTGCACTATCGCCATTTCGACGCGGAGACAATGGCCCAGATGGCCGATCTCGCCCGAGCGCTGCGCCTGGTGCCGACTGGCGGAAGCGACTACCACGGCGACAGTGAGACCTACGCCCAGGCGCATGCGACTCTCTTCGTTCCGGACGAGGATGCGGATGCCCTCTTCGCATCCCTGCCCGACGGCGCTCGCGAGCGGGTCCGCGGAGCGGCGAGAACGTCATGACGGGCCGATCGACGGCGGACGTGCCCGCCGTGGCCGGAGCGCTGCCCATCGTCGGGAGCCTCGCCGCGACACCCGCGGTGGAAGCAGGGCTCGTCGAGTTCCGTCCCGAGACTCACAGCCTGCCGAGCTTCTTCATGTGGACCCTCGGCTGCCAGATGAACCAGAGCGACTCCGAAGAGATGGCCGGCCAGCTCCTGGCGACGGGCTGCATCCGAGCGCATTCGACGGAAGACGCCGACCTGGTCGTGATCAACACGTGCGCCGTCCGTGAGCACGCCGAGGCGAAAGTGATCGGACGCCAGGGGTTGCTCGCCGATCTCAAGCGAGCCCGGCCCGGATTGCGGGTCGTGCTAACGGGGTGCGGCGTCCGCGAAGCCGAGAGAACCGGCCTGGCCCGCCGTTTCCCGGCGGTCGACATGTTCCTTCGTCCCGACGAAGAACCCGAGCTTGCGCTGCGGCTCGGCCTCGTCTCCGCGCAAGCTGCAATCGGATTGCGGACCGTCTCCACGGCCGCAACGACGGTGCTGGGCGGTCGCCCCGTCAGCGCCGCCGACCGTCTGGCCGCCTCCCGAGCGACCGCCCTGGCCGAGAACCGTATCGCCCGCTCCTCGACGATCTCGGCCTGGCTGCCGATCGTCTACGGCTGCGACAAGACCTGCACCTACTGCATCGTCCCGTTCAGCCGCGGACCGGAGCGCAGCCGGCCGTTCGACGACGTCGTCGCCGAAGCTCGCCAGGTCGCTGCCGCCGGGTATCGCGAACTGACCCTTCTGGGCCAGAACGTCAACAGCTACGGCCACGATCTGCCGTCGGAAGAGCGCTTCCGCCACATCGACACCGAGCGATCGGCGGGACGCCGCCTGGACCTCCGATCGCGGCCCGATCTGGCGGAGCTGCTGCGCACGATTGACGCCATCCATGGCGCCGACGGCCGGCCGGCCATACCGCGTCTGCGCTTCATTACCTCGCATCCGTGGGACCTGTCCGACCGACTGATCGACGCCATGGCCGCGTGCGAATCGGTCGCCGAGCACCTGCATCTGCCGATACAGTCGGGCGACGACGCGATGCTCGCACGGATGGGTCGCCAGTACACGGTCGCCCACTATCGCGACCGCCTCGCGCGAATACGCGAGGCGGTGCCCGGGATAGCGGTCTCGACGGACGTGATCGTCGGCTTCTGCGGCGAGACAGAGCAGCAGTTCGAGGCCACTCTAGCCGCATTGGAGGAGCTCCGCTTCGACACCGTTTTCGCCGCGGCCTACTCGCCCCGGCCTGGCACGCCGGCGCTCCGTATGGCCGACGACGTGCCGCCCGCCGTCAAACGTCGCCGCCTCAACGACCTGCTGGCCCGTCAGGAGTCGATCGGGCTCGAGATCAACCGGGGGTGGCTGGGCCGCGACCTGGAGGTCCTCGTCGAGCGCGTCACCCCGCCGCGCCGGGGGCCGCTCGAAGACGACACGATCGACGACGGCGCCGACGACCCGGGCGTCGGAGTTCCGCCCCTGGCCGGCGCGGCGGGGGAGGGGAGCGTCGCTCTGGCCGGCCGCACCCGCCACAACAAGCTCGTCCATCTGGCCGGGAACCCAGCGCTCGTCGGGCGAGACGTCACAGTGCGGGTCGAGTACGCCGGGCCGTTCGCGCTCCGTGGCCGCGTCATCGCCGGTCCCCCTGTCGAAGCACCGACCGAAGGATGACGGATTCCGCCCTTCCCCCGCTCGTGGTCGTGGCCGGCGTAACCGCCAGCGGCAAGACCGCGCTCTCGTTGGCCCTGGCAGAGGCGCTGGCGGCTCACGGTATCCCGGCTGAAATCGTGTCGGCCGACTCCCGACAAGTCTACCGCGGCATGGATATCGGCACCGCCAAGGCCACGCCGGAAGAGCGGGCCCGCGTTCCCCACCACGGGCTCGACCTGGTGGATCCTGATCAGCCGTTCAGTGTCGCCGACTACTCGGTCTATGCTTCAGCCGCGCTAGCCGGCATTGCCGAGCGCGGCGCCGTGGCGATACTCGCCGGCGGAACCGGCTTCTACCTCCGCGCCGTCGCCCGCGGCCTGGCGGTGGACGAGCTGCCCTGGGACGCCGACGTCCGCGCCGCGATTGAGGCGAGGCTGGTCGCCGAGGGACTCCCTTCGCTCGTCGCGGAGCTGCGGGGCGTCGCCCCGACGCGCGCCGCCGCGGTGGATCTGCGCAACCCGCGCCGCGTGGTTCGGGCCCTCGAGATCGCGCGACTTCGCGGAGACGCGCCACTCCCTGAGCCACGGGGTTACGGGCGGGCCGTCCTGTGGCTGGGCCTCTCTGTCGAACCGCCGGTCCTGCGCGAGCACATCCGCGCTCGGGCCCGGGCCCAGTTCGAGGCCGGACTGGTCGAGGAGACGCGCGCCCTTGTCGCCCGCTTCGACCCAAGCCTACCGAGCTTCTCAGGTATCGGATACGCCGAGGCTCGTGCAGTCATCGAGGGCCGCCTGTCGCTCGAGGCCGCCATCGCAGAGGACGCCCGCCGCAACCTGCTATTCGCCCGCCGCCAGGCCACGTGGTTCCGCCGCGAACCGGACGTGCTCTGGCTCGACGCCACGCGCGAGGCGCCGCTGGGCCAAGCATTGGCAGCAACGCGGGCGTACATCACCGCATAGCGCTGCCGACGATTCGGGAGCTTCCGCGGCCCGGCTGCCCGCAGCGACACTCTCGGTAGTGCGCGCAGCGATACGCACGGCGACCTCGCAATCTGGCCTTCGGCTATCCTGCCCCGATATGGGCAAAGACATGATCGATCTCGCCGCGCCCGTGGAGCGGGCTTTCCTCGTGGCCGTGGACACCGGCGACGACCCGGGCTGGACGGCCGAGGAGTCGATCGGTGAGCTCGCCAGCCTGGCGGACACAGCCGGCGCAGAGGTGGTCGGCGCTGAATGGCAGAACCGCCGCCATGTCGATCCCAACTACTACGTCGGCAAGGGCAAGGTCGACGAGCTGGTGGCCGCCAGGTCGGAGACCGGATACACGGTTCTGATCGCGGACGATGAGCTTTCGCCGGCGCAGCAGCGGACCCTGGAGGAAGCGGTCAAGACCAAGGTGATCGACCGCTCGAGGCTCATCCTGGACATCTTCGCGCAGCACGCGCAGACGCACGAGGGCCGTCTCCAGGTCGAGCTGGCGCAGCTCGAGTACCAGCTGCCCCGCCTGACTCGAATGTGGACGCACCTTTCGCGAACGGGCGGTGGGATCGGCACCCGAGGACCCGGCGAGTCCCAGCTGGAGACGGACCGCCGCCTCGTGCGCGACCACATCAAGAAGCTGAAGGAACGGGTCGAGCAGGTCGCCGAGCAACGCCGCACGGCCGGCCGCGCGCGCGACCGGCGGTTGTTCCCCACGGTCGCAATCGTCGGCTACACCAACGCCGGCAAGTCGACGCTGCTGAACGCCCTCGTCGGCCAGGTGGTCGCCAAGGCCGAGGATCGTCTCTTCGCCACCCTGGACCCCACCTCTCGACAGGTCAAGCTAGGGGACGGCCAGACGGCAATCGTGACCGACACTGTGGGCTTCATCCACAAGCTGCCCCACCAGCTCGTCGACGCGTTCCGCGCCACGCTGGAGGAGGTTACCCGGGCCGATGTCCTGCTTGAGATCGTGGACGCCTCGGACCGTCACTTTGCCGAGCACCGGGCCACGGTCCAGACCGTGCTGGAGGAACTCGGCGCGGGCGATAAGCCGCGACTCGTAACGTTCAATAAGGCCGACCTCATCGAGGCAGCCGCCCGGGACGGCGACACGCCGGCGCCCGCGATAGCCGGCCAGGTGCTCATCTCGGCGGTGACCGGCTACGGCCTCGAGACGCTGAGGGCCGAACTCTCGGCCCTGCTGGCGTCCATCTGGGTGGACGTGGACGTCGCCATCCCGTACCGGGCCGGCGAACTGCTGGCTCGCGTCCGCGAGCGCGGAACGATCGAGCTCGACTATCGCTCGGGCGACGTTCGGGTGACTGGCCGTGTCAGCCCTCCGCTGGCCGGCGAGCTCGAGGCCGTTGCAGGCAAGTGGCGCGAGTCCCTTCGCTCCGGGGACGGGGCAGATCCCGACTCCTGAGCCCATCGACACGGCACCCTGACCCCGACCCGCACGGCCACCCGCGACTATAGAACGGCCGTTCTCATACAACGGCCACACGCCGACTGGGGCTACTACCCATGTTGGCAGGGGGTGGACAAGTGCCAAAACAAGCTGCCCGCCCGGCCCAAACTGGTGGATAAGCCACTTCCACGCGCCGCCTGCCCGGCCTAGATTCTGTCTTGCCCGGAGGGGCCAGCGAGATCACACCAAGTCAGCGGTTTCGACGGAAACGGTGAACGATCTACGCGAAGGTTCTCGGACCCGCAACGGTTCCTGGATCGGATCGTAGGACGCAGGCCGCGGAAGACGGAATGTAGAGGGCTCGGTGGCAGGTCCGGCAGTGGCCGGAACGCAGGTCACCGCTTGAGTGAGGAGTTTTCGGACCCCTTGCTCGCGGAGGCAAGAGCGGCCAGTACACGCGGACTCGCAGAACGATCGAGCGGTTCCTCCGGGCGCTTCGTTGTGTCCCGGTTCCTGGTGCCTCGCCGCCGCACCGGACCTCGATGGGAGCGTCTCGCCCTGATGCGAACGTCCGGCGAGCGGGGGAGGGGACTGAGGCGGTATCCTCGGCTGCAGCCCCATCTGCAGCCAGGAAGTCCATGCAGTCCGCCACCGCGAGCATCTGGATCATCATCCCCACGTACAACGAACGCGAGAACGTCGGTCCAATCGCCGACGCCATACTCGCGACAGTCGCGGACGCCCACATTCTGATCGTCGACGATGGATCTCCCGACGGGACGGGGGGTCTAGCCGACGAGATGGCTCGGACGAACGATGCCATCGCAGTTCTGCATCGACAGACGAAGCAAGGCCTGGGGCGCGCCTACGTCGCGGCCTTTAGAGAGCTCCTTGCGCGCGACGCCGACATCGTCGTCCAGATCGACGCCGACTTCAGCCACCCCGTTCGGTTCCTCCCTTCGCTGCTCGAGCCGCTGCGTGCCGGCCAAGCCGACCTGGTCCTCGGCTCTCGTTACGTCAAAGGCGGCCATATTCCGCGCTGGAACGTCCTGCGGCGACTGATCAGCCGCGGCGGGAGCATATTCGCGGGCGTCGTCCTCCTGATGCCGTACAAGGATCTCACCGGTGGCTTCAAGGCCTGGCGCGCGACCGTCCTGCGTGAGATAGACCTCGATCGCCTCCACGCCGGGGGCTATGCCTTCCAGATCGAGACCACCTTTCGCGCCCGCCTCGCCGGCGCCCGCATCGTTGAAGTCCCTATCACGTTCGAGGAGCGCCGAGCCGGGACGTCGAAGATGAGCATGACCATCTTCACGGAAGCCTTGCGCCTGGTTCTGGCGCTCCGCTTGACGACACTGTTCCGCCGGCGCCGACGAACTCTCAGCACCGACGCCTGACATCACGCCGGGCAATGTGTGCAGCGGTTGCGGACACCGCGCGGCCGACCTTCGCAGTTACCAGAGGCCCGGCGACCGCTATTGGCAGATCGAACCGCCCCGGTGCTACTTCCGATAAGAGAGGTTATGTCCGTTGGACGCGAAATGGCCAACTACTAGCTTGCGCAGTTGACTCGCCAAGAGAGCCGGCCCCGGCCGGCATGAGGCCTGCGGTCACCCGGCGATCGGCGCGAGCCGCAAGCTGACAAGACTCCGCCGGACTAGTACTTCGAGCGGCGCGTCTCTTCCTTCTTCGGCGGGCGGGGTTCGTGGCCAGGCCGCGGCGGATGCGGGGCCGTTCCGGGTTCCATGTCCGGCTGCTTGGGCCGCGGTCCACGGGCGCGGGCCGCTTCGACCTCGCGCGCGAAAGCTGCTGCGCGCTCAGGCGGAACAGCGCGCTCCCAGTCGGCCGTTATCTGCTTAGCCCGCACATTCTGGGCATCTCGCTGCTCGCGCTCGTGTCGTGACCTCTTTGTCATGTGGTCCTCGGTCTGGGTTATCGGCGGCTCTGCCGACAGGGCAATCATTCTGCGCGTTTCGACGGCGCCTGTCCCAAGTGATTCTCCCCGTCAGCGCGACGACGTGGCGCCTGCGGCTGAGCTAGCGTAACTGGACCGACAACGCGATGAAGGACCCGGTCGGCGCTGGCCGCGGCGGCTGGGGCCCTGCAGATGAGCGCCCAGCAGCGGGAACCCGGACGGCGCCTGAAGCGATGCCTCAGGAGCGGCGTTCAGACGACAATCCGGCAGCCTCAAGTCGCTCGACGATGTCGACCAGGCCATCCGGGAAGAAGCGCTCCGTTGAAGTGCGCAGATCCGAGAGCGACCACCATCGATGCGCGGCCACCGCGGCCGCCTCGGTGTCGCCCGCGCGCCCCGGACCAACCACAGGCGACTCGACGCGCCCCAGGAAATGCCATTCGTCCTGGTCGAGTCGCTGACCGTTATGCGAGAACTCAGCCCGTCTCCGGAGGACGACCGGTCCCAGGTCAACCACGTCCAGCCCGACCTCCTCGACGAGTTCCCGGCGCGCCGCATCTTCCGGCGACTCTCCGGGATCGATTCCGCCGCCCGGGGGATACCAGTAGGCACCCCTGGCCGGGTCCGGATCGTACAGAAGGAGCAGGCGCCCAAGTTGGTCAAAGAGCAGCACGCGGGCCACGGGACGGTCCATAGTCGGAGCCTTCTTCATGTCCCTCCAGATCGCTCATCCGCATTCCGGCTTGGCCCAGTCGCACGGTAGCCTCCTACCGAGCGGCCTCGAGCTCCCCTACTCCGCGTCGAGAATCTCCCGCACCTTGTGGGCCAGCCGATCCGGCGTGAATGGTTTGGCCAGCAACTGGATTACCTTGCCTTCGTTGTCTCGGAAGGCTTCTCTTGTTCCGGCGTGCCCGGAGACGAGCAGGAGCCGAATCTCGGGCCGCATCTGTCGAAGCCGAACCGCCAGTTCCGGGCCGCGCATTCCCGGCATCACGACGTCGCTCACCAGCAGATCTATCCGAGCGGCAGTGGCGGCCAGCTCGACCGCTTCTCCCGCGTCGCCGGCCTCGAGCACGGCGTAGCCGTTGGCGCTGAGTCCGAGCACGGCCAGCCGCCGAACGCTTGGGTCGTCCTCGACCACCAGCACGGTCTCTGTCCCGGTTGACGGAGGCAACGAGACGCCGGGCTCTCCGGACGGCCGGCTCACGCCCTCAGCCACAGGCAGGAGGATCGTCACCTCGGTTCCCACACGGAGATCGCTGTGAACCCAGATGTGCCCCCCGTTTTGCGCGACGATGCCGTGGCAGGTCGCGAGACCCAAACCCGTGCCCTCGCCCTGCCGTTTGGTGGTGAAGAACGGCTCGAACAGGTGGCCCAGGACTTCTTCGCTCATGCCGGTCCCGGTGTCCGTGACGGTCAGACTGACATACCTGCCGGGAATCACCTCCGGGTGGAGCGTGCAGTAGTCGTCGCCCGCCGTCAGATTGCCGGTCTCGATGACCAGCCGACCGCCCTCGGGCATGGCATCGCGAGCATTCACGATCAGGTTGACCAGCACCTGCTGAACCTGGCCCGGATCGGCCTTGACGGCGTCCACGCCCTCATCGAGATCGGCCGTGATCTCGACATCCTCACCGAGCAGCCGGCGCAGCATCTCGAGCGATCCGGCCACGATGGCGCTGAGGTCGAGCGGAACCGGATCGATCATCTGCTTGCGGGCGAACATCAGGAGCTGCCGCGTGAGGCTGGCCGCCCGCTCCGCGGCCTTGACGATCTCTCTCACGCTCTCTTGCGCCGGGTGACTCTCCGGAAGGTCCATCAGCGCCAGCTCGGCGTTGCCGAGGATTGCCGTCAGCAGGTTGTTGAAGTCGTGCGCGACCCCTCCGGCGAGCCGACCGATGGACTGCAGTTTCTGCGCCTGCGCCAGCTCGTCCTCCAGGACGCGCAGATCCGTAACGTCCTGCAGCAGCCCGTCGTATGACGCGAGAGAGCCGTCCACGGCGTACTGCGGGACGAGCGTGCTCCTGACCAGCCGCACGACACCGTCCTTGCGCGTGATCCGGTGTTCGACTGGCCGAGCAGACCCGTTCGCGATCAGGTCGGCCGCCTGCGCCAGAACCTTGTCCCTGTCCTCTGCCACGACCACCCCGAGCCACAGGCCGGGACTCGCTTCGAATTCGTCCGGTGAGTAGCCCGTCACGGCGACGCTGCCGGGGCCGTGACGGGTCGAAAGGCCGCCGCCCGGATCGACCTTCACGTTGAACATGTAGTCCGTGATCGTCTCGGTGATGCGTCGGTAGCGCTCCTCGCTCTCCCTGAGTTCGGCGGTGCGGTGCGCCACCCGGTTCTCCAGCTCGTCGCGAGCGGCCTGCAGCTGTTCGCGTATCGCCGTGCTTTCGATGGAAATGGCGGACTGGCTGGCCATCGCCGAGAGCAGGTCGAGGTCGGCCTGGTCGAACTCTCGGTCTCCCGGGTGGTTGGTAGCCACCACGATGCCCAGAGCCCGATCTCCGTAGAGAATCGGGGCGACCATCATCGGACCCGGACCGCTGGTCTGCCGCCGCTCGGCAACGCGGTCGGACTCTCGGTGGTCGCGAACGTCCCCGGGCGAGAGGGTGGCCTGACGATGGACGATCACCCATCCCCCGAGCCCCTCCATGACCT
>PMNU01000005.1 GCA_003165675.1 Chloroflexota bacterium
TCTTGAGACGGTGGTTGCCCGTGCCGGCGATGGCCCGACCGCGCCGGCCGTTGTCGATCAGCGCATCGCAGGCTTCCTGGAGCATTCGCTTTTCGTTGCGAATGATGATCTCCGGGGCACCCAGTTCGAGAAGCCGCTTGAGCCGGTTGTTGCGGTTGATTACGCGGCGGTACAGGTCGTTCAGGTCGGAGGTGGCGAAACGGCCGCCGTCGAGCTGGACCATCGGCCGCAGATCCGGCGGGATGACCGGGATTACGGAGAGGATCATCCACTCCGGGCGGGTGCCCGAACGCCGGAAGGCTTCGATCAGGCGCAGCCGCTTGATGGCCTTCTTGCGACGCTGGCCCGACGTCGTCCGAACCTCGACATGGAGTGAGCGAGCCAGCTCCTCGAGGTCCATCCGGCCGATGATGTCGCGGACCGCCTCCGCCCCCATGGCCGCGTGGAAGATGCGGCCTCCGCGGCTGCCCGAGCCGTAACGCTCGTCCAGGTATCGGAAGTCGTTCTCGAGCAGGGTCATCAGCGGCTTGATCGATTCGATCTCGTCGCGCTGCTTGCGGATCTCGTCCTTGGCGCCTTCGGCGTCGCGGCGGAGACGCTCCCGCTCGGTCTCGATCTCGGCATCGTTGGCGAGCTCGAGATCGCCGATCTTCTGGGCGACGCTCCGTTCCTCGTCCGCTTCGCGCTGCTGGATCTCGGCGGTAACCCGCTCCGTCTCGGCAGCCACGATCTTGCGGAGAGCGGCGGTGGCTTCCTTGCCGGCCGTCGCTCCGGCCGCGACCACGACCTCGCCCGTGATCGGGAAGGCGATCGCTTCGGCGGCCGCATCCTTCCCGAGAGCCTTGAGGAGCCTTTCTACGCCCTGGGCGGCCTCGACTATCTCTTCGGTCCGGGCGGTGCGCTGCTGCTCTAGATCGGCCCTGGTTGTCGCCAGGACGGAGTTCAGCTCGTCCTTCTGGCGGTTGAAGCGGCTGCGAAGCTCGTCCTCGAGGTCGCTCAGGGCTCGGCCGCCCTTGCCTCCCCTGCCCTCGGCCTCGTCCTCGAGCGCGGCCAGGGCCCGCTTGCGGGCCTCCTCGTCTACGTGAGTGACGATGTAAAGGGCGAAATAGAGGATGCGCTCGAGGTTTCGGGGACTGATGTCCAGCAGGATGCCCAGGCGCGACGGGGTCCCCTTGAAGTACCAGATATGGCTGACCGGGCTGGCCAGCTGGATGTGGCCCATGCGCTCGCGGCGGACCTTGGAGCGAGTGACCTCNNTGGTAGGACCGAAGATGCGCTCATCGAACAGTCCGTCCTTCTCCGGCTTGAGCGTTCGGTAGTTGATCGTCTCCGGCTTGGTCACCTCGCCTGAAGACCAGTCCCGAATCTGCTCGGGGCTGGCTAGCGAGATCCGGATGGCGTTGAAGTTGTTGACCTCGAGCATTGCTCTCCTCCACGCCACCGCCTGGCTCGGGGGCGTAGTTCGGACCGTGGATCGTCGACGCCTGGCTGGCCGAGCACAGGCGCCGCGTCATGCGTGCAGTCGGTTCAGTCCTCGAACCCGGCGAGGTTGATGCCGCCCAGATCAGGCATCGGGTACGTGCCGGAGTCTTCCGCGAAGCGAATCTCTTCGTCGTTCTCGTTGAGGATCTCGACGTTGAGCCCCAGGCTCTGGAGCTCCTTGATTAGGACCTTGAACGACTCGGGAACGCCCGGCGCCTGGATCTCCTCGCCCTTGACGATCGCCTCGTAGGTCTGGACTCGACCCATGACATCGTCGGACTTGACTGTGAGAAGCTCCTGCAGGATGTTCGCCGCGCCGTAGGCCTCGAGGGCCCAGACCTCCATCTCACCGAAACGCTGGCCGCCGAACTGGGCCTTGCCGCCCAGAGGCTGCTGCGTGATGAGGCTGTAAGGTCCGGTGGACCGGGCGTGGATCTTGTCCTCCACCAGGTGGTGGAGTTTCAACATGTAGATGTAGCCGACGGTGATGGGTCGGTCGAACGGTTCGCCCGATCGCCCGTCGCGAAGCACGACCTTGCCGTCCTCCGGCAGCCCGGCTGCGCGCAGCTCGTCTCGAATCTGCTCCTCGGACGCGCCGTCGAAGACGGCCGTCGCGGCCGTTAGACCGCGTTCGTGAAGCGCCCAGCCCAGGTGCGTCTCGAGGATCTGGCCGATGTTCATTCGGCTCGGCACACCCAGAGGGTTGAGAACGATGTCGACCGGCGTGCCGTCGGGCAGATAGGGCATGTCCTCGATCGGCAGGACCTTGGCGATGACGCCCTTGTTGCCGTGGCGTCCGGCCATCTTGTCGCCGACGCTGACCTTGCGCTTCTGCGCGACCGAGACCCTGACCAGGCGGTTCACGCCCGGCATGAGTTCGTCGCCCTCCTCGCGGCTGAAGATGCGGACGTCCACGACCTTGCCGCGCTCACCGTGAGGAAGACGCAGGCTGGAGTCCTTCACCTCTCGGGCCTTCTCGCCGAAGATCGCCCGGAGGAGCCTCTCCTCCGCGGTCAGCTCGGTCTNNCGCCCTTGGGCGTGATCTTGCCGACCAGGATGTCGCCCGGCTGGACCTCGGCGCCGATGTAGACGATGCCTTCCTCGTCCAGGTCCTTGAGCGACTCCTCGCCTACGTTGGGGATGTCGCGGGTGATCTCTTCGGGGCCGAGCTTGGTGTCGCGAGACTCAAGCTCGTGCTTCTCGATGTGGATGCTCGTGAAGAAGTCTTCCTTTACGAGGCGCTCGCTGATGACGATGGCGTCCTCGTAGTTGCCGCCCTCCCAGCTCATGAACGCGACGAGGACGTTGCGGCCAAGGGCCAACTCGCCGTGATCCGTCGAACTGGAGTCGGCGATCGGCTCGCCCTTGTCGAGGCGCTGGCCGACGTCAACGATGGGCCGCTGGTTGATACATGTGCCCTGGTTGGAACGCACGTACTTCTGCAGCAGATACTCATCGAGGTCGCCCGTGTCGGTCTCGACCTGGACGCGATCGGCAGTCACGCTCGTCACCACGCCGGGGCGCTTGGCGACCACGACCTGGCCCGAGTCGAGGGCCGACCGCCACTCCATGCCGGTGCCAACGATCGGCGCCTCCGGCTCGAGGAGCGGCACGGCTTGACGCTGCATGTTGGAGCCCATCAGGGCGCGGTTGGCGTCGTCGTGTTCGAGGAACGGGATGAGGGCCGTGGCCACGGAGACGACCTGCTTCGGCGAGACGTCCATGTACTCGATGGCACTCGGACGGGCCTCGGGGAACTGGTCGCGGTAGCGGCACGG
>PMNU01000044.1 GCA_003165675.1 Chloroflexota bacterium
ATGCGGCGCTTCGGTTTGTGCCGCATCTGCTTCCGCGAACGGGCACTGCTCGGCGAGCTGCCCGGCGTCACCAAGTCGAGCTGGTAGGTAACGAATGAACGTCTCCGATCCGATTGCGGACATGCTGACTCGCATCCGCAACGCGTCGCGGGCGCGGCATGCGGACGTTGTCGTCCCGGCCTCGCGGACCAAGCGTGAGATCGCCCGAATCCTTCTGGAGGAGGGCTTCATCGCCGAAGTTCAAGAGGAGCACGAAGGCGCTCGCCAGGTGCTGCGCGTCACGCTCAAATACGTCGATGGCAAGGCTCCGGTAGTTTCGGGGCTGAAGCGCATCAGCAAGCCCGGATTGCGCGTGTATGCGCGCAAGACCGAGATCCCCAGGGTGCTCGGGGGGCTCGGCCTCGTAATCGTCAGCACCAGTCAGGGCATCATGACCGGCTCGCAGGCCCACAAGGCCCAGCTCGGTGGTGAAGTTCTGGCGTACGTCTGGTAGGCCGGCTATGTCGCGAATTGGCCGCCTGCCGATCCAGGTTCCGCCGAGTGTCGACGTGTCGATCGTCGGCCGGGACATCACCGTCAAGGGCCCCAAGGGCTCGCTTCATCGCCTTCTCCATCCGGACATGCGCGTCACGATGGAGGGTTCGACCCTGATCGTGGAGCGACCCAGCGAAGCCAAGCACCACAAGCAGCTCCACGGCCTTACCAGAACGCTCGTCGCCAACATGGTGATCGGCGTGACGGACGGCTACCGCAAGGCGCTAGAGATCACCGGCGTCGGCTACCGCGCCGCCAAGGTCGGCAACAAGCTGCAGCTGAACCTCGGCTACAGCCACCCGATCGAGATCGATCCGCCCTCCGGCATAGTCTTCGAAGTCGAGAGCCCGGTCCGCCTCGCGGTCGTCGGCATCGACAAGGAGCTTGTCGGCCAGGTGGCGGCCACGGTTCGAGCCACTCGGAAGCCGGAGCCCTACAAGGGCAAGGGCGTCCACTACCTTGGCGAGCAGATCCGCCGCAAGGCCGGCAAGGCCGGCAAGATCGGCGGCAAGAAGTGAGCCGGACCGTGACGAAGGGATCAGCACGATGACGCAGGTCGCCAGCCGCGGGGCCGCGCGCCAGAAGCGGCACGAGCGGATCAGGCTTCACCTCTCGGGCTCGCCCGAGCGACCGCGCCTGGTCGTCTTCCGCAGCCTCAATCATATCTACGCTCAGGTGATCGACGACACGTCCGGGAAGACGCTTGCCGCCGCCTCCAGCCTCGAGAAGGAGCTGCGAGCGGCCGGCGGGCGCAAGACCGACGAGGCGAAGTCGGTCGGCCGCCTGATCGCCGAGCGCGCCCGGAGCGCGGGGATCGAGAGCGTCGTCTTCGACCGGGCCGGGTTCCGGTACCACGGGCGGATCAAGTCGCTGGCAGATGCCGCCCGCGAAGCCGGCCTCGAGTTCTGACGAAGGAGCTGACCAGTTGGCCAGGATCGACCCCAACAAACTGACGCTCGAAGAGCGCGTCGTCCAGATCAACCGCGTGGCGAAAGTCGTCAAGGGCGGTCGCCGCTTCAGCTTCAGTGCCATCGTCGTCGTCGGTGACGGCGCGGGCCACGTCGGCGTCGGCCTGGGCAAGGCCGGCGAGGTGCCCGAGTCCATCCGAAAGGGCGTCGAGGACGCAAAGAAGAACATCATCCGCATCCCGATGGTCGGGACGACGATCCCTCACGAAGTCCGCATGGACTTCGGAGCGTCGCGCATCATGCTGAAGCCGGCCTCCCAGGGTACCGGCGTCATCGCCGGCGGCGCCGTTCGTGCCGTCGTCGAGGCTGCCGGCATCCGCGACATCCTGGCCAAGGTCTTCGGCTCCAGCAATCCTGTGAACGTCACTCGAGCCACTCTCGAGGCCCTTAAGAGCCTTCGCTCGGCCGAAGAGATCAGCACGATGCGCGGTGTTCGGGTCCGATCGGTCGTCCCCGGCCAGCCCGCCGTGGAGGTTGGCAATGGCCGGTAGGCTCCGCGTAACTCAAACCAAGAGCACGATCAGCCACATCGCCCGCAATCGCGGCACGATCAGGGCGCTCGGGCTGGACCATGTCGGGGACACTGTCGAGGTGCCCGACAACGAGGCCACACGAGGGATGGTTCGCCAGGTCCGCTTCCTCGTGACGGTCGAGGAGCTTCCCGAGGAGAGGCCATGAAGTTGCACGACCTTCGCCCTGCCGAAGGCAGCCATAAGGCGCGCACCCGCGTCGGCCGTGGCATCGCCGCTGGCAAGGGCAAGACCGCCGGACGCGGCACGAAGGGTCAGAAGTCGCGCACCGGCGGCACGATCCAGCCTTGGTTCGAGGGTGGCCAGACCCCGATCCACATCCGCGTGCCGAAGCTGCACGGCTTCAAGAACAGGTTCCGGATCGAGTACGAGATCGTGAACGTCGGACGCATTTCGGCTCTGGCCGAGACCGGCATCCTCGACCTGCCCGAGACCGCCGGCGCGCCGAGCGCCTCGGCGAAGGCCGCCAGACCGGCTAAGCCGGCCCCGGTCACGATCACACCCGACATCCTCGCGGCAGCCGGGCTGGTTCGAACGCTCGACAAACCACTGAAGGTTCTCGGGCAGGGCGACGTGACGCGGCCACTCTTCATCGTGGCCGACGCCTTCAGCAAGAGCGCCACGACCAAGATCGAGGCGGCCGGCGGCACCGCCCACGTGCTGCAGTTCCCGACGGCCGGTGACGGCCACGGCGAGTCCGACGAGGAGGCCGCTCCGGCCGCTCCAACCGCTGCGGCGAAGGCCAAGAAGGCAAGAAAGGCCACGACTTCCGCGGAGACCCTCCCCCCGACGAGTTCGGCTGAAGAAGCCGGCTCGGAAGCATAGAAGGGCGCCTGAGCAATGCTCGAGTCGATGCTGAACGCGTTCCGCGCGCCGGATATCCGTCGTCGGCTGCTGTTCGTGCTGGTGATCCTGGTGATCTACCGCGCCCTTGCGCACGTGCTGATCCCGGGCATCAATACCCAGTTGCTGACATCCAACTCGACGGACAACGGCTTCTTCGGGCTGTTGTCGCTCTTCTCGGGCGGCGACATCCGAAGGATGTCCATCGTCGGACTCGGGCTCAACCCGTACATCAATGCCACCATCATCATGCAGATCCTGCAGTCGACGATCCCGTCTCTGCAGGCTCTGAGCCGCGAAGGCGAGTACGGCCGGAACAAGATCACCAGCTACTCGCGCTGGCTGTCGGTTCCGCTGGCCGCGCTGCAGGCGTACGGCATCCTCGCCTACGTCCAGGCGACTGAACAGCAGCAGGGCGTCACCGCCTACATCGTGCCGTTCAGCTTCGAGAAGTACGAAAGCCTGACCATGATCCTGGCCCTCACGGTCGGGTCCGTCCTGCTGATGTGGCTGGGCGAGTTGATCACCGAGAAGGGGATCGGCAACGGCATCAGCTTCATCATCTTCGCCGGCATCGTGTCCCGAATCCCGGCCACCGTGGGGTCGTTCCTGGCCAGCCCGGACTGGATCGAGCTGTTTATGTTCGGCATCGTCGGCCTGCTGATTATCTTCGTGATCATCTTCGTCCAGGAGGGTCAGCGCCGGATCCCGATCCAGTACGCCAACCGCGTTCGCGGACATCGGATATACCAGGGCGGGTCCACGTTCCTGCCTCTGCGGGTCAACATGGCCGGCGTCATCCCGATCATCTTCGCGATCAGCATCCTGCTGTTCCCGTATCAGATCGCCCAATACTTCACGGCCTCGCAGGTCGGCTGGCTCCACGACCTCTCCACCGGAATCGTCTCGTGGCTCAACCCGCTTGGAGGGCTGTACCTGAGTCTGTACTTCTTGCTCACGTTCGCCTTCGCCTTCTTCTACACCTTCATCGTCTTCAAGCCCGATGAGACGGCGGACAATCTGCGCAAGTCCGGCGGCTTCATTCCAGGCATCCGGCCCGGCCAGCCGACCGAGGAGTACCTCAGGCGCGTTGCCCTGCGGATCACGGTCGCGGGAGCGATCTTCGTGGCGTCCGTGGCCGTCCTGCCGATGGTCATCGCCGCGCTGCCCATGTTCAAGAACCTGTCCAACGCCGGCATCGGCGTGGGCCTGGGCGGCACGAGCGTCCTCATCGTCGTGAGCGTGGTCGTCGAGACGATGAAGCAGCTGGAAGCTCAGTTGATGATGCGCAGCTACGAAGGCTTCATCAGGTGACCGCCTCGATAGGCCGCGTGGTCGTCCTGTTGGGCGCCCCGGGGGCCGGCAAGGGCACGCAGGCCCAGATCCTGTCGGAGCGGCTGGGCCTCGCCCACGTCGCCACCGGCGACCTGTTCCGTGCTGCCGTTCGCGACGAGACGCCGCTGGGCGTGGTGGCGAAGGGATACATGGACCGCGGCGAACTAGTGCCCGACGCGGTGACGATCGAGATGCTTCTCGAGCGCCTCGGTCAGCCCGACGCCGCGGCAGGCATCCTGCTCGATGGCTTCCCACGCAACACCGCCCAGGCCGAGGTGCTGGACAAGGTCCTCGCCGACAAGGGCGGCCGGGTGGACGTGGCCCCGTACATCGAGGTTCCGGAGGCCGATCTGGTGGCTCGCCTCGGCGGGCGCTGGATCTGCCGCGCCGGCGGCCATCCATACCACGACCAGACCAAGCCACCGAAGACGCCCGGTGTCTGCGACATCGACGGGTCCGAACTCTACCAGCGTACCGACGACCGGCCGGCAACGGTCCAGGCTCGTCTGCGCCAGCAACTCGGAGCCCTCGATGCGGTCGTCAACTACTACCGCAGCCGAGGCGTACTTCGGACCGTGGACGGTCGCCGCTCTATCGAGCCCGTCGCCGACGATCTGCTCGCGGCCATCGCCCCCGCGACCGGCCGCAGGAACTAAGAGGCGGCAGGGCGATGGTTCCCCTCAGGACACGTCAGGAGATCGAGTCGATGCGCCGAGCCGGGCGTGTCGTCGCCGACGTGCTCGCTCTGATGGAGGAGGAGCTGAAGCCCGGCGTGACCACGGCCAGGCTCGACACCCTCGCCGAGGACTACATCCGTAAGGCCGGCGCCCGACCCTCGTTCAAGGGCTACAGGGGACATCCCGGCTATCCCAACTTCCCAGGCTGCATCTGCGTTTCCATCGACGACGAGGTCGTCCACGGCATTCCGGGCGAGCGGCTGATCGAGGAAGGCCAGGTCGTCTCCGTTGATGCGGGTGCAATCTGGCAGGGCTACCACGGCGACGGCGCCAGGACTTTCTATGTCGGGAAGCCGCCGGCTGACGTGGTCAGGCTCATCGAGACGACGCGACTGGCATTGATGGCGGGCATCGCTGCCGCGGTTCCGGGCGCACACATTGACGACGTCTCAGGCGCGGTTGAGGACGTGGCCGTCGAGGGACGATGCGACATCGTCCGGCCGTATGTCGGGCACGGTATCGGCACCAAGATGCACGAAGATCTCCAGATCCCCAACTACAGGACGGGACGTCTGGGAGTGGAGTTGGAACCCGGAGTCTGCATGGCCATCGAACCGATGCTGACTCTCGGCAGCGCCGAAGTGGAGACGCTCTCAGACGGTTGGACCGTAGTCACGACAGACCATTCACTGGCGGCCCACTTCGAGCACACGATCGCGGTGACGGAGAACGGGCCCGTCATCCTCACGACGGCATGAGCGGCGTGGACGCGACCATGGCCCTCCATCTGATGGAGGCGACTGCCATCACGACGCTGGAACCAGGGACGGCATGTTGCCGGGTTCGGGGTTCTTTGGTAACCTAATCATTCGTGTGTCGGCCGCGACGGCCGGCATTCGTGTGAGAAAGGGAAGACACACAGAACGTGGCAAAGAAGGACGCAATCGAGGTCGAGGGAACGGTGCTGGAGCCACTGCCCAACACCATGTTCGCGGTCGAGCTCGAGAACGGCCACCGTGTTCTGGCGCACATCTCCGGCAAGCTGCGAATGAACTTCATCCGCATCCTGCCGGGCGACCGGGTCAGAGTGGAGCTTTCGCCCTACGACCTGACCCGAGGTCGCATCACGTATCGGCTCAAGTAACGCCGCCGAAAGCACCGAGACATCGAGGATCCCTTGAAAGTCAGAGCTTCCGTCAAGGCCCGCTGCGACAACTGCAAAGTCATCCGCCGGCACGGGACCGTGATGGTCATCTGCGCCAATCCCAAGCACAAGCAGCGGCAGGGGTAGGGCATGGCACGCATCGCAGGCATCGACATTCCCCGCGAGAAGCGGGTTGAGATCGCCCTGACCTACATCTACGGGATCGGGCTCCCGACTAGTCAGAAGATCCTCGTCCAGGCGAACGTCAATCCGGATACGCGCGTCCGCGATCTGACCGAGGAGCAGGTAAACCGCCTGCGCGAGATCATCGACCGACGTCACAAGGTCGAGGGCGACCTTCGCCGCGAGGTAGCTCTGAATATCAAGCGGCTTATCGAAATCGGCTCGTACCGGGGCACGCGCCATCGGCGCAACCTGCCGGCTCGTGGCCAGAGAACCAAGACCAACGCACGGCAGCGCCGCGGACCCAAGAAGACGGTCGGCGTCCGGCGCAAGGCGACGAAGTAAGAGG
>PMNU01000126.1 GCA_003165675.1 Chloroflexota bacterium
CCAAGTACGCCACCAAGGACGCCGCGATTGCCGGAGGTCTTGATCGAAGGATCCGGGTCAGGCAGGTGATCGAGCGGACCGAGCTGACCGAGCATGCTCGAGCCCTTATGCGATCGGCCTGGACCCTGAGCCCGCGCTGGGCCCATAACCTCGGCTTTCGTGGCCACTTCCTGACCAAAGCCCGTCGCTACTCGGTGACGTTCGCCGCATTGCGAGCCGTCCGGGCGCAGTTTCGAGCCCAGGCAGATCCCTGGCTCACCCAGATCCGCGCCAAGGCCATAGGCGACCAGGTGGTGATTCGGCGGGACTTCCACTACACCGGATCCGGGCTTAGTCCCGCTGAGCGGGCCGTGGCAGCGAGCTTACGAGCGAGCCCAATCTGGCGAGTAAGCAGAGGAGGGCAAGAATCGATGCATCGCGCCCGACCTTCGCCATGACCTTCTCGCAAGTGGCAGTCCCGGCATGACCGAGCAACCGCTCCTGTCCGTCGCCCAGGTCGCAGGTGAGCTTGGCATCCCGCCCGCCCACGTCCGCGTCCTGATGCGTCGCCACCCCGAAGCCTGCACGCGGATCAGCAAGCGCGTCGTATATGCGCGGCGCGACCGTCTCGCCGATCTATTGGAGGATGATGGAAGACATGACGAACCCAAACGGCAAGCATGGCAAGCAAACCCGCCATCGCGGCCAAGGTTCCGTCGTGGAGTCGACGGACAAATTCCGCGTGCGCCGCTGGCGCTGGCAGGGCAGCTACGTCGACGAGATCGGCACGCGACGACGACCCCGGACGGCCGGATATCCGACGAAGAGAGAGGCGGAAAGGGCCGGGACGAAGCTGCTTCGGGACCTCGTCGAGCTGCAGGAGTCGGGCGTCTCGTTGCGCGCGATCGATACGACCGTGGCTGACGTTGTCGACTCCTGGCTCGAGGGCTGCAAGGACCGTGTCCGCCCGCTGACGCTCGAGGCTTACGAGCTGGACGTGAAGCTCCGAATCCGCCCAACCCTCGGCGCTATCCGGCTGCACGAACTAACGGTTGAGGACGTCCGTGCCGCCGTCCGATCCTGGGGTGGGCCGGGCGCTCACACGCTGGTTCGGTTGTCGTCCGCCCTGCGGTACGCCCAAGCCCAGGGTCTGGTGGCGCGCAACGTCGCCGCCCTAGTTGACGCGCCTGCGGCGGCCGAGAAGCGGGAGGTCCCAACAATCGGACCCGACGAACTCCGCGCGATTTTCGACGCGACTGCACGGACCCGGCTCTACCCAATCGTCGTTCTGGCTGGCGCCTGCGGCCTCCGCCGCGGGGAGATCCTCGGCCTACGGGCTGGCGACGTCGATCTCGACGAAGCAGTCCTAACGGTCCGCGGCCAGTACGGCCGTGTGCCAGGCCAGGGTGCGCGGATACGGGACACGAAGACCGCTAGCAGCGTTCGGGCGGTTGCCATGCCGGCGCTCGCCGTAGAGGCCGTCCGCGAGTACCTTGCCTGGCGCGAAACGCAGCCCGCACCGATCGACGGCCGAATCTTCGCCTGGCATCCAAATACACTCGATCGCCACTTCCGCGACGCGATGCTGGCAGCGAGTCTCGGCGACATCCGGTTGCACGATCTCCGGCACGGGTTCGCGACCGTCCTCGCGGCGCAGGGCGTTCATCAGCGCGTAGCGATGGCGGCCCTGGGCCATGCTGCCGAGGCGATGACACACCACTACACCGGCGTCCTGGACGCTAGCCTGCGCGATGCAGCGGACCGCGTCGAGCTTGCGTTGAGGCGGACGTCGTAGGGGCTCGGCGCGCCATTTCCAGACGCGATGGGAACACCCATGGGAACACACTGGCCGTTTTCGGGGTGCTCCTGAGCACGATCGGACCCTCTCGGTGCCGACTCCCGCCGTCGGCACCAACGCACTGCCCGGAGCCCGCGCAACCGCGCTGTGCAAGCGCGGCTCGGCGTCCCGCTAGCAGCTCAAGCCGCCACCGCCGCCGCCGCTCCCACTCCCACTGGCCGGGGGCACGCCGTCGAGGCCGTGGGCCACGATGTTGCGGACGATCGCCAATCGCGGAACGGTAAGGAAGCCGACCGGGTTACCGGTCACCGCCGGGACCAGCTCGATGCTCTTGACATTGCCGGTGCCCACGCGCTCGGCAATGGCCGCCAGCGCGGGAGCGTCTTCGACCGGCATGTCGGTCCAGAAGGCGCTGCCAAGGGCGCTGATCAGAGACGGTACCTTCGAGAGCAGCGAGCAGGGCTGGAACTGGGCGCGCAGGGCCATGAGCACCGCCTGCTGGCGTGACATCCGGCCGTAGTCGGAGTCCTGGTGGCGACTGCGGGCGTATTCCAGGGCGACCAACCCGTCCATGTGCTGCCCGCCGGGCTTGATGTCGATGGTGATGTCTTTGCCGTCCTGAGGCCTCGAGTACTGGGTGTCTTTGACCTCGGCGGGGACGTTGATGTCGATGCCGCCGAGGGCGTCGATGAGGTTGACGAAACCCATCAGGTTGATGACGACGGCGCCGTCGACGTGCAGCCCCAGGTACTGTCCGATCGCGCCCTCGAGGGCCTTGAAGCCACGCACGAAGTCGGAGCCCGCATACGGGTAGGCCGAGGGCCGGTTGACCGCGTCCCGCCACAGGGCGTTGAGCAGATTGGGGTACGGGAAGCAGTGGCACGGAAAGGCATTTGCCGACTCGGGCGGAAGCGGCACGTTCTCGAGGTTGCGAGGTATGCCGTACATAACGGCTCGCCCCGAGGCGATGTCGACCTCGAGCAGGATCATCGTGTCCGTCCGCAGGCTCCAGCGACCCGTGCCGGCATCGGCTCCGACGAGCAGCACGTTGAGCTTGCCGTCGGCCGCCCACTCAGAGGGAGAGGCATTCGGGCCGCTGACGTCCTCGATCGGGAAGATCGGGATGCCATCCCCGGTTGTGGGGCCGGGCGTCGGCAGCGGCGCGGCCGAACCGGACGTGTCCGCGGTCGGCGAGGTGGGGGCGGTCGGCGAGCCGGACGCACCGCCCGCCGCAAGACTGGGAGCGTCAGTCTCGCCCGGCTGATCCGAGAACGGGGCCGCGGTCTCGCCCGAGGGCAGATCGCCGTTGCCGCCGAACCAACTCGGCGCGTCTGGATTGAATATCGAACTGAGTGCGTCGCGGTACTGGACGTCGACCGCTCCAAGCGCCAGATGCGTGCCGACCGTGGCGACTATTACGGCCCCCAGAACGACGGCGCTCAAGGGATGCCTGGCACCCGCTGCAGGGATCTTGACCTGCACCTTCGGCTCGAAGCGCGCTCGCGCCCGGGCGGGGCTGAACAGCAGATAGGCATCGACAATCGCCCAGAGCCGGTAGAGAAGGATCACCACGTCGAGCAGGAAGAACGACGTCAGAGCGCTTGCAGAGAAGAGGGAATCGAAGATCTGATGCCGGGCGAAGACGAAGAGCCCGACCGCGAGCACGAGCAGAGTCAACGCCGGCAGGGCAACGAGCAGACCGCGACGGCGCTTGCCGGCTGCCGCCTGACCGAGCCCCGGAAACAGGAACGAGAGGAACGCGGCCGCGGCCGGACTCTGCTTCATGGACCTCCGGATCATCCGTCCCAACCTTCGCGCGTGGCGCCCGAACGGGCTGGACAAGCCCCGCCGGCGACGGGGCGCAGGTACTATGCACGAATTCGCCGGCGGTCACCAAGTCGAGCGTCTGCCCAATGCCCGGTCATTGGGGCTGGGCGCGCCGCGGGGTTGGGCGCGCCGCGGAGTCGTGACTAGAACCAGACGACACCACCGGACGTGGCCAGGCCGACGACCACAGCCATGAAGAGCCAGACGACAATTGCTATGGCGACGACGACACGCCGATGGCGCGCGATCCAGACACGACCGCGTCGCATGCCGTTGACGTAGCTCGCGGATCGAATCACGGCCGACCCGGCGTCGAGAGCTCGAGGTGGACGAGACCTTCTCCAAGACGGCGCCTCACCTCGGCCAGCAGCTCGGCGTCGTAAGCGGCGCCACCTCGCACTTCCATCGGCAGCGCTCCTCCGCCCGCCTGCGGCAGGTGGAACACGACGCGAGTGGCCCCCGGCCGTTCCTTGAATACCGCTCTCAACTCCTCCATCGCCAGCACGATGCGGGCAGTCTCGGCGCCGCGCGTGAAGCGCACGTTCAGAATGCCGGACACGGGCGCCTCCATTGGCGCGGTAGGGGCATCCGAAGCACGGGCCGCAACGGCTCGCGCCTCATCGGGGAGTGGCGGCTCCTCACGTTCCGGCGCCAGAGTGGCGAGATCCTCCGGGGCCGGGATCGATGAGAGCGGCTCCGACGGCGGCGGTATCGGCGAGGACGCAGGCGCCCCTGCGACGGGCGCGGGCGGCGTGCCTGCGACGGGCGCCACGCCTCCGCCACGAAGGGGGGAGACCCTGATCGGAACTGTGGCCGTGGTTCGGGCGGCCGACGGCGAAGGCGCGCCCGGGAAGGCGGAAGAAGTGGCTGGCGCGACAGATGAAGGGGGTGCGGCCGTCTCGACGTACGCCTGAACGTTGCCACTCCCTGCGTTACCGTAGCCGTTGCCGCCGGGCGCGCCGCTCGGAGGACGCCGCCCGCCTCTGCCCCGTTCTCCGGCGGCTACTTCCTGGGCAATCGCAGCCGGCCCTAGAGAGGCGGCGTCCTCCCAGACCCAGACAGCGTCCGCCAGGAGCGACGCCTCCTCGCCACGATGGTCCACCCTGCCGGCAATGAGCAGGATGGCGCCCTCAGCGAACGTGCCACCGCTGATGGCGTACATCCGAGGGAAGACGACGACCTCGAGCGCGCCCTGAAGGTCCTCCAGCGTGGCGACGGCCATGGTCTCCTTATTGCGCGTGACGACGGTCCGCAAGGCGGTCACGATGCCGCCCATGACCACTCGCTGGCCATCGAGCGACTCGTCCCGCAGATCGCCCGAGTAGGCCGTCACGTACTGCGCGATCTGCTCGGATAGAGCCCCGAGCGGATGCTCTGACAGGTATAGCCCGAGCAGCTCCTTCTCCCAGCGCAGCCGCTCGCGTGAAGATTCTTCCGGAACCTGCGGCAGCGGCTTCTCCAGAGCCTCAGGCGACGATCCGATGTCGAACAACGACGTCTGCCCGCTCGTTCGGTCTCGCTGCGCCGCCTGGCCCGCGGCCATCGCGTCGTCCAAGGCCTCGAGCAACTGCGCCGCGTGCCCGAACCGGCTCATCGCCCCAACCTTCACCAGCGACTCCAGGACGCGCTTGTTGGCCAGTCGCAGATCCACGCGGGCGCAGAAGTCGGCCAGCGAGCGGAATTCGCCGTCGGCCTCTCGGGCCGCGATGATCGACTCGATCGCCGCTTCGCCGACGTTCTTGACCGCCAACAGTCCGAACCGGATGGCGTCGTCCTCGACCGTGAACTCGACAAACGACCGATGCACGTCGGGCGGCCTGACGTCGATGCCCAACCTCCGGCATTCGGCCACCGCCGCGGCGACCTTTTCCTCGTTGTCGCGGAAGGCGCTCAGCACCGACGTCATGTAGTCGACCGTGTAGTTCGCCTTCAGGTATGCGGTCTGATAGGCGATCAGGCCGTAGCAGGTCGCGTGCGCCTTGTTGAAGCCGTACCGCTCGAACGGCTGAAATGCGGCGAAGACCGCGTCAATGACCTGCGGCTTGACGCCCCGCTCGGCCGCCTGCCTGACGAACTTCTCGCGCATGTCGCGCATCAGCGCGGCCTTCTTCTTGCGAATCGCGTAGCCGAGCATGTCGGCCTCGGGACCGGTGAATCCGGCAAGCGCCGTCGAGGCGGACATGATGTCTTCCTGGTAGACGAAGACACCGAAGGTTCGGTTGAGGTACGGCTCGAGGAGCGGGTGGAGGTACGTCACCTTCTCCTCGCCATGCTTGCGCCGGATGTAGGCGGGGATGTTGTCCATCGGGCCGGGCCGGTAGAGCGCGACCATGGCCGCCAGGTCGAAGACCGAGCTGGGCCTGAGGTCGCGGATGTAGCGCCGCATGCCCGCCGACTCGAGCTGGAAGACGCCCGTCGTTTCTCCGGACGCCAGAAGCTCGAACGTCTTCGAGTCGTCGAGAGGGATCTTCTCGAGGTCGATCTCCTCGCCTCGATGCTCCCTGATCAGGTCGACCGCCTGGCGCAGGATGGTCAGGTTGGACAGGCCCAGGAAGTCGAACTTGAGCAGCCCAAGCGCATCGACGCCGTGCATCTCGTACTGGGTCATGACAGAGTCCGAGTTCGTGGCCCGCTGCAGCGGCATCAGCTCGGTCAGCGGCTCGCGGCTGATGACCACGCCGGCGGCGTGCGTGGAGGCGTTCCTGGCCACGCCCTCGAGTTGCTTAGCGAACTCGATCACTCGCCGCACCGGCTGCTCGTTCCGATACATCTCCTTGAGAGGCGGGCTCGTTTCAATAGCCTCGTCGAGCCTGATGCCGAGCTGATTCGGGACGGCCTTGGCGATCCGATCGCCCTCCCCATAGGTCATCCCGACAACTCGTGCCACGTCACGGATGGCTGCCCGGGCGAGCATCGTGCCGAACGTGATGATCTGGGCGACGTGGTCCGCGCCGTACTTGCGGCTCACGTAGTTGATGACTTCCTCACGCCGGCCATCCTCGAAGTCCACGTCGATATCCGGCATGGTGACCCGATCCGGGTTGAGGAACCGCTCGAACGGCAGCTGGTAGTGGATCGGGTCCACGGGCGTGATGCCGAGCGTGTAGGTGACGATGGAACCGGGGGCTGAGCCGCGGACCGTGATGGCGATGCGTTGCTCGCGGGCGAATGCGGTGAAGTCGGCGACGATCAGGAAGTAGCCCGCGTACCCCATGCGGCAGATGACGTCGAGCTCGTAGTCGAGGCGGGCCTGCAACTCCGGGGTCACAGTGCCATAGCGACGGGACAGGCCGGCCTGGCACTCCTTGCGCAGCCACGATTCGATCGTTTCGCCCTCGGGCACCGGGAAGCTNNGCGTCGGGGTTGTCGGGGAAGAGGGCCGCCATCTCGGCCGCGGACTTGAGGTAGAACTCGTTCGACTCGAAGCGCATCCGACCCGGCGTGTCCAGGTTGGACCCCGTGCCGACGCACAGCAGCACGTCGTGGGCCTCCGACTGCCCCCGCCGGACATAGTGCAGGTCGTTGGTGACGACATGCCGGAGGCCAACCTCGGGCCCGAGTCGCAGCAGCTGCTCGTTGAGGCGGTGCTGCTGAGCCAGGCCATGATCCTGCAGCTCGAGGAAGAAACGGTCCGCCCCGAAGATGTCGCGGTACTCGCCGGCCAGCTTGCGAGCCAGCTCCCAGTCGTCGACCTCGAGCGCCTTGGGGATCTCGCCGCTAAGGCAGGCGGAGAGGCCGATCAGACCTTGCGAGTGCTTCGCCAGGTGTTCACGGTCGATCCGGGGCTTGTAGTAGTAGCCGTCGAGGTGCGCATCGGTGACGAGGCGGCACAAGTTCTGGTATCCCTGCCAGTTCTCGGCGAGAAGGACGAGGTGGAAGGGCTGGCTGTCGGCCTTGCCTTCCTTGTCGTGCATGCTCCGGCGGGCGACGTACGTCTCGACGCCGACGATGGGTTTGATGCCCCTTGCCGAAATCGCCTGCACGAACGCCACCGCCCCGTAAAGAGCCCCGTGGTCGGTGATGGCCATGGCGTCGAAACCGAGCTGCGAGCCCTGTTCGGCAAGCTCGTTGATGCGGCCGAGCCCATCGAGCAGGCTGAACTCGGAGTGGAGATGCAAGTGGACGAAGTCGTTCGGAGCAACGGTCACGGGGGCTAAGGGTACCGCGTCGACGGACCCGAGCGCGGCGCGCCGCGCTCCCAGCTCAGCCCACGCGCTCGGCCGGCCGCAACTCCCAGGTTGTGCCGTCGGGAGTGTCGTGAAGCTCGACCCCGGCGGCCACCAGACGATCGCGGATCCCGTCGGCAGCGGCCCATTCGCGAGCGTCGCGGGCTCGAACCCGGTCCATCAGCAGCGCGTCAACGAACGGTCGGATCAGCTCGGCCGGATCGCTCGTCCCCTGCGCGGCCGTCTCTCCCAGACAGACGATGGCTGCCCGGAGCGCGGATCTCGCCGAGGCCAGCGCATCCGACTGGTCCGTGTCGTGCGACCAGGCCTGGATCGTCTCCTCGAGGGCCAGGATGGCCCGAACCGCAGCCGGGACGTCGCACTCGCCGAGCGAGACGTTGAAGATGCCTTCGAGCCGGGCCACTTCATCGCGCAACGGGGAGAGCACAGGCGCGGCCGCGATTGCCGGTACACCTGACGCGGCCGCCCCTGCCTTGTCCGCCAGACTCGCCGACGCAACCCCATGCGCAGCCGCCACGAGGTCGCCGATCGTCACCTCGGAGCCGGCCGGGAAGACCGTGCTCCGTCCGTCCTTGCGAACCGTGACGCTACCCAATCCGAGCACGGACGCAGAGCGAGAGCCCAGGTCGAGGACCAGCGCCGTGTGCCCGTCCACACCCAGGATGAAGACGTCCGGCGGCAGCTCCGCCTCCAGGACCTGCAGGCGGCGCTCGCCGAGGTAGCAGAAACGCGTATCGTGATTGCCGCCTTCGGCATTGTCGTAGTGCGGCACGACCGCCACCGGCAGGCCGAAGGGCGTGAGCAGGTCTAACCCGTCGAGCCAGCGTGGAGCCTCGCCCACCTTGTAGATCTCATAGACCGGGATCGTGTATAGGCCAAGCGTGAGGGCTGCGGCGCTGGCCATGGTGACGGCCCCGCCTTGCGCAAGCTTCTCGGCCAGCAGGTTCGGTATCTCCGAGCCGGCCCACTGCCGCAGAGCGTAGGAGGGGCTGCCAGGCCCGGTGAATACCAGACGCGCCTCGCGAATCCGGACCAACGCCGTCTCGCGCGTGAGCGGGTCGGCATCGGCAGATCGGAATGAAGCGATGGAGAACGGCGCCCCGACCGTCGTTCGGAAGTAGTCCACCGCTCGATTGGTGATGTCCTCGGCGTTCTCCTGGAAACCGTAGGGCGTGTCGAGCACAACCGCCGGAACCGGCCGCTCCCCCAGCCTGTCGAGGACGGCCCGGTGAACCCGAGCCATCGTGGGCGTCGTTTCGCCCGAGCCCATGATCGTCAGGATGCGCGGCAACGCCGTCATCCGATTCCTCCCCGTGCTCGCCGCCGGCGCGCCCCTACCGATCTCACGATGCCGGCACCCCGGAGAAGAGCCCCTCGCCGTCGGCCGCAAGGATCGCCTCCGTCAGCTCGGCAGGATGCTGGGCGTGGATATCGTGGTCGCCCTTGAACCATCGCACCCGAACCGCAGGGCCCGCCGGTCCAACCGCCGCCAGCGCCGCCTCCGACCCGGCCCGCTTCGATGACGTCCAGTCATTCTCGCCGCCGTCAACCGGCACGATCAACGCTGGGACTCGCAGGGACAGCCACAGATCGGCCGTGCGCTGGTTCCACATCGCCTGCAGTATCGCCCTGTGGTGGTCGCGCGAAAGCCAGGGCGCTATGGTCCGATCGGGCCGGATCTCGAAGTTGCCGAGCGAGCCCTCGAACCCCTCCTCCGGCCAGTCGGCATGAGTCGAGTGGAAGTAGTCCTCGACCGAGGACAGCGGCAGCCCGNNGCATGGCGGACGGCGAACTCGAGAACCACGCTGGCACCCCACGATTGCCCGACCAGGATCGGCCGCTCGAAGCCGAGCCCAAGAGCCCCGATCAGCGCACGCATATCCTCGACAATAGTGGCGAAGTCGTAGCCACTCTCAGGCTTGTCGGAGTGGCCGTGGCCGCGCAGATCGACCGCCACGGCAGAATGGCCGGCCGACGCGAGCCGGCGCGCGACGCCGTCCCACAACCGCGCATTCGACGCCAGGCCGTGTACGAGCAGGAACGGCGCCCCCGACGCCGCGACCGTGCCGGAATCGAGGGGCGGCTGCCACCGCAGGACGCGCAGCTCGATGCCAGCAGCCACTCTGATCCGCTCGTCGACCGGTTCAATCATGGAACTCACCATTGCCTCCTCCCCGGGCCATCCTAGTCTTGGAGGCAAAGTCTCGCTCCTGATGCCGCGACCCGTTTGCCCGGCCGGGGCAGTCCCACCGCGCGAGCTGCCGGGCCGACGGTCCCGGACCCCTACAATCTGGCCACGATGATGCATTCCAGGTCGCCAAGAAACCTCCGGTTTGCCGGAGGACTCGCAGCAGCCGCCGTGCTGCTGGCCGGCTGCAGTCTCTTCTCGAACCAAGCCGGATCGACGCCGCCGCCAGCCGGCGGCTCATCGACCGCCGGGACGAGCATCTCGACCGAGACCGCCACGCCGACGCTGGCTCCTCAGCTCGTCAAGTCGATCACATTGGTGGCCTCGCTCGGTGAGCCAGTGGATTGGACGCCGGCCGGCCTGACGTGGAAAGGCATCCAGGCGGTCGGCGCCAGAGTCGGAGCCTCGACCTCGCTCCTGGAGCCGGTCTCGAACGCCGATCTTCCGAAAGACGTCGACGGAGCGGCCGGGGCCCCGAGGACGGTCGTCGTGACCGTGGGGCCCGCTGCCGACGCGGCAGTCCAGGCCGCGGCCGCGGTCCATCCGGCGACGCAGTTCTTCGAAATGGACGTCGCCGTTTCCGAAAGCTCGCCCGCGAACGTGCACGGACTCGCGTTCGACGAAGCCGAGGCCGGATACCTGGGTGGCTACGTGGCGGCTGGTTTCGCCGGCTCGGGCGGGATCGGCATGGTCGGGGACGCCAAGACAGACACGCGCACGGCCAACTACGCGGCCGGCTTTGCGAGCGGGGCCGCACAGTCGAAGCTCGGCTACCCCGCGACTGTCGCGTATGCGGGGACGTCAGACTCCCCCGACAAGGGCCGGACGGCCGCCGCGGGCCTCGTCAAGGCGGGCGACAGCGTCATCCTGGCCATGCCCAGCCTGACGGGGATCGGGGCCCTGCGCGAAGCCTGCGCCCGCAAGGCGCGGCTCGTGGCAGTCGACACCGACGCGTGGCAGACCGTGCCGGACATCCAGTCATGCCTGATCGTGAGCGTCATGAACCGCTATGACGCTGCCGTGGCCGCCCCGATTCTGGCGGTCGCGTCCGGGCACGCGGTCCCGCGCGAGACCGTGAACAACGTCGCGAACGGCGGAATCGCCCTGAGCGAATTCCACGCCGACCTTCCAGGGGGCTTCGAGGCACAGCTCGATGCGGTGGTTGGAACACTCCAGAATGGACCGCCCCGTCCCACTCCGGCGCCCCCGACGCCGGCTCCCTCCACGGGCGCGACCACCTCGCCGGCCGGTCCGTCGCAGGCGAGCGCCTCGCCCAAACCGTCAGGTGCGTGAGGAGCCTCATGAACCCCGCCGATTCACCCCGCCAGCCGGCCCTTCTCGACGATGCGGAGATCGTCGAATTGCTCCGGACCGCGCGGCGGATCGCCGTCGTCGGCGCTTCGTCCAACCCGGCGCGACCATCGAACGGCGTCTTTCGGTCGCTCGTCGGAGCCGGCTACCTGTGCGTGCCCGTAAACCCGAACGAAACGGAAGTCGAGGGCGTCGCCGCCGTGGCGACGCTGGCCGAGGCAGAAGCCGCTCTCGGCGGCCGGATAGACATCGTCGACGTCTTCCGCCGATCGGAACTGACCGAGGACATAGCCCGCGAGTCGGTCGCCGTCCGCGCCCGGGCCCTGTGGCTGCAACTCGGCCTAGTCAACTGGGAGGCCACTCGAATCGCGGCCGAAGGCGGCCTGGCGGTCGTTATGGACCGCTGCACTGCCATCGAGATCCGGAGGGTTTCGCGCGGCTGACTCGCTGGCGCGGTTCCGTCCCGCGCGGCCTCAGCGTCTTCCCGGCACTGCTTGGATCTCTCTCCAGGTATCGACGCGGTCGCCGCCGGATCCCTTAGCCCGATAGAGCGCATAGTCCGTCGCGGCGACCAGGGCATCGGCCGTCTGGGCATCCCGGGGAAAGCTCCCGATCCCGACGCTGGCTGTGACTCCGGAGACTCCGGTGGATCCGACCGCGGCGATAGCAGAACGAACCCGTTCGGCGATCTGCCGGGCGCTTTCCTCATCCGTTCCCGGGAGCAGCAGAGCGAACTCGTCGCCACCGTAGCGGAAACAGAGGTCGCCCTCGCGGACCGATGAGGTGATGGCCCGGCCAGCGGACTGCAGGAGCGCGTCGCCCACCGGGTGGCCGTGGACGTCGTTGTAGCGCTTGAACCCGTCGAGGTCGAGCATGACCAGGACCAGAGGCTGGACACGCGGGTCGGCGATCAGCGCTCTCAGCCGCTCATCGAACGCGCCGCGATTTCGCAGACGCGTGAGGGCGTCCGTCGCGGCTCGAGTCTCGACGGCACGAAGCGTATCGGCATTCCGCAGGGCGATCGACGCCTGGCCCGCGAACAGGCGCGCAAGGTCGAACTCCTGGGCGCTGAAGTGGGCTTCCCGTTGACCCATTCGGCCGACGTTGAGGGTTCCCGCGACCTCGCCGCCGACGAGGAGCGGCACTACGATAAGCGCCTCGGCTTCGTTCGGCGTGCCCGGAATGACTGCGACCCGTGAATCCCGGAGCGTGTCGTTCACGCACTCCGCTGTACCGTGAGCCACGACCCATCCCGTGAGCCCGCCGTCGATCGGCATCGTGGACCCCATGATCAGCCGTGCGAAGCGATCCCGTGCCAGGACCGGGCGCAAGACGGACTCGGATCTGTCGACGGCGTAGATCGTCAGGTTGTCGTAGGCCACAACGGACTTGAGAGAGTCCGCGATGAGTTCGAACACGCCCTGCGGATCGAGCGTCGAGAGAAGGCGCTCGTTGACTTCGAGCAATCGTCGCTGGCTTGCGAGGGCCCGGCGTGCCTGTTCGTCCGCCCTCCACCAGCGATCGCCCACCCACCACAGCAAGCCATATGTGAAGATCAGCATGACGCTGGTCTCGAGATACGAGAGTGCAATGTCGACCGACGTAGACGAGCCGGATGCTCCACCAGCCGTGTACCCGATCGTCTCGCCGACCATGCTCGCTCCGAAGGCGAGAGCGAGCAGGATGAGCAGGAGTCGCCCGCGCACCGCCGGGAGCGCCAGCACAGCGCCGGCCAGGGGCAAGACAACGGCGGCATCGACGCTATTTGGCACCAACGCCCCCGCTGCCACTCCGACCGCGATCAGCAGGGCTCCAGCCGGTATGAGAATGCGCGGAGTGAAGCCGCGCCTCAAGAACCAGAACCCGGCCACGGTGGTCATGCCGATCAGGGCGGCTACCACAAGCTGTTCCGGGCGCCGGGCCCCCGGGACAGCCACGGCGTCGGCCAGACAAAGAACGGCGGCGGTGGCCGCGCATGCCGCAGCGAAACCGGCGAACCTGCGGTCATGGCCCGATCCCGGGGTGAGCCCTCGCTCACTCACGGCACTCTCCAGGACCTGGTACGCGGCCGGCGTTGGCGCCCGTGCTCCAACCTCTGACTGGCCGGGCGCGGCTCTGTCCGGCTCTCATCTCACGCTGCTCCAACCTGGCAAGGCGCTGACCCCGAAACGAGCGCTGAGCCACCTACACCACAAAGCATGGCACATCCAGAGATTGCCGCGCACCACCCTGTGCGCCTGTGCGGCCCAAGCCGCTCCCGCACCCGAGCCTAGTGAACCGCGAAACCTACGAAGACCAGTATGAAGCCGCCGATAAGGACCAGACCGGCGATCTGGGCCCGGCGGCGAAGCTCCTGGGCCATGATCGAGGCAGCGCTCGGACGGTCGTCGCGCAGCCGAGTGCCACGCCAGCCTTCATACCGGGCGATGTTGGCTTCCTGGGACTTCAGCTCCTGGTAGCGGCTCCACGGCCCTCTTGCCCGCAGGTAACCAACGACGATCAGGGCGACCCCGAGCCCCCAGCTGACCAGGTTGATCGGACCCATTGGCCCTCCTTAGGCCCGCCTACTCGACATTATCCAACCGCTCGCGCAGGAAAGTCTGAACCATGGCAGCGTTGGCCTGGCCTCGCGTGGCCTTCATTACCTGGCCGACCAGGAACGCGACCGCGGCGGCCCTGCCCGAGCGATAGTCCGCCACCGCGGCGGGATTTGCGGCGAGTACCTCGTCGATCACCGCGCGGAGTGCCCCAGCGTCGGAGATCTGGCGGAAGCCGCCCGACTCGACGATCGAGGCCACGGGCCGGCCCGATGAGAAGTGATCGGCTAAGACTTCCTTCGCGTTCGTACCGGAGATCGCTCCATCGGCGACCAGTTTGACCAGCGCGGCGAGCTCGGCGGGATCCGCCGATCCGCCCCTGGCGTCCTCCTTTGCCAGACGCATGTACTCGCCGGTCACCCAGTTTGCGAGCAGCTTGACCGGCACGCCCCTGCCTGCCGCCAGCGCGCCCTCGAACAGAGCCGTGGCCGCGGCATCGTTAACCAGCACGCCGGCGTCGTATGCGGAGAGGCCGAAGGCGTCGCGGTAACGGGCTCGCCGGGCCGCCGGCAGTTCCGGCAGCCGGGCCCTGATCTCGGCCAACCACTCGGGCGTGGTCAGCAACGGCGGCAGATCCGGCTCCGGGAAGTAGCGGTAGTCGTTCTCTTCCTCTTTGGGGCGCATGTGATACGTGGACTGGCTGCCATCTTCCCAGCCGCGAGTCTCCATGCGGATCGTCCCGCCGGCGTCGATCTCGGCTGCCTGCCGCTCGATCTCGAAGGAGATCGCCCGCTCCACGGCCCGCATCGAGTTCATGTTCTTCACTTCGACGCGGGTCCCGAATGCCTCCCGACCGCGAGGCCTGATCGAGACGTTGGCCTCGACCCGCATCTGACCGTTCTCCATCTCCGCGTCCGAGGCGCCGATGGTCCGCATCAGCAGGCGTAGCTCCTCCGCGTAGCGGCGGGCCTGCTCGGCCGTCCGGATGTCGGGTTCGGTCACGATCTCCATCAGCGGCATGCCCGACCGGTTGAAGTCGATCAGGCTGACGCGCCGGCCGTCCAGCTCGTCGTGAATCAGCCGGCCCGTGTCCTCCTCGAGGTGAGCCCGCCGCACTCGAACCGTGAACCGGCCCGCGCTCGTGTCGAAGGTCAAACGGCCGTTTGCCGCCAGCGGCAGCTGGTACTGGCTGATCTGGTAGCCCTTCGGCAGGTCCGGGTAGAAGTAGTTCTTGCGATCCCATCGGGTCGTTGCGGCAACGGTCGCCTCGATGGCGAAGCCGGTCGCGATCACATACTCCACGGCCGTCTTGTTGATCGTCGGCAGGACGCCGGGCAGTCCCAGGCATACCGGACAGCAGTGACTGTTCGGGGCCGCGCCATCGATCTCGGTGGAGCAGCCGCAGAACATCTTGCTGGCAGTCTTCAGCTGGCAGTGGATCTCGATGCCGATGACGGCCTCGTACCGCTCGGACGCGCCGCTTCCGGCAGGGGCGATAGCCGGGCCCGTCACCTGTTTCCTCTGCGCCGCTTGACGAAGCGCTCGATCCGGACCAGAGCTTCGCGAAGCTCGGCCTCGCTCGTCGCGTAGCAGCACCGGACGTGGCCCTCGCCGGCCTCGCCGAACGCGGTGCCCGGCACCACGGCGACGGACTCCTCCTCCAGCAGGGCCTCGGCGAACTGGTCGCTGGTCAGGCCTGTCGAGGTGATCTGCGGAAAGGCGTAGAAGGCCCCGAGCGGCTCGAAAGTCCGCAGGCCGATGGCGTTGAAGCCGTCGACGACCAGGCGCCGGCGCGTGTCGTACTGGCCGACCATTCGGGCTACGTCCGGCTCGCCGGTCTTGAGCGCCTCGAGGGCCGCGTCCTGGGCTACCGTCGGGGCGCACATGATCACGTACTGGTGGACCTTCAGGATTCCTTCGAGGATCTCCGATGGGGCACAGATGTAGCCGATGCGCCAGCCCGTCATCGCGTAGGCCTTGGAGAAGCCGCCCATCAGAACGGTCCGTCGGCGCATTCCTGGCAGCGAGCCCATGGTTCGCATCTGATAGCCGCCGTACACGAGCCGGTCGTAGATCTCGTCGCTGTAGACGAGCAGGTCGTGGCGCACGGCAATGCGCGCGATCTCATCCTGGGCTTCGTGAGGCAGGACCGCGCCAGTCGGGTTGCAGGGGTAGTTGAGCAGGATGGCCTTGGTCCGCGGCGTGATCGCGGCCTCGACCTTGACCGGGTCCAGCGCGAAGTCCTCGTCGATGGTCGTGGGTACGCCAACGGGGACTCCCCCAGCGAAGATGATCGCCGGCCGATACGAGACGTACGACGGTTCGTGCAGGATCACCTCGTCGCCCGGGTCAATGGTGGCCCGGACCGCCACGTCCAACGCCTCCGACGCACCGATGGTGATCAATACCTCCTCGGTCGGGTCATAGCGGACGCCGTACGTACGCTCGATGTGGTGGGCCAGTGCGCGCCGCAACTCGAGCGTGCCGTAGTTGGAGGCGTAGTGCGTCCGACGCGAGGCCAGGCTGTGGCGGCCGGCCTCGATCACCTGCTCTGGCGTGTCGAAGTCAGGCTCGCCCACGCCAAGGCTGATGACGTCGGTCATGGTGGCCAGGATGTCGAAGAAGCGGCGGATGCCCGAGCGTGGAACCTCGTCGACGCGGCGCGACAGGACGCGCGTGGAAAGCGGAGGTCGCTCTGGCTCGGAGTCGGAGTTGAGGATCGAGGGATCCGTGGTCAGACGGTTGCTACCGGGGCGGGTTGTGGGCGTGGTCATCGGTGCATCCTCAGGCTTGGTCGCCGGGGCCCGGGGTGGAGGCGCCTGACTTGAGGCGCTCCTTCCGCTCGATCGGGCTGGGCGTCGCGGGATCGTCGGTCAGCTGCAGCTCGGCGGGCTCGAGGGCCCGCCAGGTTGCTCTGGCAGTGATCCCTTCGTAGGCGCGGGCCAGGCGAAGCATCGAGAGCTCGCTCCACGGCGCTCCGATGATCTGGAGGCCGACGGGGAGCCCCTCCGACAGGCCGGCCGGGATCGACACCCCCGGCAGGCCCGCCATGTTGACTGGAAGCGTGCAGACGTCCAACAGGTACATCGCGATCGGATCGTCGACCTTCGCGCCCAACGGGAACGCGACGGTCGGGCTGACCGGCGCACAGATCGCGTCGAATCCGGCCGCCCAGACCGCGTCGAAGTCCGCCTTGATCAGCGTCCGCACCTTCTGAGCCTTCAGGTAGTACGCGTCGTAGTAGCCGGCCGAAAGGGCATACGTGCCGAGCATGATCCGGCGCTTCACCTCGGCCCCGAAACCGGCGCCTCGCGTACGGAGGTAGTCGGCGATGTACTCGCCCGAGCTTCGGTCGGCGTGGCCGTACTTCACGCCGTCGTACCGGGCCAGGTTGGAGCTGCATTCCGCGGGCGCGATGATGTAGTAGCTGGCCAGCCCGTAGTCGGTGTGCGGCAGCGAGACTTCCTCGACCGTGGCTCCGGCGGCTTCCATGACCGCGACCGCCTCGCGGACGCGGGCCGCGACGCCCGGCTCCATGCCCTCGACGAAGTACTCGCGAGGCAGCGCGATGCGGCGGCCCTTCAGGTACGAGGCTGCTTCGTCATCGCTGGTGGGAAGCTCGAGCAGTTCAGACGGGACCGGTACGGGCGCGCTGGTGGCGTCGTGATCGTCGCGACCGGAGACAGCATGCAGCAACAGAGCAGCGTCGCGGGCGTCGCGGGCGAGCGGCCCGATCTGGTCGAGGGAGCTGGCAAAGGCCACGATTCCATACCGGCTGACCCGACCATAGGTGGGCTTGAGCCCGACGATGCCGCACATCGAGGCGGGCTGGCGGATGCTGCCGCCCGTGTCCGTGCCGATGGAGATCGGGACGTGGTACGCGGCTACCACTGCCGCCGAGCCGCCTGAGCTGCCGCCGGGGACGCGAGTGAGATTCCACGGGTTGGCCGTGGGCCCAAACGCCGAGTGTTCAGTGGACGAGCCCATCGCGAACTCGTCCATGTTGGTCTTGCCGAGGATCACCGCGCCGGCCTCACGCAGCCGGGCCGTGACTGTGGAGTCGAAAGGGGCGATGTAGCCCTGGAGGATCTTCGAGCCAGCCGTGGCCTGGCCGCCCTTGACCGAGACGAGGTCCTTGAGCGCGACCGGCACGCCGCACAGCGGATGGAGGCCGGTCACAGCTGCGGCGCCAGCACGGCGCGCCTCCGCCAGACGCCGGTCGGCGGCGTCGGCCTCGGTCAGGGCATCGGCGCTGTNNGAGATCTCGCCGCTGCGCAGCAGCGCAGCCATCTCATGGGCGTGGAGGCGAGTCAGGTCCGGCACGGGTTACGCGCCTCCCTCGACGCCACGCAGGATCGCCGGCACCACGAAGTGGCCTCCGCTTCGCTCGGGGGCATTCGACAGAGCTTCGTCGGTAGTGAGCGAAGGCTGAACGACGTCATCGCGCAAGATGTTCGCCAGCTCGATCGTCTGGGCGGTGGGCGGGATGTGCTCCGTGTCGAGCGTCGTCAGCACGCCGTACTGGTCGAGGATGTGATTGAGCTGTCCCTCGAGGCGCGACAACTCATCCTCGGTCAGCCCGAGGCGGGCGAGATGGGCTACGTGCTCTACATCGGCACGGGTCAGGTTGGCCATGGTCACCGGATGATACCGGACGCACCCCCACGCGAGCGACCGCCGCCGTGCCGGCTACGGCGCGTCTGGGGCAAGTACGAGAGCAAGGCCGGAGGCGCCGACGAACCCGCGCACCCCGCTCAAGCCCTGTTCGAGCGCACGGCCAGGAAGACGCCGACGAACCAGTTCTTGTACACGCAGTCCGCGCTCGCAAAGCCCGCCTCGCGGAGCCATCGGAGCTGATCTCCCAGCAGAGCGTCACGGTCGAAGGTGCGACGGCGTTCCAGGCTTTCGGAAATCTGCTGCTCGGTCGCGCCCTGGCGGCGCACGTGCTCGAGCCAGCGCGACCGGTAAAGCTCCTCCATCTCGATCGACTCGGCCCGGATCTGATCGACGTTGAGGAAGACCCCGCCATCTCGCAGCAGCCGATAGATCCGGCCGAAGAGGTCTTGCTTCTCCTCGTCGGTCAGATGGTGGATCGATAGGCTCGAGACCACCACGTCGAATATCGGCGGAGGCTCGATCGTCCGGTAGTCGGCCGTGAGGTAGGCGAACTGGCCGGGCAGCTCCGCGAACCTGGACCTGGCCACGTCGAGAAGCTTTTCGGCGAGGTCCACTAGCGTGAATCTGGCGTGGGGATAGGCGTCGAGCACGTGCTTCGAGAAGAGGCCGGTTCCTGCTCCCAGATCCAGGACGTCGAAAGGGCGGCCCGACTCGAACGGGACCAGGCTTGCGGCGGTGGTGAAGAGCTCGTCGTAGCCGGGCAGCGCCTTCTTGATCCAGTCGTCGTAGTAGCCGACCGCGGCGTCGAAAGCATCGCCGATTGCCATGCCGGGGATGATATGTGACGGCGCGCCAGCCAGGCGGTTCGAAGCCGCACAAGGGCTCGGGCGCCTGTGCCATGTCTCCGCAGCGGGCCGGCGCATCGTAAAGTGGTCCTTCCTCAGTCCAAACCCGAGGGATCGATGACCGCATTCCAGATACGCGAGATGGCGCCCGCCGACGTCGACGCCGCAGTCGACCTGGCCCTCGCCCAGGGGTGGCGCAACAGACGGGCTTTCTACGCCCTGACGCTGCGCACGCGAGCATGCCAGCCCCTCGTTGGCGTGCTTGGTAGCCGAGTCGTCGCCACCGGGCTGGCCACGGTCAGCACTCCCGTCGGCTGGCTGGGTGCCGTGATCGTGGACGAAGAGGTTCGGGGCTGCGGGTATGGACGAGCCATGACCGAAGAGCTTCGACGGAGGCTCCGCGCGGCGGGCTGTGAGACGCTCGCCTTGGTGGCCACGGCGGCCGGTCAGCCGCTGTACGAACGCATGGGCTTTCGGATCGCGACCCACTACCGCCAGATGGAAGGCGATCGCCTTGCCGCGGCACCCGAAGCGCCCGATGGGTCGCGCCTTCGGCCCATGACGCCCGCCGATCTGACTCGCGTCCTCGAGCTCGACCGGCTCGCCACCGCCGAAGACCGGCGCGACGTCCTGACCGAGCTTGCCGCGGTCGGCGGATGGGTGCTCGAGGACACGGCCGGACCCGCGGCCGGACTGCGTGGCTTTCTGCTCCCGTCGGATCGAGCGTACGCGGCAATCGTCGCGCCCGGGTTCCGCGACGGGCTTTGCCTGCTTGAGCTTCACCGCCACCTGGCGGCGCCCGATGGCCACGCGCGCGCCGCAATCCCCGACGAGCACCCTGCCGCCTGGCGCGAGCTCGAGGCTCGCGGCTGGCGCCACACCTGGCTCGCGCCGAGGATGCTGGATGGTCCCGACGTTCTCTGGCGCCCGACCTGGATCTGGGGCCTGATCAACTCCGCCATGGGCTGAAACGCGGCCCTGGCTAGGACCCCTCGCCGGCGAGCAGCCGCCCGAATTCCTCCTCGTCCAACACGGGCACGCCGAGATTCTGGGCTCTGGCGAGCTTCGACCCGGCGTTCTCGCCCGCGACCAGGTACGACGTGATCCTGCTGACCGAGCCTGCGGTCTTGCCACCGGCCGCTCGGATCGCCTCCTCCGCGGCTGCGCGGTCGAAGCCGCGGAGGGTGCCCGTAACGACCAGGGTCTTGCCGGCGAGCGGGCCGGCGGCGCCCCTCCCCGGAGCCACTCGTCTGGCGGGTGGCTCGGCCACTACGCCGGCGGCGACGAGGTCCGCCAGCACGGCCGCCGTCTCGGGCGCCCCAAAGTAGCCGGCGATGCTCCGGGCCACCACGGCACCGATGCCCGGCACCTCCTGAAACTCCTCGGCAGTGACGGCTGGCAGCGACCGCGCCACCAGAGCCGTCCATTCGGCCGGATCCATGCCCTCCGCCGGCCAGCGCTCCCCGATCCATCCGGCAAGGTCGATGGCGGTCTGCTCGCCCACCTGGGGGATACCAAGCGAGTTGAGCACCCGCGCAAGCGGCCGCCGGCGCGACCTTTCAATCGAAGACTTCAGGTTCTCGGCGCTCTTACGGGCAAACCGGTCGAGGCTCTCCAGCTGCTCGACCGTCAGCCGATAGAAATCGCCCCGAGTCTTGATCAAGCCTCGCTCCAGGAGCTGCTCCAGGACGGCCCAGCCCGCGCCCTCGATGTCCATGCCGCCGCGCCCGGCGAAATGGGCGAACTCCTGCGACAGCCTCGCCGGGCAATGCTGGTTCGGGCAGTAGTGTCGGACGGCGCCCTCGTCGCGGACCACGGCTGTGCCGCATACCGGGCAAGAGGCCGGCATCTCGAACTCGCGCTCCGCACCCGTCCGCCGCTCCGGCAGTGACCGAACCACCTCCGGGATCACGTCACCCGCCTTCTGCAGAACGATCCAGTCCCCTATCCGCAGATCCTTGCGCCGGACCTCGTCGAGGTTGTGGAGCGTGGCGCGGGCGACCGTTGAGCCGGCGACCCTGGCCGGTCGCATGTGCGCCACCGGCGTCAGCGTTCCGGTTCGGCCGACGTACGGCACGATGTCTTCGAGGATCGTCTCGACCTGCTCGGGCGGGAACTTGTATGCGATCGCCCAGCGCGGCGCCCTGGCCACCATGCCGAGCCGCTCCTGCTGGTCGAAGCTATCCACCTTCACAACAACGCCGTCGGTCTCGTACGGCAGTTCGTGACGCTTCTCGCGCCAGTTCCGCAGAAACCCGATTACGCCCTCGATGTCCAGCCCTTCCTCACGATCCGGATTGACGGGCAGGCCCAGGGCGACAAGTCGGGCCAGTGCCTCAGACTGGCTTGCGACCACTGGCAGGCCGTCCGGGCCGTCCTCGATGAGCTGATAGCACCACGACGACAGCCGCCGTGCGGCGGTCACGCGCGAATCCTGCTGCCTGAGCGAGCCGGCGCCGCTGTTCCGCGGATTTGCGTACGTCGGCAGGCCCGCTTCCTCGCGCTCGGCGTTGATCCGGGCGAATTCGGCCTTTGGCATGTAGACCTCGCCGCGGACCTCGGCCGAGATCGGCTCGCGCAGCCGTTCCGGCAGGGCGGAGATCGTCCTCAGGTTGGCGGTCACATCCTCGCCAGTGGTGCCGTCGCCGCGTGTCGCGCCCTGCACGAAGCGGCCGCCCTCGTAGCGGAGCGAGATGGCGAGGCCGTCGATCTTGAGCTCGGCGACGTAGCGGAGCTCGAAGGCCGGCCCGGGGGCGGCCGACAGGCCCAGCCCACGCCTCACCCGACCGTCGAAGGCGCGCAGCTCATCCTCGTCGAAGACATTGCCCAGCGAGAGCATCGGCCGCCCGTGGACGACCTCGCCGAAGGCGCCTACTGGAGCCGCGCCGACGCGCTGAGTCGGCGAGTCGGGCATCGACAGCGCCGGGAATGCGGTTTCGATGGCCACCAGCTCGCGCATCAACCCGTCGTACTCAGCGTCGGAGAGATCGGGGGCGTCGGACACGTAGTACAGCTCGTTGGCTCTACGGATGGCTGGGACCAGCTCGTCGCGACGGTGGGCGGCGGCCTCCTCACCCAGTTCTCTGGCATCCTCTACCGCATCGAAGGCGACCGGCAGCCCGACCGACCCTTCGCTCGCCTCAGTCACCTGACGCTCCTTCATCGCTACTCGTCCGGCCGATTCTCGCCGATTCCGGCCCGAAGGAGCAGTGCCTCTTGCGCCGTGCGACGCCGTCGCGTGGGCGCCGTGATACATGATCAGCCAGCCCGCGGAGGTTGCGAGCGGCGGCGGCCCCAGCCCGATCTTGTCGGCGTCCCACCAGGCCCCCTCACGCGCCTCGAGGAGAAGCGTGTGGTCGCCCCAGTGGCGCGGATCTGGCGAATAGGAGATCCACATGTGGGCCAGACCGCGAAGCGGAGCCGGGCGATGGATCAGGGTCCAACGGCCGTCGAACCGATGCGGGGAAACTGCAGCGTCCTTGCCGTCCGGCAGCAGCACCGGCCGGAGTCTATTCACCTAGCGGAAGCGCCGGCCCTGGTTAACCCGGGCCGGCTCGAGCTACGGAAGCCGCCGATCAGCGCTCGGCCGGCGGGTCGGCCTTGAGAAGGTGGGCGTAGGGCGTAAGTACCTCGTCATGCGGCCACGTGTCGCCCAGAATCTTGGACATTCGTTCGTCGTTGCACGACGTCAAGTAGGGCACTTGATCGACGTCGCGGACGGTGGCGCGAACGAGCGTGTGGGGCAGCTTCTTCCATGGTTCGATGGCGTTCGCCACGTAGCCCTCGATGGAGAGGTCCGCGTACTCGGGCATGTTCCAGGTCTGCCAGGTCGTCCGGAAATCCTCCGAATGAACCTCCAGCCAGGTCCCGAAATCGACCGAGTAGCCGTCGGTTAGCTTGACCGGAAGGATGACCCTGACGAAGAAGCCAATGGTCTTGATCGCCAGGAACGGGTCTTCGCCCCAGGCATCGAGCAGTTCTTCCGGGATCTCCGAGTACACGTCCGGCAGTTCGAAGGTGATCGGGAACGGACGACCGCGGGGGTCCGGGGCGATGCCGCAGCGGGCGCACGGCTCGAGTAGTGCCTTACCGCCGACCTTGGTACGGCTGGCTCGCGATACGTTCGACTTGGTCATAGTGGCGATTATCCTACCTGGCGGGTGATCGATTGGACGCCGGCAACGGCTATCCGGCCGGTGCTCTGCCATATTAACCGGCCGGCGGCTTGCGGGTTGGCCGTCCGAGCTGGGGCCGCAACTCAGCCGAGCAGCTCCAGGTTGGCCATGCTCGCCACGAGAGTCTTAACGCCGCCGCCGTTCGAGAAGGCGACGGTTACCTCCTCGTCGTTCCGGGTCAGTTTGGAGGTGACCACGACGCCGTCGCCGAGGCGCGCATGGCGGACGCGGTCGCCGTCGCGGAACTGCCTCTCCCCGGGGATGCGGGGTCGGGCCGCGGGAGCCGGACGAGACGGCGCCGGTGACTCGGAGGCAGACCGGCCGGGTGGCGGTCGGTCGGGCACGTCGAGGCTACCCGACCGTGCGCCCGAGTCGTAGGCCTGGCGGCGCGCCCCGAGATCACGGCTGGGCCGGAACTCCTCCCCCGCTCTGGGGGCGCCGGGCTGACCGCTGCCAACCCGATACGCGCCCCCGCCGGAGCGGATGGGCGTTCCGAACCGACTGCCCAGACGCCGCCCGAAGACCAGGTCCGGATCGACCGCACCGATGTCGTCGTCGAAGTCGTCGGCTCGCTCCAAATGCGGTCCGGACATGAGTTCCGGCGGGATCTCGAACAGGAAACGACTCGGCACCGAGAGTCCGCCGCTTCCCCAGGTTGCCCGCCGGGCGGCGTGGGAGAGGAACAGGCGCCGCTTCGCCCGCGTGATCCCAACGTAGGCCAGGCGCCGCTCCTCCTCGAGTTGCTTCTCGTCATCGAGCGATCGGCTGTGCGGGAAGACGCCCTCTTCCAGGCCGGCGATGAAGACGATCGGGAACTCGAGGCCCTTGGCGGCATGAAGCGTTATCAGGGTGACCGCGTTGGCGCCGGCTTCGTACGAGTCCTGATCGGCCACCAGCGCGGTCTCTTCGAGGAACCGATCCAGGGCGTCGTCCGGCGTCAGGTCGTCGTAGCGAGTGGTAACCGAGCGAAGCTCCAGGAGGTTCGCCCAACGCTCCTCGCCTTCCTCGGAACCGTCGGCGAGCATCGCTCGATACCCCGACTCCTCCAGTACGGCGTCCAGAAGCTCGGGCAGGGGCAACACTACGATCCGCGTCCGCAGCCGAGCAATCAGGGCCGCGAAGCCGCTCAGCGCGCCGCGAGCGCGCGAGCCGAGAGACTCCAGCCGTCCTTCGGCGCCGGCAAGGATGGCGCTCCAATACGTCGGACCGTCTGGGACCACGCTTTCGCCGNNTGGGCCGTATCGTCCGTCCGCCCGCCGCCGCGACCCGCAGCTCCTCCAGGCTCTTCTCGCCGATGCCCCGGGCCGGCACGTTGAGAATCCGCTCAAAGCTGACTACGTCCGTGTCGTTGCGCAGCACCCGCAGGTAGGCCAGGGCGTCCTTAACCTCGCGGCGCTGATAGAAGCGCGTCCCCCCGACGAGCTGGTAGCGAATGCCATAACGCAGGAACGCCTCCTCGATCGAGCGACTCTGGGCGTTGGTTCTGTACATCACAGCAACGTCGCCTCGCTCCCAGCGATCCTCGTCCTGGTCCGCCCGCCGTGTCAGGATCGTGCCCCGTCCGCCAGTCAACTCATCGATCTGGCGGGCGATCCACTCGGCCTCCTCCTCCTCGTTGTACGCCTCGAAGCGCCCGATCTGGCGCCCTCCCGCGTTGTCGGTCCAGAGCTTCTTCTCCTTGCGCGAAGAGTTATGAGCGACGACCGCATGCGCGGCATCCAGGATCAGCTGGGTGGAGCGGTAGTTCTGCTCGAGCTTGACGACGGTCGCATCCGGGTAGTCGGCTTCGAAGTCCAGGATGTTGCGGATGTCGGCTCCGCGCCAGGAGTAGATCGACTGATCGTCGTCGCCTACGACGCATAAGTTCCTGTGACCAGCCGCAAGGGCCTTGACCCACAGGTATTGCGGCCGGTTGGTGTCCTGGTACTCGTCGATGTGGAGGTAGCGCCACCGGGTCTGATAGCGCTCCAGGACCGAAGGGGCGGCCTGGAAGAGCCGTACGGCCTCGAGCAGGAGGTCGTCGAAGTCGAGCGCAGCGGCCGCCTTCAAGCGCGTCTGGTAGCGCCGGTAGAGCCGGGCGATCTCCCGCTCTCGATGAGTGTGGGCGTTCGCGGCTATGAAGTCGGCTTCGAGCATCTCGTTCTTGGCCCGCGAGATGGCACCCAGAATCGAGCTCGGTTTGTATTCGCCGGTGATCGGCAGGTCGTCCTCCCGCAGGATCTGCTTCATCAGGGCCTGCTGGTCGTCCGAGTCGTAGACGACAAAGTGGGGGTCTAGCCCGACAGCGGCGCCATCCCGCCGAAGAACTCGGGCGCACAGGGCGTGGAACGTGCCCATGGCGACTTCTCGACCGGCTTCCTCGCCCACGAGGCCGGTGATTCGGGCGCGCAACTCGGCGGCGGCTTTGTTGGTGAAGGTGACAGCCAGGATCTGCCACGGCCGCACGCCCTTGACTCCGACGAGGTAGGCCACTCGATGGGCTAGCACGCGCGTCTTGCCGCTGCCGGCGCCGGCCAGAATGAGAACGGGGCCGTCGGTCGTTCGAACGGCACGCTGCTGTTCGGGGTTGAGGCGGGCCAGGATTCGTTCGGCGAGCGCTTCGGTGGCGGCCTGTCGCTCGACCAGCGCCACGGGCTCGGGCTCGAATGGCGAAGGCTCGCTGGCCTCGATGCGTGGGCCCCCGAAGGCCTCCGGCGGCGCCTCGTCGGGAAGCGGAGGCTCTTCGCCCGAAGTTGCCGGCAGCGCCCCGGCATCTTCGGGAACCCCGTCTACCAGCGCATCCCCACCAGCGGTCCGACCGCCGGCAGCCACGTTCCACGGGCCGTCGGACGGTCCGGAGTCCGCCACGGTGCGGGCATTCTTAGTTCGGGCCTGCCGCCCGCGGCTCGGAGTTGGACTCACTCGTGAATTGTAGGGGCGCCCAATTCAGGCCGGCTCGCGGGCTCTCACCGGCTGCAGAACTAGCTCGACGGGGTGGGACCGGTGTCGATCTCGCTCATCGGCGGCGCTGAGATCAGGGCGACGTTGTTCCAGTTGGACAGAACGAGACGAACGGCCGCGTTCCCCGCGGTCGGATCGCTTGTCGAGAACTCGAGCCGCTCCAGCTGGAAGTCCCCCTGGGTGATCCATAGATCGAGCTTGCCACCGGAAAGAGCCTGCACGACGGCCGTGCTCTGGAGCTGGGTGTTGAGCGCGCTCTCCGTCACGTCCAGGCGGATGTGGTAGCAGGTACCGTACTGCTCCTGCTCGGTCCCGACGAGGACCGGGCTCATGCCCGGGTCGTTGGCCACGGTCAACATCTCCGCGACGACAGACTCGGGACCGCTGGACAACACCGGGTTGATCGCCAGCGTCGAATCCCCGTCCGTCGTGTACTTGGTGGCGCCGTACGGGCGGCTGTAGGTATAAGGGTCGACGACGATCAGCTCACCCGAGTATCCGGGCAGTCCGGGCAGACCGCCGACCATGTGCGCGCTCTTGTTGGCGAAGTCAATGTCGCCGTCCACCGTGGTGCCCTTGAGCGAGATGGGAAAGGCCGTGAACAGCGGCGTCGGCGTAGGGCCGGCCGAGGCGGATGCGACCGGGGATTGGGACGGGGACGGCGTCGGGGTGGGGGTCGGTGTGGGCGTGGGCGTTGNNGTGGGCGTTGGAGTCGGTGTGGCGCTGGCGCCCGCCGACTTAGTCGGCCCGGCCGAGGACGACGAACCGGCGCCTGCCGAGCCAGTCGCGGTCGGACCTGACGTGGGGGTTGGCGTTGGCGTAGGCGTGGGCGTATCCGTCGGCGCGGGCGTGGGCGTATCCGTGGGCTGCGCCGCGACGCCAAAGAGGAACTGACCGCCGGCCTCCAGGTGGAAGTGGACCGATTGAAGGTTCTTGACGGACGTCTGCGCCTTGGACAGGATCTGGCGAGGGTCGGTCAATGACGCCGACGTGCAACCGGCGACAAGTGCCACGACGGCCAGAACTCCTGCGGCTGCTGTTGCGAGCGACTTCCGTCGAGACACCTGGACCCTCCACACGTCGTGCCGGCCGAGGATTCTCATGTCACACGGTCGCCGGCGCAAGACAATGCCGCAGATAACGGCCGTGCGCAGTGTAGCCGGAGCGGGCCGGCCGCGACCTGAAAGACGGACGACTGCCCACAAGCGGAGGCCCCGGGTTCTCGTTGGGGGCGCCGAATCTGGTCGCTCACCGCACCGAGATCGAATCAGCTGGATTGAATCTCGCTGTCGGGCGGCACAGTGATCGTGACGGGCTGGTCATACTTGGTCAGCGTTACGGTCAGGTCGATACTGCCGAGCGAAGCTGAGCTGCCCTTGACGTCCAGCTTTGCCGGCTGGAGGCTGTCGACGTAGACCCAGTAGTCAAACGAAGCGGTGTCGACGCTGATGCCGCTGGCCGCGCTGCCTCCCGTCGCCCCAATCTGCTGGTTGAGCTTGTCGACCGGGACGTTCACGGTGACGTGATAGGCGTCACGACCGTCTACCTTGTCCCGCCCCACAAGCGTGGCCTGCGCGCCGGCCGCATTCAAACTCGACTTGAGCTGGTTGACTGTATCGGCCACGTCCAACGTCGCGGAGGGCGCGGCGCTCGGCAGCAGGGGGGTCGAGATCTCGGACTTCGTGTACTTGTCGCCCGAGGTGCTGATCTTGGTGTACCTATAGCCGTCGACCTGAATGAGGTCGGCGGTCAGGCCGAAGAGCGTCGGGAGCGACGCGGAGACGTGGTAAGCCCGTTTGGCGATGTCCAGGTCGCCGGTGACCGACGCGCCGTCCAGCTTGATCGAACCGGACAGGGCGCTCGAGCCCGAGCCGGTCAGACCGCTGAGGGCCCCCATGTTGACCGAGCCGGCGATCGCGATATCGAAATGGACCGTCTGGACTCCAGCCAGGCCGGCTGCGCTTCGAGTGATGATCTCGTTCGGGTCTGAGACCGGGGCAGCAGTTGGCGTGCCTGAGCTGCTGCCGCAGCCGCTGGCCGCAATCGCGACGACGATCGCGCACAACGTGAGTGCCGGCCTTCTAAGCTGGATCAACCTGAACCCTCCCTGCGAGAAAGCGGATCCCTGAGTCGCGAAAGCTTGGTGGGCCCCAGCTCGGCTGTCAATGCAGCCGGCAGTACCCGGACGGCCCTCCTGTCGTCGCCGAAACGTGGAACCCCAGGCTTGCGCCCGGGGTTCCGAATGTCAGCTGCCGGGCCACCACGGGCCCTCGGACCGCCTACTGTGCGGCAGCCTGGACATCGCTCGCGGCCGGAGCGGCGATCGTGACCGGGGCGTTGTAGTTGGTGATCGTGATGGTCATGGTCAGATTGCCCAGCGTCGACGACGCTCCCGCGATCTGGATCTTGGCCAGCTGGTAGTTGGACTTGTAGATCCACACGTCGACCGAGGCGGAGTCGATCTTCATGCCCGGGACGGCGCTAGCCTCGGCGGCAAGCTGGCTGTTGATCAAGTCGACCGGCACGGAGATGTTGATGTGGTCGGCGTCCTGGCCGCCGATCTGATCCACCCCGACAAGCGTCGCCTTCGCACCGGCCTGATCCAGGGCCTGACGAAGCTGAGTGACCTCGTCGGTCAGGCTAGTCATCGCGGAGGCGCCCGGGGTCGGGACCGCTACCGGCAGGCTGCTTTCCAGCGAGCCGAGATCCATCTTGGTGTACTTGGTGCCCAGCAGGCTGACCTTGTAGTAGAGGACCTGATCCTTGAGGATGAGATCTCCGGTCAGCGGCATGTTGCCCAACATCGCCATCGGGGGAACGGTGAGCGAGAAGTGGGCGGCCTGGTTGGCCACGTCGACATCGCCCTCGATCGCCGTGCCGTCGAGCTTGACGTCGCTGGTTATGGCAGCGCCGGCGCTGCCGGCGGCGCTCTGGAGGGCCGCGGCCTTGATGGTTCCGGCGACCTCCAGCTTGATGTGGAACGACGTGGTCGCCGTCCCGCTCGAGAGGGCCTGGGTGATTATCGAGCTCGGGTCGTTGGGGTCGGCGGTGGCCATGGCCGACGCGCCGGCCGAGGCCGCAGCCGCGGCCGAGGATACGGCGGCAGGCGCGCCGCTGGCACCGGCCACGACGGCCGTGGATGTGGCGGCGCTACTGCTGCACGCGCCGGCAATGACTACGACGAGCCCGGCAAGGATCGACAGTGCCGGCCTGGGGACGCGGATCACGATTTGAACCTCCTCTGGAACGAGAGTGCGCCGCCAGATTGGCCGCGCCCCAGGGACGTGTCAAACGAGCAGTGGACTACTGCCCGTTTGTCTCACCCTGCAAACAAAGAGCCCCGGGCTGCACGCCCGGGGCTCTTCTCGCCGTGTGATCGGAGCTAGAAATCCATCTCTCCGCCACCGCCGCCGTGGTTGTGCCCGCCGGCAGGATCCTTCTTCTCAGGAATGTCGGTGATGAGGGTTTCGGTCGTGAGGACCATCTTCGCGATCGAGGCCGCATTCTCGAGGGCGGACCGGGTCACCTTGGCGGCGTCCACGATGCCCTTCTCGAACATGTCGCCGAACTCGCCCTTGAGCGCGTCGTAGCCGAAGCCAGGCTTCAGGCCGCGAACCTGATCGACGATGACCTCACCGTGAGCGCCGGCGTTGTCGGCGATCTGGCGGATCGGATACTCGAGCGCGCGGCGGACGATGTCGACGCCGACCTGGGCGTCCGGCTCGCCGACCTTGAGCTTGGCGAGAACAGCCTGGCAATGAAGCAGGGTTGCGCCGCCGCCGGCGACCATGCCTTCCTCAATGCCGGCCCGCACGGTGGACAAGGCGTCCTCGATGCGGTGCTTCTTCTCCTTGAGCTCNNGTCTCCTCGACCTGGGCGCGGATCTGGGCGATGCGAGCCTTGACCGCGTCCGGCGCACCGGCGCCGTCGACGATCGTGGTGTCGTCCTTGGTGGCAACGACACGCCGGGCCTCACCGAGGTCCTCGATGGTTACGGAGTCGAGCTTGCGGCCGATCTCCTCGCTGATCACGGTACCGCCGGTCAGGATGGCGATGTCGCGGAGCATCTCCTTGCGACGATCGCCGAAGCCGGGGGCCTTGACGGCCAGAACCTGGACCGTGCCGCGGAGCTTGTTGACCACCAGGGTCGCGAGGGCCTCGCCGTCGACGTCCTCGGCGATAATCAGGACCGGGCGACCGATCTGGACGGCCTTCTCGAGGGCCGGCAGCATGTCCGGGACGGCCGAGATCTTGCGGTCGGTGATCAAGATCTTGGGATTGTCGAGAACTGTTTCCATCCGATCCGGGTTGGTCACGAAGTAGGCCGAGATGTAGCCTCGGTCGAACTGCATGCCCTCGGTGTATTCCTTCTCGAGGCCGAGCGACTGGCCTTCCTCGACCGTGA
>PMNU01000012.1:0-79144 GCA_003165675.1 Chloroflexota bacterium
GTGACGTCTGGCGCGGTAGGAAGGCGATCGGGTCGCCGTACGACCGATCGGTCGTAGACGCCGAAGGCCGGAGGTGCGATAAGCACCCGTTCGGTCGTCACGCGAGTCCGGCTACGGGCCTAGTTGGCAGGTGCAGTGATCGTCACGCCTGATAACGTGTCGATGCCGATGTCCAGCGTCACCGTCTCGTGAGACGGCGTGCCCAAGACCTTCTGATCGAGAGACGCCTGAATGCTCAAGCCGGCCGGGGTCCCGTCGTCCTCCGCCCAGAAGGACAGGCTCTTCAGGGTGAGGTTCTCCTGACCGGCACCGGCCGAGATGCCGAACGCAGAGGGGTCAACGCCGGCCATGTTCGCGACCGTGATTTGATGAAGCAGTCTGCCGAACCTGGTCTCGAGGCCCTCATCGACGAGCACGATGCCGCTGCTGACAAAGCCTTGAAGGGTCTTGCCTGAGGCCGGCGCCTTTGTCCACCCGCCTCCGTTGGTCCGGGAGTAGGCCCAGCCGCCGACGACGATGTCGTCGTACGTGGTGGCGATCCCCAGGATCTTCGAGGTGATCGACTCGGCGCTGTCGCCGCCCTTTACCTTGAACGATCCCGTGATCGGGCCCGAGCTCGAGCCGACGATCAGGGTTACCGTTACCGACCCGGCCACGGAGCCCTGGGCTTGGAAGTCGCCGCTCGTGACCTGGGCCTTGAAACTGTCCAGCGTCGACATGGGCGTNNGGAGTCGGCGTGGGACCCAGGGCTTGGAACCCATGCAGGCTGCAAGCCGCGACAGACCCCAGGATTACAACGACGGCTGCTCCCCGCGCAAGGCGGCGGATGCACGAGAACGGTGGCATTACTCGACTCCTGACCGCACTCGACTCCCTTGCGGCAACCTGAAGGCCATAGGATCGCCGCTCACGGGCTGCGTTCAGCACGACAGCATCGTACGCCCCAGGCGGCCCACGGGAGAGTCAGGACGTGACTTGCATAGGACCGCTGACCAGCGCGCTCGAGCTCAGGCCGAGCCGGGCCCGTCCGCGAGGCGCGACGCCGCGATGGTCAGGTGGTGCGTCAGGAGCGCATCGTCGTACGGCGAGCGGATCCGGTTGGGCTTCCCCTGGGCCGCGTCGATGAACGCCCGATTCTGCAGTTCATACGGCGTGTCGAACGCGGAGGGTGGCGCCAGCCTGGTTGTCTCCGTGCCGCGCCGGACGACGAGCCGGGCCTCGAGCACCTTCAACGTCAGGGCCATCCCGTCCGAGACGATGTCGAGTCCAACCCTGTGCGGGCCTGCGAGCAGGGAAGTCGTCGAGAAGGAGCCGATCGCACCCGATGCAAAACGCACCGAGGTTTCGGTAACGTCGAGGATGTCGCTGTTGGGGTGGGCCGGCCGAGCTACCCGCCGTCCTGCGGCGGACGTGGGCTCCATTTCGCCGGCCAGGTACCGCGCCAGATCGAAGACATGCGTCGCCTGCTCCACGATCTGGCCGCCCGACTGATCCTTCCGAATCCACCATCTGGCGCCGGGCGTGTCGCCGAGCCAGGAGCCGATGACCAGCTGGGGCGGGTGGCTTTCAAGGAGCTCGCGGGCCCGATCGACGACCTCCAGGTAGCGCCATTGATACCCGACGCACGACACGAGGCCCCTCTCATGGATCGACCGCGCGATCCGCGCCGGCCCGTCTTCGTCGACGCCGAGCGGCTTCTCAGCGAACAGGGCGATGCCGCGTTCCGTGACGGCCAGCGCCGGCTCGACGGCGGCGTACGGGGGCAGGCAGACGAAGACGGCGTCCAGCTCGGCCCCGTCGAGCATCGCCCGATAGTCCGGATACAGGCGCGCACCGGCCGACTCAGCCAGGCGGCCCCCTGAGTCCGCATTGCGCGAGGCGATGCCGACCACCTGAACGTCCTCGAAGCCCGAGAGAACGCGCAGGTGAACTCGGGCTATCCAGCCTGACCCGATCATCCCAACCCGTGTGGCTGTCATCCGGTACCTCCTGAGCGAAGGTTAACCCCGTGTGGCCGGAAGGCGCTGCTCGAGCTTGAGGTCCGGTCAGCGCCGGCGGTAATGGGTGCTGTCGACGATTGCGGCCTATCGGCTAAACTCAGACCGCTGCTTCCGCGTCGCAGGGAGGCTCGGGTGGTCTTGTCACGTTCCGCCATCGCCATAGCTTTGCCGCGACCTGAATTCATTTCCGTCCGGGACTATCTGGCCGAAGCCGGCTACGAGGCCGTGGCGGTCACGTCGGCCGACGAGCTCGACCGACTCCTCGGCAGCCGCAACGACGTCGGCGTCGCCGTCCTCGACGGCGAGAGCGACTTCGACGGCACGCTCGAGATGTACGCCGTCCTGCACGAGGGCGATCGCAGGATCCCCGCCCTTCTGCTCATGCCGCCGCGGTCCCTGGGTCGAATGGATATGGGTGGCAGCGGCGACGTCCAGGACGAGTACTTCACCCGGCCGTACTCGGCGGAGTCGCTGCGCTGGCGCATCGAAGCGATGCTCATCCGGGTCGAAAACAAGGCGGTCGAAACCCCGGCTGAGGATGGCATGGTCGGCGGTAACGACGAGCCGGCGACCCCGGCGCCGACTCGCCCGGTCGAAGGCCAGGGCCCGAGCCCCGCGGGGCACAAGCACGGCAGGATCGTAATCGTCTTCAATCCCAAAGGCGGCGTCGGCAAGACGACGATCTCGACCAATCTCGGAGCCGTACTCCGCATCCACAAGGGCCAGCGAGTCCTGCTCGTGGATTGCGACACGATCACGGGTCACGTGGCCTCGTCGCTCGGGCTGGAGCGGCCGCGGACGCTTGCCAGTGCCTGGCGCGATGACGCCAGAACGGGCATCGACGAATCCATGGCGCAGATCGCCACCGTGCACAGCAGCGGCATCGGCGTGCTCGTCATGGCGGAGTCTCCGTTGCACACGGAGATACTCGAGCCCAAGCGAGTGGCCGATGCNNCTCGTGCCGATCACGCCCGATATCCCGTGCATCCGGGCCGCGGTGCAGTTCCGGGACGTGGCGGGCGAGCTTGGCATCCGCGAGCGGCTGTCAATCGTCATCAACCGTGCCAACAGCGGCATCGGGGCATCCGACGTGGAGCGTGTGGTCCTGCTGCCGTCGCTGGCCCGCATCCGATCGGCGGGGATGCTATTCGTTCGAGCCGCCGACGAGGGCAAGTCGGCGGTGGAGCGATTCCCTACGGCCAAGGTGATCGGCGACATCGACGCGCTCGCAGACCGTCTCATGGAGGAGTTGGAACCGGGCGACGTATCGAGGCTGGGCCTCCTCTCGCGCAGGTTCAAGAGGTTCTTCGCCCGCCTCTCGGCCCAGGTGCCCTGGCCCGGGAACGGGCGACGCGGGCGCTGAAGGAGCGCCTGGCGGGTCCCCGGCACTACAGCGGCGTGTTCGGCGCGAGACCGGCCTACGATCTCCTGCAGAAAGTTGAGGTCGCAACCATGTCGAACACGCAGGGCCTCGGTCCTCTCAATGTGATCAGCTACGAACCTGGTGTTTGCAACATCGGGCCAGAGGAAGTGGCCCGGCGGCGGAGGGCCGGCCATGCCGGGCTGATCGTCTCGGTGGCCGTGTTCGCGCTTCTGCTCGCGGTGGCCGCTCCGCACTGGACGCGGCTGGCGCTCGTTCTGACGGCCGGGGCGGCGGCCTCGGGCTACCTCCAGGCTTGGCTGCACTTCTGCGCCGGCTTCGGCTCGACGGGCGTGTACAACTTCGGGCCGTTGGGCTCGGTACAGCGAGTGGCCGATGCGGGGGCGCGCTCCCGTGACCGAATCAGGTCTCTGCAGATCGGCCTTGCCAGCCTGGCGATCGGTCTCGCGGTCGGCATCGGGGCTGCGCTCCTGCCGATTCGCTGATCGGCTAGCTCTCGCCGGCCTCGGGCAGGTCGGGCGGGGCGTCGGTCGGCGCCTCATTCTCGAGCCGGGCCGCTGCTTCGGCCTCCCGTCGCCGCAGCCTCGCGACAACGACGGCTGCGATCGACAGGCCGATCAGGCCGAGCACCTCGACGGCGAAGTCCAACGCCACGCCGCCCTGCGCCGGAGTTCGCAGCTCGTCCACGATGAGCAGGCTGGGCACGACGGCTGCGCCTGCCGCAGTCGCGATAACCTCGGCGGACTCTCCCTTGTAGATCCGCCAGGCGCACCACACGATCCCCCAGAGCACGCCCTCGAGGAGGAGGAACGATCCGAACGCCAGGCCGACTACGAGACCGCCTTTGATCGGGTCGGCGGATAGGAGTGTCCTCCTCGGCAAGGGCATCGTCAGGCCCCAGGTGGCGCCAACCGCGGCGAAGAAGAGCACGCCCACAAGGTCGATGCTCACCAGGCCGGCGCCGAGGGCCAGCGGCCATGTCGCCACGGCAACCGCCAGGGCTCGAGGGCGGGCGTTCTCGGAATCGGGCACGAGCAGCCGGAAGCCGAGGGCGGCAATGGTGAGGAACGGGAAGAAGACGAGGATGACGGAGATGGGCCAGACAAGCTCGAGGCCGACCGCAGCCCCGTACCGGTCTGTGACGCCGGCAACGTCGAGTTGATTGCCGCTGGTTGTGGCGAAGGAGCCGACCGTCGCCAGCGCCCGATAGCCGAGCAGGACGGGCATCAGCGTCGCGAACGACGAGAGCCACCACTTAACCTCGGTCCGCCAGGCCGCTTCTTCTCCCATGACCCGAGACGGTACCATCCCGCAGGCCCGGTCCGCTGTTTCGCAGCCTCGGGTAGCCGGCGCAGAGGTGCACTCGGGATGGCCTGAGAGGTCTCTGGTCGCCGCCCAGCTTCAGGTCGAGGCCATTTCGGCCGAAGGCGACGTCCGTTCGGTCGGGTCGACAGCGGCTGGAGCCGGCGTCACGGCCTCGACGATCCGCTCCAGGAACCAGCGGGCCGTGCCCCGGGCCGCGATGCCCAGAAAGGCCTTGTCGAGGACTGCCCCGAACTCGCCACCGGGCGGAGCGTAGTAACCCTCGAGGCGGAGTTGCGTGTACGTCAGCGTGAGCCGGCCGGCGAAGACCGGGAAGAGCGGTGCCAGCGAAGACGACTGCCAGCCTATCTCCAGCTCCAAACCGTCTGGCGCGCCTTTCACCTCACCGAGGTCAACGTAGGCGGCCTTCTTGAATACCAGGCTCGGTGCATGGTCTCGGATCGGCAACCTGAGGTCGGTCAGGTAGCGGCGGTGGCCGGGACGCGGCGCCGGCACGGGGGTGCCCAACCATACCGCCGCCTGCTCGGTGAGCAGCGGCGCGGCCCGGACGAGATCGATGGCGGCGTACTGAACGAGCCGCAGAGGAGTCATGTGGGAGGGGACGCTCGCCATGGTCAGCAGAGGTTATGGCGCTTGCCGGAAAAGGGGGAGCGGACTATGTCCGGCCGAAGGATGACCAACGGCCCGATCGTACCTACCTCGATGGGTCGTAGAGGCGACGACACGAAGGGGCTGGAGGTAGGGTTGCGGTCGAGGAGCGCCGGACGCGGCGTCGCCAAACCTAGCGCGCGAGGGGGTCCTCGGCGGCATCGGTCGGCGGTCGGACGGGACAGCTGACCTCGTCGCGCATGCCCACGAACCAGGTCAGGCGGTCGCGGTGTCGGGCGGCGACGCGATACACGACGTCGGCTGCGGCCGCTGTCGGAGGAAGGGCGGCCCATGGACGAAGAAGCCAGCCGCCCGGCAGCGCATCGAGAATAGCCAGCGCCGCATGACCGCCCGAGACGACGCGGCCGCTGGCTTCGTCAATGACATGGACGGCGTCCCCGAGGTGGCCCCCGGCGGCCAGCTGCTCGAGCATCGGCCGCCCGCAGGTCGCGGCTGTCTGGAGCGGCATGAATTCAAACCGAGACTCGCGGTCCCAGCGGCGCAGGAGCCGAACGGTCTCGCGGCAGACGCCGCAGTCCCGATCGTAGACGACGGTCAAAGAGTCGGCGCCGGTCGCGAGGTGGTCAACGACGGGCATTTGAGGCGCCAGCGTTTCGGAGGCCATGGCGCACGATGGTACAGCGGCCGCGGCACTCGTGCGCGGCGGTGTGGCGTCGAGGGATGGCGTCCCGCCCGAGGGATGGCCGTCTGCCCCGCCAGACCCGCTGTATTCTCGCCCGAGTGGCACTCTTCCTCAGCCACGAAGCCTCCCGCGCGGCTCGGCGAGAACGCTCCGAGTCGCGTCTCTCCCAAGCAGGAGCAGCGCATGACCGCAAGTGGATCCGACCGCAAGGCCCGGCGCCGCGTCGTCCGGAATGCAGCCAGGCGTGAGGAGCCTCGGACGGTTGGCACGGAGCGCGCCCGCGACCCGCTCTCGCGCGAGGTCAAGCTGCTCGGTGCGCTTCTCGGTCAGGTCATCGCCGAACAAGGCGGCCCGGCGTTGCTGGATCTGGTCGAGCGGTGCCGGCTGCGCTCGATCGCCTTCCGCGAGATCGGGGACGAAGCCGCCGAGAACGCGCTCGCCGCCGAGCTCGACTCGTTGGATGTCGCCGAGGCCGAGGCGCTGACAAAGGCGTTCAGCCTGTACTTCCAGCTCGTCAACCTGGCCGAGGAGCGAGACACGGTGCGCCGGCTGAGGCTCGACCAGCGGGCCGCCGGGGGCGGAGACGAGGGGACGCCGGCGGAGGCAGTCGGGTGGCTGCTCGAGCGCGGCTGGTCGAGCGGTCGCGCCGCCGAACTGCTGGGCCGGATGCGGATTACGCCGGTTCTGACCGCGCACCCGACGGAGGCGCGACGTCGAACGATGTTGACGGCGCTGCGGCGCTGCTACCGGCTCCTGGAGCAGCTTGACGATCCTCGTCTGGGGGCCGTTGACGACGCCGAAATCAAACGGCAATTGCGCGAGGAGATCAGCCTTCTGTGGCGGTCGTCCGCGGTTCGCCGGCTGGCGCCGAGTCCGATCGATGAGGTCCGGACCGCCCTCACGTTCTTCGACGAGACGCTCTTCAGGGTCGTTCCCCGCGTCTATCGGGCGTTCGACAGAGCCCTGGACCGGGGTGAGGCGCCGACGTTCAGTGTCGAGCCCGCCGACGGCGTCGGGACGACCAACGGCGGCGCGGAGGCGGCCGCCGGCGTTCTTGCCAGCGACGCCGGCCGAACGGGCACACGGCCGGCGCGCGTGGCCGCGTTCCTGCGCTGGGGTTCCTGGATCGGCGGCGACCGGGATGGCAATCCCGCCATATCGGCCGAGGTTACCCGCCAGGTGCCACGCCTCCACGCCGACCACGTCCTTCACGGCTACGAGGCCGTGGCCACGCGGCTTCTGTCCACGATCGCGACATACGTGCCCAGGGAAGAAGTCCAGCCCGCAATGGAGGCGCGGCTCGCCCGCGACGGCGAAGATCTCCCGGAAACGATGCGCGACATGGCCCATCGCTACCCGGACGAACCCTACCGGCAGCGGCTCGGGGCGATCGGGGAGCGGCTGCGCCGAACTCGGGCGTACCTCACCGAGGAAGGCGGCCCCATCGCGGGTCGCTACGAGACGCCGGGGCAGCTCCTCTCGGAGCTCGACGAGATGGGGCGCTGCCTGGTGGCCGATGGGCTTCCTCGCGTGGCTTTCGGCGAGGTGCAGGACTTCCGCTGGCAGGTGGAGACGTTCGGCTTCCACCTCGCGTCGCTCGAGCTGAGGCAGCATTCCGAGGTGCACGAAGCGGCGTTGGCGGCCCTGCGCGGCGCGAGCGGCGTAAGGGTCGCGGGCGGCGGAGCAGTCGCCGGCGGCGGGGCGGCGCCGGACCTCCTGACCGAGCTGGTCCCCGGCGTTACCGCCGCCGAGGTAGTCGCCACATTCCGGGCGGCCGCCGCGGTTCAGCGCCGGTTCGGCGAGGATGCCTGCCACCGTTACGTGATCAGCTTCACGCGCTCCGCCGCAGACGTTCTGCGTGTCCTGGACCTGGCTGAGATCGCCGCCGATCCGGCGATCCCGGCGGCGGCCACGGACGGGCTCCCTCCGGGCGCGGCGGAGTTGGACATCGTGCCCCTGTTCGAGTCGAGCGACGCCCTGACCGGCTCCGGCGAGCTGCTGGAGGCGCTCCTTGCCGAGCCTCGGTATAGGCGCCATCTCGCCGCGCGCGGCGACCGTCAGGAAGTGATGCTCGGGTATTCGGATTCGAACAAGGAATCGGGGTTCCTGGCTGCCGTGTGGATGCTCTACCGGGCCCAGGCCCGCCTCGCTGAGGTGGCCCGGCGGCACGGGATCGAGGTCACGCTCTTCCACGGCCGCGGCGGGGCCATCGGCCGCGGCGGCGGTCCAACCAACCGAGCCATCCTGGCTCAGGCCCCGCGCTCGATCGACGGCCGTTTCAAGATGACCGAGCAGGGCGAAACGATCGCGGCCAACTACGCCAACCTCGACATCGCCGAGAACCACCTGGCGCTCGTCGGCAGCGCGGTCGTCGTGGCGTCTGCGCAGGAGCACGACGAGTGCGTCGACGAGGTGGACGGGCGCGGGGAAGCGGCGATGGACGAGCTGGCCGGCCTGGCCCGCAGCTCCTACCGCGCGCTCGTCTACGAGGAGCCCGGCTTCGAGCGATTCTTCCGGGAGGTGACGCCACTGGCCGAGCTGTCGACGATGGCGCTGGGATCGAGACCAGCCCGCCGCGGTGCGGCGGGCGAACTGGTAGGCACGCCGATCGGCGGAGCGGCGATCGGCGAGAGCGGCGGCGGACCAGAGGGCACAAAAGGTGGCGTCTATGGCGACGCCGAAGCCTCTCGGACCTCCTGGCTCGACTCGTTGCGGGCGATCCCATGGGTCTTCTCGTGGTCCCAGGCGCGCATCGGCCTGCCGGCCTGGTACGGCCTCGGTTCCGCCCTGGAAGGCTACGAGAAGGTGCACGGCGAGGGTTCGCTCGACCGAATCGCCGAGCTGTATCACGACTGGCCGTTCCTGACGAGCGCCTTCGATAATGCCGAACTGATCCTCGGTCGATCGGAGCCGAGGATCGCCAGCCTCTATGCGGGGCTCGCCGGCGATGAGGACGGCGCTCGAATCTGGGCTCGAATCACCGAGGAGTACGAGCGGTCGATCCGAGGGCTGGCGCGAGTGACCGGTCGAACCGAGCTGCTGGCGTCCGAGCCCCTCGTGAGCCGTTCGATCAGACTCCGCCGACCGTACATAGATCCGCTGTCCCATATCCAGGTACGCTTCCTGGCGAGGCTGCGCTCGCTATCGGTCGACGATCCGGACGTAGAGCGCTTCCGTCGTCTTGTCCAACTCACCGTCAACGGCGTGGCCGCCGGCCTTCAGAACACTGGTTAGTCGGAGGAGGATCGCTATGCCAGCGCCACGACGGAACGTCCGGCGCCGCGACGCCGCTTCGGCGGCCGGGGAGCCGGGGAGTGCCGCGGCGTCCGCTTCAGCGTCCGCAACGAGGCCCGCGGGGGATGACCCGAACGCGCCGCCGCCGCTTCCGTCGGAAGACCCCACGCTCTTCGGGTTGACCCTGGACGGACTCGCGGCCCGCTGGGCGCGATCCATGGAGTCTGCACCGATCGGTGCCGAGGCGATGCGCGGGGCCGATCGCCGGGCCCAATCGATGGGCGTGATGGGCATTCGGCTGATGGAGAACGCAGGCTGCGCCGTGGCCGCGGCCGTCAAGGCTCTGGCGGTTCAGACGGGCCGCTGGGACAAAGGCCCGGTCCTTATCCTGTGCGGTCCGGGCAACAACGGCGGCGACGGCTTCGTGGCGGCACGGTACGTCTCGCGCCAGGGCGGTCGGGCGGTGGCGGTTCTGGTGGCGGTCGAAGGACGGCCGTCAGGCAAGGACGCCACCCGCAACTGGGATCGTCTCGAGGCCGAGGATCGCGTCGAGCGGATCCACACGCCCGTGTCTCGAGACCTGGCCATCCTGGGTCAGGGGATCGAGAAGGCCGCTGTCGTCGTCGACGCGCTCCTCGGAACGGGTGTCCAGGGGCCGCTGCGCGACCCGATTCGGAGCGCCGTGGATCTGATCGGGCGTGCCAGGAGGGCAGGCATCCCCATCCTGGCGGTGGACACACCAACGGCAGTGGACCTGACCAGTGGCGATCTCTCCGACCCGGTCGTCAACGCGCACGTGACGGTTACGTTCCACAGGCCCAAGACGGGGCTCCTCGCCCGGCGCGGATCGGCGGTCGCCGGCCGCGTTCTGGTGGCCCCGATCGGCATCCCGCAGGAGGCCGATCGGGGCTGATCGGTCGCCGTTGCCACGGCCGCGACTCGGACCTGCAAGCCCTGGTCGTCTCGCTCAGCACGCCGCCCCAGCGCGACGAGCCCGGTCGTCGCTCGGGGGCCGCCCTGTCGCGGTTTCGCGTGGCGCGCAGCGTGACTCAGGACGGCCGGGTTGCCCCATCCGGGCCCCTCAACTACGATGCCGGCAGCGGCGTGCCCGAGCCGCGTTCCCGTGACACCGCCAACCATTCGTAGCGCGAGGCCGCCACTCCCATGGCCCCAGGCTCCAGCCCCAGCCCCGACTTCGACCTGATCGTCCTTGGCGCCGGCACGGGCGGATACACGGCCGCCTTCCGAGCCGCCCAGCTGGGCATGAGCGTTGCCCTCGTTGACTACGGCAAGATCGGAGGTACGTGCCTGCACGTTGGCTGCATCCCGACCAAGGCACTGCTCGAGTCGGCTGAGTTGTTTGCCCGCCTCAAGAAGGCCAAGGAGTTCGGGATCCTGCTCGAGGGAGGCCCCGGGTTCGACTTCGACGCCATCGCAAAGCGCCGCGATCAGATCGTGCAGCGGATGTGGACGGGCCTGCGCGGCCTCGTCGACAAGAACAAGGTGACGTGGATCGGGGGTCGCGCCCGCTTCGATGGACCGACGACAGTTCGCGTGGCGCTCAATGAAGAAGACGGCACGCCCGGCGCCGGCGGCGAGCGGGTCATCACGGCGAAGAACGTGATCGTCGCCACAGGGAGTCGAGTCAAGAGCCTGGCCGGGCTGGCTCCGGATGGCCGCCGGATCATCACGTCGGACGACGTAACGACCAAAGCCGTTCTGCCGAAGTCGATCGCCATCGTCGGTGCGGGGGCGGTCGGGTCGGAGTTCGCCTCGCTATACCACGACCTGGGCGTCTCCGTGACCCTTCTCGAGTACCTGCCATCGATCGTCCCGCTGGAAGATCGCGATCTGAGCCAGGCCCTGGAGCGCAGCTTCACCCGGCGAGGCATCAAGGTCGTGACAAAGGCTCGCTTCGACACGGCTGCGGTGAAGGTGACGGCCGAGGGCGTCTCGATGCTGGTCGGCCCGGACGGCGGCCTCTCCGAAGAGTTGCGCGTCGAGCAGCTGCTGGTCGCGACCGGCCGAGCACCGAACACGGAAGATCTGGGCCTCGAGACGACGAAGGTGGAACTCGACCGAGGGTTCGTCAAGGTCGATGGCTGGATGCGCACGGCGCAGGAGCATGTCTACGCCATCGGAGACGTGATCGGCGGGTTGATGCTGGCCCATGTGGCCGCCCACGAGGGGATCGTGGCCGTACATGAGATCGCCGGCGAGGGACCCGAGGCCATCGACTACGACCACCAGCCGCGGGCCACCTACACGCATCCGCAGGTCGCGTCCATCGGCCTGACCGAGCAGCAATGCGCGGAGCGGGGCATCGCGGTCAAGAAGGGCGTCTTCAACTTTGCAGCCATCGCTAAGGCCGTGATCGTGGGCGAGACCGAGGGCTTCGCCAAGGTGATCGCCGATGCGACGACGGACGAGGTCCTTGGCGTGCATCTCATCGGCCCGAGCGTGACCGACCTGATCGCGGAGGCGGCGCTGGGCATGACGCTGGAAGCCACGGCCTGGGAGATCGGCGCCACAACGCATCCGCATCCCACTCTCGCGGAGGTCGTCGGTGAGGCGGCGATGGCCGTGGCGGGGCGCCAGATCAACGCATAGGCGGCGAGCGTCGACGGGCGAGAGGCGGGCGGGCGAATCCGCAGTGCGGCCCCGTCCGGCACGCGACTAGCCAGGTTTGGGCCAGATGGGCCAAACTAGGGCCACCGCGTGGGCTCGACGGGCGAGCGGCAATGCCTCACGGCACGCGCGACATGCCAGACCTCATCGGAGGAGCGTTACATGGCCAAGGTGACCATGCCCCAGCTGGGCGAGAGCGTGGCCGAGGGAACGATCGGCAAGTGGCTCAAGCAGCCCGGTGACCGCGTGGCCAAGGACGAGCCGCTCCTCGAGGTCATCACCGACAAGGTGAACGCCGAAGTTCCATCGCCGTTCGAGGGCGTCCTGCGCAAGATCCTCGTGGAGGAGGGGCAGACGGTTCCGCACCTGGCCGAGATCGCGGAGATAGAGGAAACGGCGACGCCTGCCGCGACCGGGGCCGCTCCCCGCGGAGCGGGTACTGCCGCCGCGAAGGCGGCGGCCGCCGGGGAACCGGCCGTGGCACCGAGCCCGGCCCTGGCGGCCAGTCCCGCGGGGCCCGCCACTCCGCTCCCGGAGACTCACCGGGGCGCCGCGCTCGGGCCCGCGATGGCCGGCGGCGACCCGAACGCACGCATGACGCCGGCCGTGCGGATGCTGATGCGCCAGCACGGCCTCTTGCCGGTGCAGATCCTCGGCACGGGTCATGCCGGCCGGATCACCCGCGACGATGTGATCGCGTTCGTGGAGCGCGACCGCGGGGTCACGGGGCGTGGAGCCGCCACTGCCGCGGAACCAGCCACGGGGCGTGGAGCCGCCACTGCGGCCGACCAGGCCGCCGTCCTGACGTCCGTCCTTCGGGCTCCTGTGCCCGGCCTCCCGAGCCATGCGCCTGGCCTGGCACCGAGCCTGTCCTCACCTTCGGTGTCCACGCCCGCCGTCACCTGGGCCCCCGACCAGGACGAGGTGCTGGTCCCGCACAACCAGATGCGCCGCGGCATTGCCGCGCAGATGACCCGTGCCGCAGCAGTGCCGGTTGCCCACAGCACGTTCGAAGCCGACATGACGGCCGTTGTGAACCTTCGCCGCGCCCAGGCTGATTCGTACAAGGCTCGCGAGGGTGTCGGGCTGAGCTTCCTGCCGTTCGTGGTCAAGGCCGTCGTCGAGGCCCTTCACGGCAGCCCCGATCTCAACGCTCATTACACGGATGCCGGTCTGCTGCGCAAGCGCCGCATCAACGTCGGAATCGCAATCGCCGTCGAAAACGGCCTGATCGTGCCGGTGATCCACGACGCCGATCGGCTGTCGATCAGCGGCATCAACCGAACGATCCAGGACCTGGCCGCCCGAGCCCGATCGAACAAGCTTCGACTCGATGACCTTCAGGGCGGCACCTTCACGATCGACAACACCGGCTGGTTCGGGTCGATCCTGACCGTGCCGATCATCAACACGCCCGAAGTTTGCATCCTGACAACGGAGGCGGTCGTGAAGCGTCCCGTCGTCCGAGAGACTCCGGAGGGCGATGTGATAGCGGTGAGGTCGATGATGAATCTCGTTGCCGGCTACGATCACCGGGCCACCGACGGCGCCCAGGTCGGGCGATTCGTCCGTGACGTGATCTGCTGGCTCGAGGCCGTCGGGCCCGACACGCCGATCTACTAGTCCCTACGCCCAACACCTGCAGGCTCGATCCCGAATGTCCGACTCAACCGAAACAGGTCCCGCGCCGCGCGCGTTCCCTCCGACCATTGCCATGGGCGGCGGCACCTTCGAGGCTGCTGCCGACGGCTCGGCGGCGCCGCGGCGGCACCCCAGCTGGATCAAGGCCCGCATGCCGTCCGGCGAGACCTATCAGGACGTCCGTCGGCTCCTCCACGGGCTGGCACTCAACACCGTGTGCGAAGAAGCGCACTGCCCCAACGTGGGGGAGTGCTGGGACCAGCGCACGGCGACGGTGATGATCCTCGGCGATATATGCACGCGCGCCTGCGGGTTCTGCGCCGTCAAGACGGGCAAGCCGCTCGTCCACGACCTCGACGAACCCCGCCGGGTGGCGGAGGCGATCCGGGGCCTCGGCCTGGACCACGTGGTCATCACCAGCGTCGCCCGCGACGATCTCGACGACGGCGGCGCGGGCATTTTCGCGGCGACGATCCGCCGCCTTCGCGTCGCCTGTCCCGGCATGGGCGTGGAAGTGCTGATCCCCGACTTCAACGGGGAGGAAGGCCCGCTGCGAACCGTCATGGCGGCCGGGCCAGACATCCTGAATCACAACATCGAGACGGTGGCGCGGCTGCAGAAACCGGTCCGAAGGCGGGCTCGATACGACCGATCGCTCGGCGTGCTGCTGAGGGCGAAGGCGTACGCACGCGAGTTCGCCGGGTCGGCCGGGGCAGCGGCGGTGCACACCAAGTCGTCGATCATGGTTGGGCTCGGTGAGACGCGGCCGGAGCTGCATCAGACGTTCCTCGACCTTCGGGCGGTCGATTGCGACATCCTCACCGTCGGCCAGTACCTGCGACCCTCGGCCGAACACCTGCAGGTCGAGCGCTACTACCACCCCGACGAGTTCGCCGAGATGCGCGAGGAGGCGCTGGCGCTGGGCTTCAAGCACGTGGAGTCGGGACCGCTGGTTCGATCGAGCTACCACGCCCGCGACCAGGTGCCCGATGCCGAGGCCCGACGGGCGGCTCGCGCGGCCCGGACGGCCGGCGCAACCGAGATGCCGCTGCCACCGCCCCAGCCCACGATCGACGCTGACGGGCGAGTGGTCTACCGGCCCGACTGATCCGACGGGGAGGGGAGCGCATGGCCTCGGACGACAACGTCGATCTGCCGGTTCGGCGCGACTGGCTTGAACGCCTCCCAAAGGTCGAGCTGCACCTGCATCTCGAGGGCGCAATCCCGCATGCCGCGCTCTGGGAGCTCATCTGCAAGTACGGCGGCGATCCACGCGTGCCGGACCTCGACTCGCTGCGCGGCAACTTCGTCTACCGAGACTTCCCGGAGTTCATCGACAAGTGGCTCTGGAAGCAAGGATTCCTGCGCGAGGCGGCCGACTTCGAGTCTATCGGCGCGGCGATCGCGGCCGATCTGGCTCGCCAGCGGATCGTCTACGCGGAGGCGTTCTACTCACCGTGGGACGCGAGGGGCTTCGGGCTGTCGACTCGGGAGATGTCGCTGGCGCTCCGCCGCGGCCTCTCCTCGGTGGCCGAAGTCGAGGTGGCGCTGATCGCCGATCTCGTGCGCGACCAGGGTCCGGTTGGGGCCGGAATAACGCTCGAGGAGGTGGCTCAGGTCGCCGGCGAGGCGGGCGTCATCGGCATTGGCATCGGCGGCTCGGAGCAGCTCTTCCCGCCGGAGCCGTTCGCGGCCGTCTACGCGCGAGCGCGCGAGCTTGGGCTGCGAACCACCGCCCATGCCGGTGAGGTCGCCGGACCCGAGAGCGTCTGGGGCGCCATCAGGGCTCTTCGCGCGGACCGGATCGACCACGGCTTGCGGGCCGTTGAGGATCCGGCGCTCGTCACGTATCTCGCCGAGCGGCGGCTCCCGGTGACGGCGTGCCCGGGCTCCAACTTGGCAACCGGCGCCGCGGCTTCCCTCGAGTCGCACCCCATCCGGCGGTTCCTGGACGCGGGGTTGCTGGTAAGCGTGTCCACTGACGACCCGGCCATGTTCGGGCTGTCGCTTGCGGGGGAGCTGGCGTCGCTGCAGTCTCGCCTGGGTTTCACCGACGGCGACGTTCGAACGCTGCTGCTCAACGCCGTCGAGAGCTGCTGGCTGCCGGAGGAACGCCGGTCCGATCTCCGGGCCCGTCTCGTCGGCGATCCTGCCTGGACCGAGTAGCCCGACTCGCGGACGGCGCCGAGATCCTGGCACCGCGCCGCAGGCGCGCCCGGTCCGGTGCCCCTACAGGATCTTCGAGAGGAAGGCCTTCGTGCGTTCCTGGGTGGGCGAGCTGAAGACCTGGTCGGGCGTGCCCTCTTCGACGACCACGCCGTCGTCCATCATGACGACCCGGTTGGCCACCTCGCGGGCGAAGCCCATTTCGTGACTGACCACGATCATGGTCATTCCCTCGCGAGCCAGCTCTTTCATGACCTCCAGCACTTCGCCGATCATCTCGGGGTCGAGTGCTGAAGTTGGCTCGTCGAAGAGCATCAGGGCGGGCTTCATTGCCAGCGCCCGCGCGATGGCAATGCGCTGCTGCTGCCCGCCGGAGAGCTGGTTCGGATAGACGTGCTCCTTGGCCGCCAGCCCGACGCGCTCCAGGAGTGCCCGGCCCATGGCCACGGCCTCGTCGTGCGAGGCCCCACGGACGTGGATTGGCGCCTCGATGATGTTCTCGAGGGCCGTCATGTGTGGGAACAGGTTGAAGCGCTGGAAGACCATGCCGATCTCCTGGCGCTGCTGCGCGATGTTCTTTTCCTTGTCCTCGACCAGCTTCGTCGCCCCAGGGGCCTTGCCATTGCGCCGCCTGGCGATTGGCACCTTTATCCCGCCGGCTGGAGCCTCTCGGTAGCCGATGAGGTGGCCGTTGACGAAGATGCGGCCGCTCTGGATCTTCTCCAGGTGGTTGACGCAGCGAATGAGGGTCGTCTTGCCCGAGCCCGACGGGCCGATGACGACAACCGTCTCCTGCCGCTTTACCTGAAGGCAGACATCCTTCAGAACGTGCAGCCGGCCGAACCACTTGTTGACGTCGCGAGCGTCGACGACAACATCCGTCTCCGGTCGTGGCACACCGCCGATGGCGCCCAGGAGGTTGCCGCTGACATTCGGAGTTGTCATCAGTGGCCTCCCAGGCCGCTCGAGGTGGCCGCATTACCGAAGAGTCGGGCCCGCCAGCTGGCACCAGGAATGGCAGACGATCCAGTCGCGGTGCCGCGTGCGAATCTCTTTTCAATCCGAGACTGGATGAAGCCCCAGATCGTCGTCAACAGCAGGAACCACAGGGCGCATGCGGCGTAGGCCTCGAAGGGACGGAAGTTGTTGACCTGCACGATCACGTAGTGGTTGTAGGTTTCGACTACGCCCAGCACGAAGATCAAGCTGGTCGTCTTGAGCATGTTGTTGAACTCGTTGCCTAGCGGCGGAATGATCACGCGCGCCGCCTGAGGCAGGACGATGCGGGTCATCGTCAGGCGATAGGTCATGCCCAGGGACTTGGCCGCTTCGGTCTGGCCGGGGTCGACGGCCATGATGCCGGCGCGGATGATCTCGGCCATGTAGGCGCCCTCGTTCACGCCGAGGATGACCATGGCTGCCTGGATGGCGCCGGGGATGAGGAAGCCGTTGATCGTGATGGGATCCCAGCCCCAAAGGTGCGCGGCCCCGACCCCGTAGTAGAGGAACGCGAGCTGAACAAGGAGCGGAGTGCCGCGGAAGATCCAGATGTAGACGTTGGCGGTGACCCGGAATGGCGCGATATGAGCCATCTTGCCCAGTGCTGCCAGGACGCCGAGTGCGACGCCGAGCGCCTGGGCGATCACCGATATCACAATCGTCACGTAGAGCGCGCCCAGCACTCCCTGCGATGTCGGGTTCAGGTCCTGAAGGAAGATGTTCGCGTCGAACTGGAAGCTTTGCGACTTGCTGCTCGAGCAGCCGGCCACAGCAAGGGCAATGAGAAAGAGGAATCCGACCAGGAGAGCTGGTCGGATTCCTCGATTGCGCAAAGCAGTCATCGAGCCGTTGGTGTCTGACTACGGATTGGTCGAGGTGACCGCGTCGGCCGTGACGCCGTACTTGGTCAGTATCTGCGTATATGTACCATCGTCGATCATCGACTGGAGGGCCGCCTTGACGGCCGCCTCAAGGTCGGTATTGGTCTTGCCGACACTGATGCCCTCCTGGACATCGTCAAGGGTCACGCCCGAGACCACTTCGAACAGCGTGGGCTGCTGAACGACGTAGTAACCGGCGACCGGAGAGTCAGTGAAGTAGGCCGCGACCTTGCCGGACTGCAGGGCGAGGAGAGCGTCGCTGTCCTTGGAGAAGGGCTGGACATCGATCTTCGTCTTGCCGGCCGCCACGCACTTGGCGCTCAATCCATCGGCAGGCTTGTAGTCGCCGGTGCCGTTGAGGTGGTCGGCCTCGGTCGTGCCGCTCTCGACCCCGACCGACTGGCCGCATAGATCCGTGGTCGCCTTGATTCCGTCCGGGTTGCCCTTGGCGACGACGAAGGCCTGACCCGCGTGGAAGTACGGGATCATGTCGACCTGCTTGAGCCGGTCGGCGGTGATGTTCTGGGCGGAGATGATGATGTCGCACTTGTTGCCGTCGAGGGCGGCGATGATCGTGTCGAATACGGTGTTCTGGACAGCAACCTTGAGGCCCAGGCGGTTGGCGATCTCAGTGCCGATGTCGATGTCCGATCCGGTCGGGTCGCCATTGGCGTCGAAGAACTCCTGCGGCGGATACGGAACATCCGAGCAGATGGTCAGGTGGCCGGCGTCGACGAGCTGGGCGGCCGGTACGGATCCGACGATCTTCTGGGTAGGGGCCGGCGTCGGAGGCGCGGTCGGCGTCGGGGTTGCGACCGGCGCGGTCGTGGCGACCGGCGCGGTGGTCGCGGCCGGGGCCGGAGGCGCGGTCGGCGTCGGGGTTGCTGCAGCCGACGAGCACGCGCCGACGGCTAGCGCCACTGCAGTGAGGATTCCGGCAATGCGGAATCGATATGGAATCACGCTAGTTCCTCCTGTCCTCGTGGACCTCCCCAAAACCGCTCGTCGTCCACCCTCGACGTGCATATGGGTATCGGTGCGGGCAGCGTAGCCGCCGCCGAGGGCTCGTGCAAGGCACATCCGACACTGGCGGTTGCGTCTCGGTTGCAGAAGTGTGGCGGGCTGCGACGGCGGGCCTTCCGGGTCCGCGGCCCCGGCCCGCGGCGCCAGACGAGGGGGCGCGCCGACTGGGGCCCAGAGCATCTGGCGGCGGAGCGGCTATGCTCTCGCCAATGGTCCGCCAGCTGCCGCGTCGCATGCCGCTCGCCGAGCTCCACTGCCACCTCGGCAGCGCCGTCACGCCCTCGGTCATGTGGGGCATCGCCCACGAGCAGGGCATCAAGCTGCCGACGAAGGACTACTGGGAATTCCGCGAGATGATCACCGCCTCGCCGACCCGCGGCCACTCCTTCGATGGCTACCTGCACCTGTTCCACTGGACCGAGCTGATCCAATCGTCGCCGCTGGCGATGGAGCGCTCCGTTTACGAAGTTGTCGGCGGAGCTTATCGCAAGAACAACGTCACCACGATGGAGCTGCGCTTCAACCCGATGAAGCGCAACCGCGGCGGCGAGCAGGACCTTGACCACATCGTCGCGGCCGCGCTGCGGGGAATGGATCGAGCGACGCTCGAATACCCGATTCGGCCCGGCCTGATCTTCTGCCTGGATCGCGCCTTCCCCTTCGACCTCAACGAGATCATCGTTGAGAAGGCCATCGCCTGGCGGGATCGAGGCGTCGTCGGCGTCGACATTGCCGGGCCTGAGGCGGCGGAATTTCGCCCGGCCGACTACCGCAATCTCTTCCGCCGCGCACGGCAGTTCGGGCTCGGGATAACGGTTCACGTGGGTGAAGCCGGGCCGGTCGAGGAAGTGGCCGAGGTCGTGAAGATGCTCGAGCCGGACCGCATCGGCCACGGCGTCAAGTCGGCCTACGATCCCCGAACCATGGCCATGCTGCGCGAGCGCGGAATCGTCCTGGAAGTGTGCCCGACTTCGAATCTCCAGACCGGCGTCGTATCTGGCTGGGAGGAGTTCCGCTGGATCTTCGACCAGTTCCGCCGCAACGAGATTCGCTTCGCAATCAGCACAGACGGGCCCGAGATGCTGCGGACGTACATCCGCGACGAGCTTGCCACGCTCGGTCGGCTTGGCATCCTGTCGTACGAAGAGCAGGTCCAGGCGGCCCAGACGTCGCTGCAGGCATCGTTCGTGCCCAGGGTGACCGACGTTGCGGCTGCCGTCCGGGAGCCGGCCAAGCGCAAAGAGGTCGAGCGCGAGGAGGCCTAGGGCGCGAGCCTCGTCTCGCGTCGGCTGCGCAGCCGGGGACGGCACGACCGGGGGCTGCGCGGCCGGATCGAGGCGCCTACTTATCCATTGGCTGCACTCGGTAGGTGCAGCTACGACCGCCAGACGGGATATGGCACTCACGGGTAACCTGCGCGCCGAGGACCTCGCCAAGAAGCTGCAGCTCCTCCTCGCAGGCGATGGGGTATGGGCCTGACACGCCGGAGATGGCGCAGTTGTGCAGGCTGAGCCGGATGGTTCCGTCCGAGTCGCGCGCGGCCCGGCCGAGGTAGCCGGTTTCATCCTCGTAGCTCGCCACTTCGCGGACTCTCTCCCACAACGACGCTCCGCTCGGCAGACGGTCTGTCAGTCGGTCGCCGATCCGCACCTTGAGTTGCTGACGTCGCGCCTCGAAAACGTCGTGGATCAACGCCTCGCCGCCGATTGATCGGATCGCGGTCAGGAACGACTGGGCAAGCGCGCCGTAGTTGGCCGGGAAGAGTTCCTGAGCGGCGGCCGTCAGGTCGTAGACGTGGCGCGGGCGTCCGACGCCGTGGCGGCTCAGGCTGCGAGTCACCAGGCCCGCGGACTCCAGCGTGCGGAGCTGCTGCAGCACGCCGGTACGGCTCGCGCCCACGCGGTCGGCCACCTGATCCGGAGAAGCGGGCCCGCCGGTCCTGAGCGCATAGAGTACTTCGCGGCGGAGAGTCGACGAGGCGCCCGGTCCGGGAGAAGGCGTAACGAGAGGCGTGACGGTGCGTACTCGCCGTTCGATCATCTGGGCGTCGGTGCCGTGCTCAAAAGGATGGGCCGGACCGTTCTCGTGCTCGGCGCCGGCGAGCGGCGCACCCGTGCGGGCTGCCGGGATTGCCGCCAACCGGGAGGACGCCGCGACTGAGGCCGATGGCAGGTCAGTTGTAACGGCAGGTTCCCGGTCCATGACGAGAAAAGTAGCAGCGTGCGTCGAAACGTGCTCACAGCACGGTTCCGATTGACGAGCCTCGCGGCGCTCGGCGCTCGGCGCTCGGAGGCAGACTCGCCCTTCGAGCTCCGTTACCGTACGATCAGGCCTGATCCCGGCGGTCGAATCGGCTCGCGAACGCGTCGCTGCCGGCTAGAAAGCCCGAGATCTGCATAGTCGTCTGCACAGGGAGCCCCGGTTGCCACAGATTCGAGCCTTTCGCGCACTCCGCTTCGACCTGGAAGTGGTCGGAGATCTGAGCCGCGTCGTCTGCCCTCCCTACGACGTGATCGGGCCTGATTTGCACCAGATCCTTCTGGCACGCCATCCGGCCAACGCGGTGCGACTCGACCTGCCCGAGATCCAGGCCGGCGAAGAGCCGGACGACCGGTACAGGCGGGCTGCCCGCATGCTGTCGAACTGGCGCGTTGACGGCACACTCCGTACGGATGGCCAGGCCAGCATCTACTGCTACGAACAGACATATCGCGTCCCCGGCAGCGATCAAGTTCGAACTCAGCGTGGCTTCTTCGCCCGTCTGCGCCTCGAGGACCTCGTTCGGGGTTCTGGCGTGCTGCCGCACGAGAGGACCCTGTCGGCGCCAAAGGAAGATCGCCACAAGCTGCTGCGAGCGACTGCTGTCAACACCAGCCCGATCGTTGGGCTGTTCGCCGACCCAAGTGGACGGGCGATGAAGGCGCTGGCCGCCATCGGAGCGCACAGCCCAGACGTCGACATACTCGACGACGATGGCGTGCGCCACCGGTTGTGGGCCGTGCCCGAAGACGGGCCCCAGGGCAACCTCGTCGCGACTCTGATCCACGCAGCGAGCCGCAGGCCGATCACTATTGCCGACGGCCACCACCGCTATGAAACCGCGCTTCGATACCGCGACGAGCGGCGGGCCAACAAGACGGGCGAGACGGATCCCGCATTCGAATACGTGATGACGCTGTTCCTGGAGACGACCAGGCAGAAGCTGACCGTCCTGCCGACCCACCGCATCGCGCGAGGCCTCGGCGAAGAGGGCGTTCGCGACCTGCTGGATCACGCCCCCTGGCTCTTCGAGGTGAAGCCGGTGGAGAGTCGGGATGCGCTCGCAGCCGCATTTGCCTCGGCGGATGTGATCGGCGGAGGAGGCCGCTTTGGGCTGTGGACGAGAAACGGGGGAGCGGTCCTGACGGCCCGGCGCGACGAGTTCGCCAGGTCTCTCGACGAGGGCGGGGCCGCGCTCCGGCGTCTCGACGTCATGCTCTTGCAGGTCGCCCTCGATCGGCTGTGCCGCATCGACGCTGCAGCGATAGCGGCGGGTCGCCTGACCTACAGCAAGTCCGTTGCCGAAGCCCTCGACTGGGTTGACACTGGGCACGACGGTGCGGATGCTGCCTTCCTGCTTGACCCGACGCCCGTGGCCGAGATCTCGGCTGTGGCCGCAGACGGAGACGTGATGCCGCAGAAGTCGACCTACTTCTACCCCAAGGCCCTCACCGGCCTGGTCATCAGCCCCCACGAGTGGTGAGGTCGGGGGCGAGGTCGGTCCGACGAAGCGTGCTCAAGGAATGCTTGGAAGATGAGTGACAACACACCCGACGAGCTGCATGTTGCCCGACCACATCCCGTCGGCGCCAACGGCCGGCCGATCCGCAAGGATGAGATCGAGCTGTCCGAGCGCGGCTTGTACGTGGAATCGTGGATGCCGGAGCGGCGCTCGCGCCGTCGGCCGTTGCTGTTCATCCACGGCGAGATGACCGGATCCTGGATCTGGGAGCGGTACCTCTCCTATTTCGCCAGCCGTGGCTGGGAGGGCCACGCCCTGAACCTGCGCAACCACTTCTGGTCCGAGACGACGGAGATCGCCGCGGTCTGTTTCGGCGACTATGTCGAGGACGTCGTGGCGGTAATGGACAAGCTAGGCTCAGGTGCCGTGGCCGTGGGACACGGCATGGGCGGTCTGCTCGCGCTCAAGGCGGCCGAGCGGCACTCCGTCGGCGCGGTTGTCCTGCTCGACAGTGAGCTGCCCCGCGACCTGCGCCCGCCCGTTCGGCCGCACGAGTTGCGCGAGATCCCCGACGTCTACGGACGCGACCAAATCGGCTGGGAGACGCTGCCGGAGAAGCTGCAACGCGAGAATCGCGACCTCACCATCGCCGACATCGTTCGCTTGCAGCACCTCTTTGGGCAGAAGCCGCACGAATCGGGCCAGGTCAAGCGCGAGGTTCTCGAAGGCATCGCCATCGATCGATCTCGCCTCGTCGGCGTGCCGATTCTGGTCGTCGGTGCCGGCCTTGACGGAACGTCATCCGCGGCGGGCGCCGAGCGGCTCGCCGACTGGCTTGGCGGCACCTACGAGCCATTCGGCGCCCATTCGCACTACGGCCTGGTGATCGGCGAATCGAGCTTCCAGCAGGTTGCCGATGGGGTGAGGGCATTCCTGGAATCGCACCGGATGTAGCCCGCGCCTGATGGGAACTGGTCCCGCCGCAAGCCAGGAAGGCTGGCGCGAGAGTAGGGTTGGCGTGCACCGCCGGTGCCTGCTATCATCCCGCCCGGTCCGCCACAGGGCGGCCCCCGATGCCGCATTCGTCTAGAGGCCTAGGACACAGCCCTCTCAAGGCTGAGATCATCGGTTCGAATCCGATATGCGGTACCATTCGCCGTCATCCAACGCCCCCGGACCGCGCCCCGGGGGCGTTGCTTCTACAGCCCGTGCGGCGCCAGAGCGTGAAGCGGCCCAGGCGCTCTTGCCAGGCTGAACGCGCGCCGGCAGCGTCACCAGGCGAGTCGGCCGCAGGTCCGGAGGTTGTTCCGGGCCGATCGAGGCCTTCTGCGGGACTTTCGGCCCGCTCGAATCACGGTCGGTCAGATGCCTCGGGACGGGGTCTGGCCCTCGATCGATCGGTTTCTTCGTGTCGCTCGAATGGACGGTCCTAGAACGGCCGTTCTGTGGAGAACTTGGTGGACGACTTGGTGGAGAAAGCTCTTCCCGGGGGGGCGGAGCGCGCCTAGCATGCACCCAACCTTGCCGCGGAGGAGAGACACGCGGGGGGACCGAGCCCCAACCTGGACCGAGCCTGCGGTCCGCCACCAGGTTTCGGATTCGGTCTGGCACGGAAGAGGAGCGAGTGCACATATGGATTCGCGCAGGCGTCCCGAGGATCCCGTCGCCAACGATGCCGCCTTCGACTTCGTCCGATTCTGTCATCGACGGAGGCGCGTTGGCTGGCCCGAACTCTATGACGAGATGTGCCACGTCGCGAGCCGAGGTCTGTACCACGGCTGGGGTTTCGGTGAACTTGCCGAACATGGCATTGCCTTCGGTCTGGTTGAGATGCCCCGCCTCGCCGGGCTCGTCTCCGAGGTCGTGAGCCAGGAGGCCCAGCGACACCCTGGCTTGCCGGCTGGACTGATGGTTGCCGTCCCGGCTCGCACGGACCCAGCCGAGGAGAACGCAGAGGGTCCTCGACGCGCCAGCGCCTTCGTTATCGCGGCCCGCTGAGCAAGGGCACGCCGCGTCCACCGGTTGGCCGTGGCGGTTTCGTTGGGCTGCCCGATGCTACAAGGCCCTCCCTGGTGGGAGGGCCTTTCGTTGGTACGCCCGGCATGGGCAGCAGGTGCGTCTAGGAGCGAAGCTGCCGCCGGGCCATCTCGGCTTCGATCTGGCGCTCAGCCTCGACGTATGAATCGATGCGATCGCGCAGCTCGTTGGCTGTCGGCGTGTACAGGTGGACCTGCTGTTGAAGGATGTAGCTCAGCCGCCGGCTCGTCATCCGGACGTGGTCGAGGTTCTTCATAAGGACGAGCGGGTCCATCGCGGCGAGGTCGCCGGGTTCGTACATCGGCTGCATGAGGCGATTGTATTGGCCCGGGCGGCAGGACGTCGCGCCCTCCATGGATGCCGGCTGGTGAGCTGGCGCCGGGGACGCTACAGCAGGCGCGGCGCCCGTGGCGGCCAGTCCCAGTCGATTGGGAGAGAGGCACCGTTGATTGCCCGGCGGCGACCGGCCTCGCCTGTTGCCAGGACGAGTATCCGGTCCAACTTAGTGGCCTGCCCGGCCGCGTCACCCCAGAGTTTGGTCATCTTCCGGCCCGCGGCTATGTCGTCGGTGGCGATGCCTGCCAGTCGATAGCCCTCTGGCGCGGCGGCCAGCTCCCAGACGGATTCGGCCAGACCAACGCCCCCGTTCGCCGGCCGGCCGCGGTCCATCTCCACGTCGCCTATCACCATGGCGATGACCGCATCGTCGGCCAGGGCGGAGCGCAGTCCGCGCAGGACCTCGCGCATGAAGACCAGATACGCGTCGCGGTGGTGCGCGTCATCGAGGAGGTCGTCGATGGCGGAAGCGTCGTAGCCGAGCAGCCACAGCCGCAGCCAGTTGTAGTAGCCGTACTTCACGACCCGCAGGTAGGGTGGGGAGGTGACCACGAGCCGGGCCCGCTCGGGAAGCCCTCTGGCGCGGAGTGACTCTCGGAACCGGACGCCGGCGTCGCGAGCGTCGCCGAGCAGGGCGATCCCCCGGGCGGCGGGCAGGGGCTGGCGGTACAGCCGGCGCAGCTTGTCGTCGAGGAGCGCGAAGGTGTCGCGTTCGGGCGAGTGGAAGTCCGTCCGCGCCACGAAGTCTCTGACGTAGCGCGGCGCCATGCTGAACGTGTTGGGCATGACCGCCGACAGATAGCTCGCGCTCTTGCCGTGGAGGATGCCCGTCATCGTCGCAAGGATGAAACGGTCGGTGCGATCGTCGGGGTCCAGGCCGGCCCGCAGGTAGAGCAACTGGGCGAGCGTTCGAGGGTGGAAGGCGAGCGCGACCTCGGCAGGTACCGAAGAGTCCGGCCGGATCGCGAGGGAGCCGGCGTGATCGTTCGATCGACCCGGCGACCTCGAGCCCGAACCGGCGGGGGCGGCGATCGGTCGACTGCCAGGCCCCGGGGCCACGACGTCGGGCGAGCCTGGGTGCGCCACTATGGCTTCGGCGAGGGCGTTCCACTCGGCTGCCGAGGCGGCCCAGGCCAGACGGAGCGAAGCGACGCGAGTCTTGATGTCCGCTTTCGTGGGCGGGTCGACCTTGGCCGCGGTCAGGATCTGGGCGAACGGGTTGAGGTCGTTGCCGGCGCCGATTCGGCCCTCGGCGCACGCCTGAAGCGGTGTAGTCCCGCGGCCGCTGAACGGGTCCAGCACCACGTCGCCAGGGCGGGTGTATCGGGCGATGAAGGCATGAACCAGGCCGGCCGGGAAGCTCGCAAGGTACGAGCACATGGGATGGAAGCTGTGGCCCCAGAGACGCTGCTGATCCTTCCATTCCGGCGCGATGGCCAGATGGGGCAGCTCGCTCGGGAGTTCAAGGGCGAGCTGGCCGTTGGACGACGGGAGACCGTCGCCCGCCCGAGTCAAAGCGGCTGGTCTCGGGTCGGTCGCCGTCGGCAGGTCGGCCCGATCGAACTCGAGCGAGAGCGATGCCACGTTGAAGGCCTCCGAAGAGCGCGGCCGGCTGCCGGTCGATGACGGAAGAGGACCGGAGTCTAGCACCGGTCAGGCCGGGCAACGATGGGACGAAAGGACGATAGTCGGCGGTCTCTGCCCCGGGCAGGGTGGCCGCGGATGTCGCGTGGACCGGCTGGCGATACCTGGATTGGTCGGGTTCGTCTTGCGCCGACCGGCGCGCTCGGCCTCGATCGACTTGGCCGGCAACCCCCCTTCGAGTACGCTAGCCGCGGTGTCCAACAGGTGTCCCCGTAGCTCAGTGGATAGAGCGGCCGCCTTCTAAGCGGCGGGTCGTGGGTTCGAATCCCGCCGGGGACGCCAATCCCCATTTCGAGCGTGAGACGACACGCCGCCGTCACCCAACGCGCCCGGTGGCGCGCCGAGCATCACGGCATGCCGGCATCCTCGAGGTCCTCGGGCACGGCGCCGGTCCCGGCTGCGGGTGCCAAAAGGCGGCCCAGCGCAAGCGCGATCCGTGTCAGGGCGTAGGCGACGACGGTCCACGGCACGAGGGCGGTGGCCTGGGTTGCCGGGACGGCCAGCGCCGCCGCGAGCCAGGGCGATCGCAGCGGCAGCGCGAACGAGGCGTAGAAGTACTCCGCCGCGGGCCACAGCGCCGGCACAGCGAGCCAGCCTGCCGCGCGGAAGTCGATGACCGCGAGCGCACCGAGGGCGGCCGCCACCACGACGAAGAGCCGCAGGTCTCGAGAGGCGGAGAACCCGCCCCATGTGGCGTCGGAGATCCACGCCTGAATGTGCTGATAGTCGGCCGCGTACTGGGCCCACAGCGGCCAGCAAACGACCAGCGAGAGTGCGCCGGCCACCGCCAGGATTTCCAGAGCTCGCCACTGTCGCTCGCCGATCATCGGCAGCACCGCGTACGCCTTCATCGCAGGAGCGAGCGCCGCCAGGACGCTTGCGCCGCTAAGGATCAGCGCCAGGCAGACGACATGCGGATTGCCCACGAAGACCGCCTGGGCCAGCGGCGGAAACATGAGCCACCAGACCGGCAGATGCAGTCGTCGAAGGATGTAGAGCGCCGATCCAATGGTGAGAGCCTGCCAGCCGGCTGTGAACGGGCCGTCGGGCAGCCAGGCGAACGGAACGAACGCCAGGACGGTTGGCGGGGGACCGGTGAAGTAATACGGAACGTCCGAGGCTCCGGGTGTCCATGAATGCTGGGAGGCGGATGCGGTCCAGGGATCGCCACCGGCAAGCCAGGTTCGCGCCCCGTGCAGATAGATGCGGGAGTCGAACCCGAACATGTCGAGGTGGTAAGGGAAACTTTCGAAGTAGAAACGGATGGTCTGCCAGCTCCAGTAGGCAAACCAGGCCGCCAGCGCCACCCCCCCGGCGATCGTCAGCGCTCTTCGCCAGTGGAATCCTGTCAGCCAGCCAGTCATCATGCCCCCGCATAGGCGCTCTTCGCCTTCCGAGCGCCGCACGAGTCCGGACGCATCCGGAGACTCCGAGCCGCCGGAAGACGATCCGTGCGCGGCGCCTGGCGCGCCGACGAGTCTAGCGATGCGGGTGGCGGCGCATTCGATCCCCGCGCCGCATTCGATCCCGAAGACCGGCCAGCGCTCGGCGTGTCGCCCGACCGATCGGGGTTGGCAGGGTCAGCCGGCGGGCGCCGTGTCGGTCCGAGCTCGGCGTTCCGCCGCCCAGATCTGCTGGTTGACCAGGTTCTCGAGCAGCTCCTGCTTGCCCGACACTGGCTTAGGGTCGATGTCGCCTCTCGAGATCCGTCGCTCGAGCTCCTCGAGAGTGACGCCGCCCGACATGATCGACCTGCCGAGTTCGCCCGACCAGCCGGCGTAACGCTCCTCGCGCAGCCGCGATAGCTCGCCGCTCTCGACCATGGCCGCCCCTACGAGCAACGCCTGGGCGAGCGTGTCGATGCCGCCGATGTGGCCGTGGAANNAGGTCGGTCCGGGCCAGGCTCTGGCGGCGCAGCTTCGCGTCGAAGTTGAAGCCGCCCGTGGTAAGGCCTCCGCCCCGGACGATCTCGTACATCGCCAGGGCCAGCTCGTCGACCGAGTTGGGGAACTGGTCCGTATCCCAGCCGTTCTGGTAGTCGCCCCTGTTGGCGTCGATGCTGCCGAGAATGCCGTTGGCAGCGGCGTAGGCAACTTCGTGATGGAAGCTGTGGCCGGCCAGCGTCGCGTGGTTGGCTTCGATGTTCAGTTGGAACTCGCCCTCCAGGCCGTGGCGGACGAGGAATCCGTGGACGGCCGCGGAATCGTGGTCGTACTGGTGCTTGGTCGGCTCGTGGGGCTTGGGCTCAATCAGGAGAGTGCCGCTGAAGCCGATCCGGTGCTTGTGCTCGGCCACCAGGCTCAGGAATCGGGCGAGCTGCGCTTCCTCACGGGCCAGGTCCGTGTTGAGGAGCGTGTCGTAGCCCTCTCGGCCGCCCCACAGAACGTAGTTGGCGCCGTCGAGCTGCTTTGTCGCCTCCAGCACGAGCTTCACCTGGGCGGCGGCGTAGGCGAACACGTCGGGATCGGGATTGGTGGCCGCACCGGCGGCGTAGCGCGGATGGCCGAAGAGGTTGGCGGTGCCCCACAGGAGCTTCACGCCGGTCCGAGCCATTTGCTCGGCCGCGTAGTCGACCATCGCCGCCAGTCGAGCCTTCGTCTCGGCAAATGTCGCGCCCTCGGGAGCGATGTCGCGGTCGTGGAAGCAGTAGAACGGGGCACCCAGCTTGGCGAAGAACTCGAAAGCGGCGTCGAGCTTGGCCCGCCCGGCGGCGAGGGGATCCATTCCGGAGTCCAACCAGGGGCGGTCCCACGTGCCGGAGCCGAACATGTCGGAGCCCGGCGAGGCGAACGAATGCCACAGGCAGACGGCGATCCGGAGGTGGTCCTCCATGCGTTTGCCGAGAACGAGCCGATCGGGCTCGTAGACCTTGTAGGCCAGTTCATCGCCCGATTCGAGGCCGCCGAAGGGGATGCGCTCCGGCACCTCCGCGAAGAAGTCCTGTGTCACGGTCTGTCCTCCCTGAGCCTGAACCTCGAACTCCTGCCGCCGCTTTGGACTCTGCCTCAGGCGATTTGGCCTGCTCGCCGTTTTCTCCTTGACACCGCTCGGCCGCTCGGCTAGCGTGCCGTCGAAGCGCTTCGACTACACGCTTCGACTATGCGCTTCGACGGAGATCTTACTCCCGGCGGGAGGCAGCTTCTCGGAGTATCGATGTCCGCACCGACGATGCTTGAAGTCGCCAAGAAGGCGAACGTCGCCCTCAGCACCGTGTCCTACGCCTTGAACGGTACGCGGCCCGTCTCCGAGGAGACGCGCCTTCGGATCTGGCAGGCCATGACCGAGCTCGGCTATCAACCGCATGCGCTGGCGAGGGGTCTGGCGAGCAAGCGGAGCCGCATCATCGCCCTGCTATTCCCGGCGCTGCCGCGCGGTTTCGGAGCCACCGAGCTCGAATTCGTCACCGGGGCGGCGGAAGCCGCCCAGGGCATGGGGTATCACCTCGTACTGTGGCCTATGGAGATCCACGCGGTCGGCGAGCTCCAACAGCTCGTTCGCCAGAGCCTCGTCGATGGCGTGCTCGTCATGGAGGTCCGGCTGAACGACGAGCGGATCGAGTTGCTGCGGCAGATCGGCGTCCCATTCAGCATGATCGGACGACCGGCCGCCGTTTCCGATATCGGCTTCGTCGACATCGACTTCGAGCAGACGACTCGCGATGCCGTGACGTATCTCGTAGGGCTGGGCCACCGCCAGATCGCCTTCCTCAATCACGCCGAGGAAGCGTTCACCGCCGGCTACGGTCCCTCCGTTCGCGCGGCCGCAGGGTTCAACCTCGTGGCCACTTCGGCCGGCCTGACGCCGATCAGTCGTTTTTGCGGGGACTCGGCTATGGCCGGGCAGGACGTCTTCGAGGATCTCATAGCGGCACATCCAGACGTGACGGCGCTGGTGACGATGAACGAGCCGGCGACGTTCGGCGTGATGCAGGGAGCCTCACGGCGCGGTTGGAGGATTCCGGACGACCTCTCGATCGTGTCCCTTGTCTCGTCGGCCCGCGTCGCCGAGATGACGCTGCCGCCGCTGACGGCAATGACTCCGCAAAGCGCGCAGCTCGGCCGACTCGGTGTGGAGATGCTCATTGAGCAGCTCGAGGACGGCAATCGCGAACTCGTGCAGCAGCTGCTGCCGTGCCGCCTTGTCATTCGCGGCAGTACCGGTCCGTCACCGGACCCAGCCACCAGGCCGCATCAAAAGTCCGGTTCATCACGAGTCGCAACGGGATAGGCCCGCCCTCCACTACCCATTCCGCCAAGCCAATTGGCCTTCAGAAAGCGCCGCGATTTCAAGGAGGTGAGAGTAGTAACAGGCAATGCCCGACGAGTGCTGTCCGCAACCCAGTTTTCGTGGCGCTCGTGCCATCTCAAGAGGGACAGCAAAGGCACCGTTACCGATCGGGTCTACGTTGATCAACTGCTCACGAGCCCAACACGGAGGAGTAGGGAAACATGCCTGAGTTGGAAGGTCCAGTAACGCGTCGCGAGATTCTCAAGAAGGGTGTGCTGGGCGCAGTCGGCCTGACCGTTCTGCCGGCAGTCGCCGCAGCATGCTCCTCCACCGCTGCTACACCCACCACGGCGCCCGCGCCCACGCCCGCCGGCGCGAATCCCACCCCCGGTCCGACAATCGTGCCGGCGCCCACGACGCCCAACTACACGGGCCGCACGCTCACCATCTGGGACTATGAATCGGCCGACAGCGCCATGGGCCAGTCCTGGGCCGCTGCAATCGACACGTTCAAGTCCACCCACCCTGGCTGCACCGTCACTCACGAGGCAAAGGCGTTCGAGGATATCCAGTCGAACGCATCGATGATCCTCAACTCGGGCGCTGCGCCCGACGTGATGGAGTACAACAAGGGCAACGCGACTGCGGGCCTCCTGTCGACGCAGGGATTGCTCACAGACCTCACGAGTGTCGCCACAGCCCGAGGCTGGGACAAGATCCTCACCCCGAGCCTGCAGACGACCTGCATGTACAGCCCCAAGGGAGTCATGGGGACCGGCAAGTGGTACGGCGTGACGACATACGGTGAGTACGTCATGGTGTACTACAACCAGGACATGTTCACCAAGTACAACATTACGGTCCCGAAGACCCTCGCCGACTTCGAGGCGGCGATGGACATCTTCGTCAAGGCCGGCATCACACCGGTCGCGACCGGTGGAGCCGAGTATCCGGCCCAGCAGATCTTCTATCAGCTGGTCCTGAGCCAGGCGAACCGCCAGTGGATCAACGACTATGAGATGTACGCGAACGCGGTCGACTTCCACGACACGGCGCTGACCTTCGGCGCAACCGAGTTCGCCAAGTGGATGAAGAACGGGTACCTGACCAAGAACCAGGTATCCCTGACCGCCCAGCAGGGCGGCGATGCCTTCATGGCCGGGAAGAGCCCGATCTTCCCGACCGGCAGCTGGTGGTACGGCTCGTTCATCACCGAGATCACCAAGTTCAAGTGGGGCATCTTCCTCTTCCCAGGCAACACCCTCGCCCCCGGTTCGAGCGGCAACATCTGGGTGGTTCCGAGCGGGTCCAAGAACGCGGACTTGGCGGAGGACTTCATCGACATCACGCTCACGACGCCGATCCAGAACATCATGGGTCGGGCCGGCGGCCTGCCGGTCGCCGCGGATCCGACGGCGATCAGCGATCCGGCGCTCCAAACGTTCAACCAGAACTTCCAGACGCTGCTCAAGAACGATGGGCTGGCCTACTATCCTGACTGGCCGGTCCCGGGCTTCTACAACGTCCTCGTTTCGAACGTGCAGAACCTCATGAACGGGGAAGACCCGTCCAAGTTCCTCGACGCGCTCGCCACGGCGTACAACTCCGGCAAGCCCAGCATCTAGCTAGGGCCGCTCGTCCGCAGGGCCGCCAGTGCCCTTTCCTCTGGCGGTCCTGCGGGCAGGCTATCTTTCCATGAGCAACCCGGGTCGTGCTGGTGCGAATGAGTCGCCTCGTATCGGGGTGTGGAGGCACTTGAGGTGATATCCGGAAGAGCCGCCAAGAGCAAGAAGAGTTCGCTCGACAGCGGCTATTGGGTGTTTCTGCTTCCCGGTCTCGTCATGTTCCTGCTCGTCATCATCGTGCCATTCGCGGCCACGATCGCGGTCAGCTTCACGACCTGGAACGGCGTGCAGCTGCCGAAATGGATCGGCATCGACAACTACGTCAATCTGCTCAGCGATCCATACTTCGTGGCGTCGTTCCAGAACACACTCATTCTGCTCCTTGCCATGGTCGTGATACCGACGATCCTCGGCTTGCTCCTCGCCGGCGTGCTGTACAGCTACGTCAGCCGGAGGTTCGGCGAGAAGACCGCCAGCTTCTTCCGAGCGGGCTTCTACCTCCCGCAGGTGATGCCAGTGGCGGTGGCCGGTGTCGTGTGGGGCTGGATCCTGACACCCGACGGAGCCCTGAACTCGATTCTTCAGGGGGTCGGCCTCGGGGTTCTCGCACAGAACTGGCTGGGCAACCCGGACATCGCTCTCTTCTCGGTGATGGGAATGATGGTGTGGTTCCAGGTCGGGTTCCCGCTCGTTATCTTCTTCACCGCCCTTCAGCGAATGGATCAGAGCATCATCGAAGCGGCGGCCCTCGACGGAGCTTCCGGCTGGCAGACATTCATACACGTGACAATCCACCAGATACGGCCGGAGATATTCGTCGTCGTTCTGATGACCACTATCGCTACGTTCAAAGTGTTTGCCCAGGTATTCGTTCTGACGAGGGGCGGGCCTGGTACGGCGACCTACGTGCCATCCTATTACACGTACTTGAACTTCTTCCAGAAGTCCCAGGTTGGACTGGGATCCGCAGTGGCGACGATCGTGACCGTTGTCGTCCTGGCTGTTGCCGTCGTCTTCATCAATCTCCAGGCGAGGCGCGACCTCGCCGAGGACTTCTAACATGACCACCAGTATGGCGATGGAAGAGCAGCCTGCGCCCAGGACAAGAAAGCCGAACCAGGGCCGAATCAGGCGTTCAAGCGTTCTCGGCGCCGTACAGGCCTACGGCGTGCTCTTTGGGCTGATCGCGCTGCTCGCCGTCATGTTCGCGCCGTTCGCAATAATCGCCGTCAATGCCGTGAAGACCCCAACAGACCTCGCCGCGAACGGGCCGTTGTCCTTGCCGCAAGACCCGACTTTGAACAACATCGCGTCGTTCTGGAACGCGGTCGACTTTGGTGGAGCGCTCAGGAACAGCATCGTGATCAGCGGGTCTGTGGCTGTATTGGCGACGACTCTGTCTCTTCTGAACGCATTCGCCCTGGGCATCGGGAGAATCCGAGGCGCTCTCCCGTTGCTGGTGTTCTTCATGATGGCCAACATCCTGCCCAATGAAGCCATCGTGTATCCGCTTTACTACATGGCCAAGCCACTGGGCCTCTACAACACGCAGCTCTCAGTGATCATCATGTTTACGGTCATCCAGAGTGCTTTCGGAACGTACTTCATTGCATCCGTGATGAGGGCTTTTCCGAAGGAGATTCTGGATGCGGCCAAGGTCGACGGCTGCGGGAAGCTTCAGCTTCTTGTGCAGGTGGTCGTTCCGATCATGAGGCCGTCGCTGGCAGTGCTCATGGTCTTTGCGTTCATCTGGACGTGGAACGAGTTCTACCTGCCGATGGTCTTCCTCGTCTCCAACTCGCAGTACACGGTGCCGGTGGCCGTCGCCGTAACGCAGGGCCAGCACATGATGAACGAGAGTCAGGTCGCTGCCTCCGCGCTGTTGGGCGTTCTGCCATGCTTGGTGTTCTTCCTGCTGTTCCAGCGGACTTTGACGCGGGGGATCACGGCAGGGTCCTACAGGTAGCGAAGCGGCCCTTCAGGGTAGTGGGGGACGCCATGGTCGGTGGCAGTTGGGCTCGGTTCCCAGGCCTCGGGCACTGGTCGCAGGTGGCGCCGGGTTTGAGTCGAAGACTGATCACGGGTATGCCAGGAGTGAGGACTCATGAAGTTCAGGGACGGCTACTGGCTGTTGCGTGATGGCGTGCGGGCGCTGTATCCGGCCGTGGTCCACCGCGTCACCGCAACCGATGACACGGTGACAGTGCTTGCGCCGACAGCCGTGCCGCAGGATCGGTCCCAGATGCACGATCTGGTGGCCTTGACGATCGAACTGTCGTCCCCGACGGTCGATGTCATCAGAGTTCGCGTGACGCACCACGCCGGCGGGCGAGCCAAGGGGCCTGTCTTCCCGATCTTTCCCGGCGAGGCCCCAGGCGTTCACGTGGAGGTCGATGACTCGGTCGCGAGTCTCCAATCGGGTCGGATGGCGGCGCGCATCCATCGAACGGGTCCGTGGAGCCTCGAGTTCGTTGCCGACGGCCGGACCCTTACGACCAGCGACGCGAAGAGCATGGCCGCGATCGAATGGCCGGGCCACGGCAGGCATGGCCACCCCGGCCATGCGGTCGGACACTTCATGGCCGAGGCTCTTTCGCTCGGCGTGGGCGAGCACGTCTACGGCCTCGGCGAACGCTTCGGCCCGTTCGTCAAGAACGGCCAGTCGATCGACATGTGGAACCGCGATGGCGGTACCGGCTCGGAACAGGCCTACAAGAATGTGCCCTTCTACCTGACCGACGCTGGCTACGGCGTCTTCGTCAACGAGCCGGGAAGGGTCGAGTTCGAGGTCGCCACAGAGCGGGTCGACCGGGTCGGCTTCAGCGTCGCGGGCCAATCGCTCGAGTACCTCGTCATCTATGGCCCGACTCCCAAGGAAGTGCTGGAGAGGTTTACCGGCCTCGTCGGCCGGCCAGCCCTGCCCCCAGCCTGGTCGTTCGGGCTGTGGCTCTCGACCTCGTTCACCACCGACTACGACGAGGCGACGGTGACGCATTTCGTCGAGGGTATGGCCGAGCGAAACATTCCCCTCAGCGTCTTCCATTTCGATTCGTTCTGGATGCGCGAGTTCCAATGGGTCGACTTCAGCTGGGACGAGGGAGTCTTTCCCGACCCGGCCGGCATGCTCGCTCGGCTCCACGAGCGAGGCCTGCGGGTCTGTGTCTGGATCAACCCCTACGTGGCCCAGGCTTCGCCACTCTTCGGCGAGGCAGCAGCGGCCGGATACCTGCTCCGGCGTCCAGACGGCGACCCCTGGCAGAGCGACCAGTGGCAGCCGGGTATGGGCATCGTGGACTTCACCAATCCCGATGCCCGGGCGTGGTATCGCGCCAAGCTCGCCGCTTTGCTCGACCAGGGCGTCGACTGCTTCAAGACCGATTTCGGCGAGCGCATCCCGACCGATGTCGTCTGGCACGACGGCTCAGACCCGGAACGGATGCACAACTTCTATCCGTATCTGTACAACCAGGCTGTCTTCGAGCTGCTCCGCGAGCGCCGCGGCCAGGGAGAGGCAGTGGTCTTCGCCCGGTCGGCGACCGCCTGCTGCTGGCTGTTCCCGGTCCACTGGGGCGGCGACTGCGAGAGCACGTTCCCCTCCATGGCCGACACGCTGCGCGGCGGCCTGTCCCTGGGCTTGTCCGGTTTCGGGTTCTGGAGTCACGACATCGGCGGCTTCGAAGGCACGCCCTCTGCGGCGGTCTACCAGCGCTGGGCCCAGTTCGGTCTGCTGAGCTCGCACAGCCGGCTACACGGCAGCAATTCATACCGCGTTCCGTGGCTCGTCGACGATCAGGCCGTGGAGGTCCTCAGAGACTTCGCGCGCCTGAAGTGCCGTCTCATGCCCTACCTGTATCGAACGGCCGTGGACGTCTCACGAAGCGGCGTGCCGATGATGCGGGCCATGTTGCTGGAGTTCCCCGACGATCCGACGGCGGCTCTTCTCGACCGCCAGTACATGCTCGGCGAGTCCCTTCTGGTGGCGCCGGTGTTTTCGGAGTCTGGCGCCACGACGTACTACGTTCCGGCGGGCAGGTGGACGAACCTGCTGAGCGGGACAATCGTGGAGGGACCGGGCTGGATCGGGGAACGTCACGACTTCTCCAGCCTGCCTCTGCTCGTCCGGCCCGGGTCGGTGGTCGCCATGGGCGCTCGGAGCGACAGGGCCGACTACGACTTCGCGGACGGCGTGACTCTTCGCGCATACGAGCTGGCGGAGGACGTGAAGGTGGCCGTCGCGGTGCCCGAGGTCGGCGGTGGCACCGATTCCGCCTTCGAGGTGACCCGAGCCGCCGGGGTCGTGGTCGCGGAGCAGGTGCGGGGGTCCAAACCGTGGCGGCTCCTGCTGGTCAACGCCGTGTCGGAATTGGGCGTGACCGGCGGCGCCGCCGAGAACACGCCTGAAGGCATGCTCGTCACAGCCGCCCCCGGCTCGCCTCGGATCGAGATCAGGCTCGCCGGCTGACGGCGACCTCCGCCCGGCGGTGCAGGTTCTTCGGTACCATGCAGCCGGGTTCGCGACGGCAGCTTGAAGCGCGACTGGCGAAAGGTGATCGACAAGCAATGAAGTTCTCCGACGGCTACTGGCAGATGCGTCCCGGGCTCGCGGTCTGGCACCCGGTCGAGGCGTACGACGTCGCCGAGTCGACCGACGCGCTGACCATCTACGCGCCGACTCGGAAGATCGAGCACCGCGGCCACACGCTCGGTGGCCCGCTCGTGACCATCCGCTTGAGCTCCCCGCTTCCCGACGTCGTCGGCGTCCGCCTGACGCATTTCGAAGGCGAAGTCCCGAAGAAGCCCGAGTTCCCGCTCGAGACAGATCCGGGACCCGTGGCGTTGTCGGTGACCGACGAAGCGCTCGAGCTCAGCGCTGGCAGGTTGACGGTAAGGGTGAGCCGCGACGAGGAGTGGCGGATCGACTACGAGGCGGAGGGTCGGGTCCTTACCTCGAGCGAGCATAACGGCATAGGCATCGTCGACACGGAAGCCGGCCGCCATTACATATTCGACCAGATCGGCCTGGGTGTGGGCGAGTGCGTGTACGGGCTCGGCGAGCGATTCGGACCGTTCGTCAAGAACGGGCAGACCGTCGACATCTGGAACGAAGACGGCGGGACCAGCAGCGAGCAGGCCTACAAGAACGTACCGTTCTACCTGACCAATCGCGGCTACGGCATCTTCGTCAACCACCCCGGCCGCGTGTCTTTCGAGGTCGCCTCTGAAACAGTCTCGCGCGTCCAGTTCAGCGTCGAGGGCCAGGGCCTGGAGTACTTCGTCATCTACGGCCCGAGTCCCAAGGAGATTCTGGAGAAGTACACGGCGTTGACGGGCCGGCCCGCTCTCCCGCCGGCCTGGTCATTCGGGCTCTGGCTCAGTACGTCCTTCACGACCGTCTACGACGAGCCGACCGTCACGAGCTTCATCCGGGGGATGGCTGAACGCGACCTCCCGATGAGCGTCTTCCACTTCGATTGCTTCTGGATGCGCGAGTTCAACTGGTGCGACTTCGCCTGGGATACGCGGCAGTTCCCCGATCCGCAGGGCATGCTCGCGCAGCTGAAGGCGCACGGCCTGCGGGTGTGCGTGTGGATCAATCCGTACATTGCCCAGCGCTCGCCGCTCTTCGCCGAGGGGCGTGACCGGGGCTACCTCCTGAAGCGACCGAACGGCGACGTCTGGCAATGGGACCGCTGGCAGCCCGGTATGGGCCTCGTCGATTTCACGAACCCGGAGGCTCGCCGCTGGTATGCGGGCAAGCTGGACGCCCTGCTGGACATGGGCGTCGATTGTTTCAAGACAGATTTCGGCGAGCGCATTCCTACCGACGTCGCCTACTTCGACGGCTCCGATCCCGAGCGGATGCACAACTACTATCCGTATATCTACAACCGAACTGTCTTCGAGCTGCTCGAGGGGCGGCGAGGCAAGGGAGAGGCCGTCGTATTCGCCCGCTCCGCGACTGCTGGGACTCAGCGGTTCCCGGTCCATTGGGGCGGGGATTGCACGTCCACCTTCGAGTCGATGGCCGAGAGCCTCCGCGGCGGGCTCTCGCTCGGGCTGTCGGGCTTCGGCTTCTGGAGCCACGACATCGGCGGGTTCGAAGGAACGCCTCCGGCGTCCGTCTTCAAGCGCTGGCTCGCCTTCGGCCTGCTCTCCTCGCACAGCCGGCTCCATGCAAACGAGTCCTATCGCGTTCCGTGGCTGTTCGACGATGAGGCTGTCGACGTTATGCGCTCGTTCACGAAGCTCAAGAACCGCCTGATGCCGTACCTCTACGGGGCAGCGGTCGAAGCCAATGAACGGGGCATCCCGACGATGCGAGCCATGTGCCTCGAGTTCCCGGACGACCCGGGCTGCGAGTACCTGGACCGCCAGTACATGCTCGGAGAGCGCCTCCTTGTCGCTCCTGTGTTCTCGGAATCGGGCAGCGTCACGTACTACGTTCCGGCGGGGAGATGGACGAACCTCCTGAACGGTGCGGTCGTCGAAGGGCCGGCCTGGCGGGAGGAACACCATCCGTGTTCGAGCCTGCCGCTGCTCGTCCGCCCGAATACGGTCCTGCCGATGGGCGAGTGCGAGGCCAAGGCTGACTACGATTACCCACGAGGAGTCACCCTCCGGGCCTACGCGATCGACGACGGCGCGCTGGTGAAGGTGGCGGTCCCTTCCCAGGACGGACGGCCGGGCTCGATCTTCGAGCTTCGCCGTAAGGGCACGCAGGTGACGTTGACGCCCCATGCTGCTGCTGAGGGCTGGCGTTTGCTCCTCGTGGGAGAGACCGTCGAATCGGTCAGCGGCGGCAGGATTGAGACCACGGCCGATGGCAGCCTCGTCGAGCCGTTGTCGTCCGATGCCACCGTCAAGCTGACCCTGCGCGCCAATCGCTGAACCGCGGTCCGGTAACCGGCGTTGCCGGATAGCACCGACGGGCGCGAGCTCTCAGGTGGCGGCGGTCGCATCTCTCCTTGCGGCGGTCACGCGCGAGCCCAGGTCGAGGGCCGCCGAGATCGCATCGCTCTGAAGGATCCGATCCATCCCGTACCAAGGGACGCCCAGGACGACGCGGTCGGCCACGCCTTCCCAGGCCCGGAGCCGGTCGGGCGCCTCATCCGGACGGCCGGCGACGGCGATGGCGTCCAGCAACTCGTCGTCGATGAGCTCGGCCATTCGATCCGGGTCGCGATTGACGAATGCTCGTCGAAGATCCCTTGGAAGCGCGCCGCGGCCGTGCATCTCCAGGATCGGCTTGTAGGAGGGCGTCGTGGCGTAGAAGGCGATCTGGAGCCGCGCGGCGCGTCTGGCCGCAGCGGCGTCGTCGCCGATAGAGACGAGAGCCATGGCGGTGATCGGGCAGGCATCGCTCGGCCGGCCGGCGCGCTTCAGGCCAGCGGCAATCTCCGGCGCTACGGCTTCGCGCAGGTAGCGCGGCGACGCGAGCGGATGCCCGAGCAGCCCGTTGGCAACCTCGCCGCAGACGCGGGACATGACGGGGCCGACCGCCGCGATCAGTATCGGAGTGTCGCGCCGTTCGGGCCGCAATGGGCCGTGGAACGTCGGCATCGTGATCCGGTAGACCTCGCCGGCATGCACCACGGGCTCACCTCGGTTGGCGGCCCAGACGGTTCGGACCGCCTGCACGTACTCGCGCATCTGCGGGGCGGGCTTCTCCACTCGCACTGAGAAGCGGGCCTCCATGACCCGCTTCACCTGCGGGCCTAAACCCATCAGGAAACGGTCGCCGGACATCTCGTCGAGGTCCCAGGCGGTCATCGCCGTGACGGTGGGGGAGCGGGGGAACGCCAGCGCAACGGCCGTCCCGACCCCGATTCGCGACGTCGCCGAGATGGCGACTGCGGCCTGAACGAAGGCCGAACGATCGAGCTCGGCCAGCCAGACGGACTCGATCCCGGCCGCTTCGGCCCGGCTGGCCAGAGCCGCAACGTCTTGCAGATTGCCGGCGACAGCAAGGCCGATTTCCATTCCCGGACTCTAGCGGCTTCGATGCGGCGGTGTGGCCGGTTAGACGGCCAAGGTTGGCGCCCCGGTCGCGGCGAGACGGCTAAACGGGCGCCTCAGGCGGTGGCGCCGCACCCGGGGCAGACCAGCCGACTGAGCGTGCAGTCGAGACCGCAGTTGCCGCCGCGGGCGCAGGTTTCGCACCTGGGGTTGTTGTGCTCGGTCATCGCCAGCTCGCCGCAGCGGTCGTACCAGGTGCCCTTGCCGGTGCGCCGCAGGCGATCTCCATCGCCCTCCATGAGGCGAAACGAACCGCGGAACTCGACGACAGTGCTCACGCCTATGACGATACAGCCTGGGGATGCCGGCGGCTCGATGTCCCGACAAGAGGGCTGCGGGGTGAGTTGCCTTCNNGACCGGCCGTGCTCGACCTCCCAGGTGACCCGCGAACGGTCACACGTCAAGCGAGTCGCGGCCACCGGGACGGATCCAGGGCGTTGCGGTGTTCCCCGGCCAGGAAAGTGGCAAACGGGACTCCGACCAGCGGGAACTCATCCAGGTCAGTCTCGGCGTTTGCGGATCACCCGGGCGGGGTTTCCCACGGCGATGACATCGGGCGGAAGGTCCCTCGTCACCACGCTTCCGGCGCCGACGGTGGTGCGGTCGCCAATGGTCACGCCCGGCAATACGATCGTGCCGCCTCCGAGCCACGCCTCCTCGCCGATGGTGATCGGTTTGCCCAGCTCCAGGGCTTGATGGACGCGCCCCTCGGGATCGAGCGGATGCGTAGCGGTCAGCAGCTGGACGGCAGGTCCCAGCATCGCGCCCTGCCTGACGACGATCCTGCCGACGTCGATGAGCATGGCGTTGAGGTTGATGAAGACTCCGTCCTCAATGGTGATCTGGCTTCCGTACTCGCAATAGAACGGGCTGACGATGACCACGTCCGCGCCGATGTGGCCGAGCAGCTCTTCCAGGATTGCCCGCCTGGCTTCGGCCTCGTCTCGACCCGTGCTGTTCAGTCGCTCCAGCAACCTGGAGCCCCGGTGCTTGCCCGCCTCCAGTTCCGGGTCCTTGTAACAGAACAACTCGCCGCGAAGCATTCGATCCTTGTGCTCACCCATGAGGGGATTGTGGCCGGGTTGAGCCGACTTCGCGCGTCGGCGGTGCGCGGCCGGATTGCGTCCGCGGATCATGCGCGCGTGCATCTACCGAAACGTGGAGTGTCTCCTGACGTCAGTCACTCTTCCTGATACCTCCGGAGGTGCTACCTTCTAGGCCGGTGGCGACCGGAGTGCGGACGCGACCGTCTGGCCGATTCTTATCGCGGCGCGGTTCGCGACACTCAGAGGGGTGCTTTTCCGGATGAGCAAGCGCTGGCGCGGCTGCCTCCTCGAGATCGTGGAGACGATCCTTCTCACCGTCGTCATCTTCTTCGTCGTTCAGCATTTCGTCGCTCAGCCGTACCAGATCCTTCAGGTTTCAATGGAGCACACCCTCGACCCGGGCCAGTACGTGCTGGTGGACAAGATCTCGCCGGTCTTCAGTGACTACAAACGGGGCGACGTCATAGTTTTCCAGCCGCCCGCGGGCTACTCCGAGGACGGTCAGGACATACCGTTCATCAAACGAGTTATCGGGGTGGCCGGCGACCTGGTCGAGATTCACGACAACTCCGTCTACGTCAACGGCGTCAAGCTCGATGAGGCCTACGTGTACGAGGGGCAGCCGACGGTGCCGCTGAACGGGCAGTCGAGCTGGCGCGTCCCGGCCGGCGACCTGTTCGTCCTGGGGGACCACCGCGAGGAATCTCAGGACTCGCGCGTCTTCGGACCGATACCGAAGTCGTCGGTCATCGGCCGGGCGTGGCTGCGCTACTGGCCGCTGTCGAATTTCGGCTGGATCGAGTCGGCGCAGTACCAGGACGTTCCGCACGCGGCGGCCTCGCCCGTAGTCGAGGCTCCTGCTTCACCGTCGCCCGCTGCGTCGGGCTCGTAGGGGCTGAGGCTCCTCCCGGTCGAATCGCCGGAAGTGGTGGAGTTCTCCACGTTCGCAACGCGCCGTCGGCGGCGGCACGGCGTCGCTGGCGATAGGGCCAGTACCGGCTGACCTGGTCGAGCGCCAAGCCCGGACGCGGGCGGCGGAAGACGCGAAGGGCCCCAGACACGGGCGGCGCAGAAAGCCTTGAAGGCCCCATATCAGCCGGTCTGCTCGAGCTCGTCGGCTTCGGGCTTACGCGCGGACAGCCGCTCGACGATTCCGAACCAGGACCGTTGCAGCGTCTCGAGCTCCAGGCCTTCGGCCAGAACGTGGTCGAGGGGTTCGCGCAGCAGGTGATCGGCTTGCCACCGTACTGTGATCGGCTCAACCAGCCGCTCGATTGCCCGCACGATCGGATTGGGACTGCGGACGTGCTCGACGAGCAGCAGCCGACCGGCGGGGCGCAGCACCCGCACGGCCTCGGCCACGGCACGGCGGTCATCGGGGATAGTACACAGGACGAAGCTGAAGATGACCGTGTCGAAGTGGTCGTCGGGGTAGGGCAGCGCGGTGGCGTCGCCCTGGTGCAGGGTGGCGTCCAGGCCAAGGTCCTGCACTCGCCTTTGCGCCACTCGCAGCGCAACCTCGCTCAGTTCGATGCCGGTCAGGTGCACGTCGCGCGGATAGAACGGCAGCGTCCGCCCACGGCCGATCCCGATCTCCAGGGTCTCGCCTTCTGCCTGCCCGCATAGCCAGCGGAGGTTGGCGTCGCCTCGTTCAGACGGGGAGGTCGCCGAGCGGCGGTCGTAGATGCGGCGGATTCGCTCCGTTTCGGTGTCGTGCGTGGGCACGCTCCAACGGTATAGCGCGGAACGGTCCCTGGAAAGCGCTCTCGGGAGTCGTGCTCGCATCTGGCACGGCATCCTCTCCGACGGACGTGGCGCGTGACGCAGGGACGGGCGTGGTGGGCGGGGCGGCACGTGAGTCGGCGTGAGCGGCATCCGGCCTCCGTCCAAGGTCAATAGGCCGGCCGGCGAGCCTAACGGCATGTCCGAGTGCTCGACGTGGCCGAATCGGGGCGCCGGAGGGCTGCGAATCGGACTCGTGCCACGGGGGTTAGCAAATGCCGCATATGTGTCGGGCGGGCGAATATCAGGCAGGCGAACAATGGGCGGCCCGAAGATGGGTCGAGCCGGAGGGCAGGCGAGTCGGGACCTGTAAAGGCACCAGTTGTATGCCGCACACTACAGGGGTGTGGAAGCCGTCACGATGGGGGCGATGACAGACCTGGAGGGGTTCGACTCTCAATATGGTGCGCTGTTCGGCGATCTGGCGGCCCTGGCGAGGGCGCTGGGAGCCGGGCCCGACGCCGAGGACGTGGCTCAGGAGTCGCTGCTCGAAGCCCGCGGCCACCTTCGCCAGTTGCGTGACCCGGCAAAGTTACGGGCCNNTCGAGCGTCTGCCCGCGGCGGATCTCCCGGACGTCGACGTGGCCGCGGCGATAGCCGGACTGCCGGAACGGGAGCGGCTGGCGGTGACGCTGGTCTACGGCCTGGGCTACCGCCAGGACGAGGCGGCAGAGCTGATGGGGGTTGCGAGCGGAACGGTCTACTCCAGCATCTGGCGGGCGAGGCGCAAGCTGGCGCGTCTGCTGGCAGATGACGAGCCCGTCTCAGGGCCGATCGTGAGGAGTCCTCGATGAGCAAGCTGAGCGATCGACTGGCGGCAACCATGCGTCGGTGGCACATCGACGAAAGGCGCCTCGATGAGATTGCGGCGGAGGCGTCCAGTGGGCCGCACGCCGAGTCGAGTGAGTCGGGCCTGGTCGCGACGTCGGCCGAGCTGGCCCATTTGCAGGCCTGTAGGCGGTGCCGAAGCCTGCTCGTTGGCTTCGGTCGGACGTCCGGCGTTCTGGCGGGCGTTTGGGCCGACCGGTCGATTGGGCGGAGGGCCGAAATACCGAACGGAGCCGGTCGTGTCCGGCTTGGGCGGCCCACTCGGGTTGAAGCGCACGAGGGTCGGGGCGTCCCCCGGCGAGCGGCGATCCCGGCGGCCGTGGCGGCGATTCTGGTTGGGGTGGTCGCCACGGCCGGGCTCTTGGTCCTGCGTGTCGGCGTCCAGCCCGCGTCGAGCGCCCCGGGAGAGTCTGCGACTCACGAAACTGCGCAGGTCACGGCGGGCAGCACGCCGCAACGCACGGGGCTCGTGGCGCGGCTGCCGCTGGGCGGGCAATTCTCATGGTCGCCGGACGGCAACCATTTGCTCGTCTCCTTGGAATACGAGAGCGACGTCTACGACCGGTTCGGCAACCGGGAGTCTTCGTTCGGGCAATACGAAGGCTGGCTCGACGCGACCCACGTCATTGCCGGCGACGGCCACGTGGCCGGAATCGATCAGCCGTACTCGGGCGGCCCACAGTCCAATTCGTGGGTCGTCGCGAGCGGCCACGGCGCCGCCGCGATTATCGTGGCTGTCCCCGGCTGCGTTGGAGACCCGATCATCGACTGGTACCGGAACGGCCAATACGTGAAGGCCGGGGAGCAGGCCACGCCTTATGGCTGGTCGCCCGACGGCAGCCTCTTGTTGCTCGGCCACATGAGTTGTTCGAGCGCCGATGGCGAGGCGAGCGGCTGGAAGGGCCGGGTGGACGTGGTTGACTTCGCTTCGGGACGGATCCTGGCGACGGCTCCGAACGTTCGCGGCCAGATGGCGTTCAACCCGTCGGCCACCGAACTCGCTGCGCAGTCGGATGCGGATCTCGAGGTTGTCACCGTTGAAGGTGGCCAGGTTCGAACGATCACAGGCGCGCGCTTCCTCAGCTGGCTCGACGACAGCCATCTCTACTACATGGCGGGTACGTCCGTCATGTCGTTGGACCTGGCTTCGGGCTCGACCGGTACCGTCGTCGGCAGCGGCGATTGGCAGATTCCGTCTGCGGCCGGACCGCAGATCGTCGTCGACAAGACCGGCGTCGCGCGCAGAATCGTCGGGGCGGACGGATCCACGCTGATCGACCTGTCGTCCGCCAGCTTGGCCGTGGCGCACATGCTGCCTTTGCCCGCCACGTTCTTGGAGCAGCAGAGGTGGTCGCCGGACGGCCGGATGCTGGCCATCGATTCGTTCGACGGCACCTCTCTTGCGCTGTTCTCGGTCACCGATCTGCCAGGCTCGATTGGCTCGGCGCTTCCGACGCCCATCGGCTCGCCGCAGACGATCGTGGAGCTCGACCGGATGGCATCGCCCTGGCCCGTCGGCCATTTCCTCTCGGACCCCAAACGCAACGCCTTCTGGTTCATCGGCGGCGACGCGGGCAAGACGATGGACCTTTACCGCTATGACGTTGCGACGGCGAAGCTGTCCATCACCGCCATCGAGGGCACCGTATACAACGAAAGCGACCCGCGAGATAGTCTGGCCATCGCGCCCGATGGCAGGCTTTGGATCGGCGCGGGGCTGGATCTGATCGTCTACGCCCCCGATACCGCCGACCAGACCAGTCTGACACTTCCGGCCTCGGGTCCGGATGTCCAGTCCGACCCGGCGCTCGGCCAGCCCGATCCATGGATCACCGGCATCGCCTTCGACGCCGCCGGCAACGTTCTAATCGCGCGCAATTGGGTGAGATCGCTCGCGCAGGTGGACACCTCGCTCCACGTCACGGGCCGCGTCGACGTGTCCGACGGATTCCCGATGACAGGGGGCCTGGTCGTGGCCGGAGGTGGAGCCTACGTGCTCGCGGATCCGGCGAGCGGGTTGTGCTTCGGCGTCGACGCGACGGGCACGGGCAAGCTGTCCAACACGAAGTTCCAGGCGTCGGGGCTGGCAGCGGTCGGCGACCGGGTGCTCGCCGCCGGTACGCCGCCGGGCTGGATCGACGCGAACGGCGGGGCGGCGATGATCGAGCCAGTCATGGCCTCGGCCGATCTGGTCGCGGCCGGCCCCGACGGCACCTCAGTGCTCTACAGCCAGGCGACTGGCGAGATGCAATGGCGCGACAAAGACGGAAAGGTGTCGGCCCAGGGCGTCTTCAGGGCCGGAACGGCGCCGCAGATCGCCGCCCTCGGCTTCGACGGGCAGGGGCGGCAGTGGGCCGTGGAGTCGTTGGGCGGCGCCTACTCGCTGGTCAGGCTCAGCCTCGGCGCGTAGATCTCCGATCGGGCCGGTGTGCCACCGGATCGCCGTCGCCGGCGCGCCGCCGCCTCAATAGTCGGGCAGCACCGACTCGCCGAACATGAGGAACTTGTCAACGGCGCGGGCCGCGAGGCGCCCCTCGTTGATGGCCCAGACAACGAGCGACTGTCCGCGCGCGCAGTCGCCGGCGGCGAAGACGCCCGGCGTCGTGGTCATGAAATCGTCGTCGTGGACGATGTTGCCGCGGTGATCGAGCTTGCAGCCGAACGCTGCGGGGAGCTCGGGCGCGGGTCCCGTGAAGCCCATCGCGATCAGGACCAGGTCGGCCGGAAGCGAACCCTCCGTGCCGGCGCACTCGTTCATCTCCAGTCGACCGCCGGGGGCGTGGACCCACTCGATCTCGACGGTCTCGATCGCCTTGACGTGCCCGCCCCCGTCGCCCACGAGCCGCCGCGTGTTGACGAGATAGCGCCGTGGATCGGCGCCCCACATGGCGGCGGCCTCTTCCTGCCCGTAGTCGACCTTGTAAACCTTGGGCCACTGGGGCCACGGGTTGTCCGCGGTGCGCGTCTCCGGTGGACGAGGCAGGATCTCGAGTTGCACGACGCTCTTCGCACCCTGGCGGATGGCCGTGCCCACGCAGTCCGTGCCCGTGTCGCCGCCGCCGATGACGACGACGTCCCTGCCCGCGGCCGAAACCGGCGTCGCCGGTCCGCCGAGCAGGGCCCGCGTATTGGCGACCAGGAACTCCATGGCGAAGTGGACGCCCGCCAGCTCGCGGCCCTCGACCTTCAGGTCGCGCGGCACAGTGGAGCCGATCGCGAGGACCACCGCGTCATATTCCTTGACGAGCTTCTCGGCCGCGATGTCCAGCCCGACGGCCGTGCCCGTTACGAAATCGATCCCCTCGGCCTCGAGCAGCTTGACGCGACGGTCGATGACCGACTTGTCCAGCTTCATGTTGGGGATGCCGTACATGAGCAGGCCGCCGACTCGGTCGTCGCGCTCGAAGACGGTCACGGCATGGCCGGCGCGGTTCAGCTGCGCCGCGGCGGCTAGGCCGGCCGGGCCGCTCCCGACGACCGCGGCCTTCATCCCCGTCCGGCTCAGGGGCGGCTCGGGCACCACCCAGCCTTCGAGGAAGGCGCGCTCGATGATCTCGTTCTCGATCATCTTGATGGTGACCGGAGGCTGGCTGATGCCGAGCGTGCACGAACCCTCGCATGGAGCCGGGCAGACGCGGCCGGTGAACTCCGGGAAGTTGTTCGTCTTGTGGAGCCGGATGATCGCCTCGCGCCACTGACCCCGGTAGACCAGGTCGTTCCATTCTGGGATCAGGTTGTGGATTGGGCAGCCCATTGCCAGGCCGTTGACCAGCTCGCCGCTGTGGCAGTAGGGGATGCCGCAGTCCATGCAGCGCGCGCCCTGGTCGCGGAGAGTCGCTTCCTCGTAGCCCGGGTGCGTCTCGCCCCAGTCCTTCACTCGCTCGAGCGGCGGCCGGACGTGGGCCGGCTCGCGCCCGAATTCCATGAAACCGGTCGGCTTGCCCATCGTCAGTTTCCCGCCACTCGGCGCGCGTCCATCACGTTCTCGTCGAAGGCGGCCATTTCGGCCTCCTCCTGCGAGAGGCCCTTCTCGCGCATCCTGGCCTGAGCCTCGATGACGCGGCGGTAGTCGTTCGGGACGACGCGGATGAACCGGCTGACGGTCGTGTGCCAGTCGTCGAGAAGCGCCCTGGCTCGCGGGCTGCCCGTGTACTCGACGTGGCGCTCCAGGAGGCGGTGGACCTCCGCGACTTCCTCGGGATCGGTCAACGGGAAGAGTTGGACCATTTCTTTGTTGCACACCCGCTCGAAACCGCCGCCCGCGGCCCCGCCCTCGCCGCTCTCGTCGAGGACGTAGGCGACGCCGCCCGACATGCCCGCTGCAAAGTTGCGGCCGGTCTTGCCGATGACCACGACCCTGCCGCCGGTCATGTACTCGCAGCCGTGATCGCCCACGCCCTCCACGACCGCCTTGACGCCGGAGTTGCGGACGCAGAATCTCTCCCCGGCGATGCCGCGGATGTAAGCCTCGCCCGACGTGGCTCCGTAGAAGGCCACGTTCCCGGTCACGACGTTCTCCTCGGCCACGAACGTGGATTCGCGCGGCGGGTAGAGGATGACTTTGCCGCCCGACAGGCCCTTGCCCAGGTAGTCGTTCGCGTCGCCCTCGAGGGTGAGCGTGACGCCCGTCGGAATGAAGGCCCCGAAGCTCTGCCCGGCCGAGCCGCGGAAGTGAAGGCTGATCGTGTCCTCCGGCAGGCCACGGCCGCCGTAGCGGCGTGTTACCTCGGAGCCCAGTGTCGTGCCGACGACTCGGTTCACGTTTCGGATCGGCAGCTCGGCCTTGACCTTCTCGCCGCGTTCGAGGGCCGGCTTGCACAGCGGGATGAGGGCCGTGGAGTCGAGCGAGGCCTCGACGTTATGCTCCTGGCTGATCTGGCAGGTTCGCAGCGTCGTCTTGGGCACCTGCGGCTGGAAGAGGATCCGGCTGAAGTCGAGGCTGTGCGCCTTCCAGTGGTCGATTGCCCGCCGCATCTCCAGCCGCTCGGAGTGGCCGACCATCTCCTCGAAGGTCCGGAAGCCGAGCTGAGCCATATACTCGCGGACTTCCTGGGCGACGAAGGTCATGAAGTTGACCACGTACTGCGGATCACCTGTGAAGCGCTTCCGCAGCTCCGGATCCTGCGTCGCGACGCCGACCGGACAGGTGTTCAGGTGGCAGACCCGCATCATCACGCAGCCGAGCGTCACCAGGGGCGCCGTCGAGAAACCGAACTCTTCCGCGCCGAGCAGGGCTCCGACCACGACATCGCGGCCGGTCTTCATCTGGCCATCGACCTCGACCGCCACGCGCGACCGCAGATCGTTGATGAGCAGCGTCTGGTTCGTCTCGGCGATTCCGAGCTCCCAGGGCAGGCCGGCATGCTTGATCGAGGAGAGCGGCGAGGCGCCCGTGCCGCCGTCGTGGCCGCTGATCAGGATGACGTCGGCGTGGGCCTTGGCGACTCCGGCGGCGATGGTCCCCACGCCCACCTCGGACACGAGCTTGACGGAGATGCGGGCGTCCGAGTTGGCGTTCTTGAGGTCATGGATCAGCTCTGCCAGATCCTCGATGGAGTAGATGTCGTGGTGCGGTGGCGGGCTGATGAGGCCGACGCCCGGTGTCGAGTGGCGGACCTTGGCGATCCAGGGGTAGACCTTGTGGCCGGGGAGCTGACCGCCCTCGCCGGGCTTGGCGCCCTGGGCCATCTTGATCTGGATCTCGCGGGCGCTGACGAGGTATTCGCTCGTCACGCCGAAGCGGCCCGATGCAACCTGCTTGATGGCGCTCTTGAGGGAGTCGCCGTTGGGCAGCGTCTCGAATCGCGCCGGGTCCTCGCCGCCTTCGCCGGTGTTCGACTTGGCCCCGAGGCGGTTCATGGCGATGGCGAGCGCTTCGTGCGTCTCGCGTGAGATCGAACCGTAGCTCATCGCACCGGTCTTGAAGCGCTTTACGATCGATTCGACCGGCTCGACCTCTTCGATCGAAAGAGGATGCCTGTGGTTCGACTTGAAGTCCATCAGGCCGCGCAGCGTGCACAGGCCCTCGGATTGGTCGTCGATGAGCTTCGAGTACTCCTTGAACACGGCGTAGCTGCCACTCCGCGCGGCGTATTGGAGCTGCGAGATCGACAGCGGGTTGAAGAGGTGCCGCTCGCCGTCGACGCGGTACTGGAGGTTCCCGCCCACGCCGAGCTGCTTGTGGTAGATCGGTCGCTTGGGCGGGTAGGCCCGATCCTGGCGCATCTTCACTTCGCGGGCGACGACGTCGATGCCAACGCCGCCGATACGGGTGGGCGTCCAGGTGAAGTACTCGTCGATGAAGTCCTGGTTGAGGCCCAGGGCCTCGAAGACCTGGGCGCCGTGGTAGCTCTGGACGGTGCTGATGCCCATCTTCGAGATGACCTTGACGATGCCCTTGGCGATCGCCTTGCGGTACTTCTTCTCGGCCAGGTCGGCGGAGCCCGAAATCATGCCCAGGCGGACCTGGTCGTGGACTGTCTCGAACGCGAGATAAGGGTTGACCGCGCTTGCGCCGTAGCCGAGGAGCAGAGCGAAATGGTGGACCTCGCGCGGCTCGCCGGACTCGAGCACGAGGCCAACCTGCGTGCGGGTGCCGGCCCGCACGAGGTGGTGATGTACCGCCGAGACGGCCAGGAGGGCAGGTATCGGGGCCTCGTCGGCGCCATGGCCTCGGTCGGACAGGATGACGATGTTGTGACCCTCGGAGATCGCCTCGGAGCAGCGATCTCGCAGCTGCTCGATGGCCTTGCGCATGCCGGCCCCGCCATCGGCAACCTGGTAAAGGATCGGAAGTGTGATCGTCCTGAAGCCGTGCGGGTCGCCGGTGGCCAGGTTGCGGATCTTCTCCAGCTCTTCGTTGGAGAGGACGGGCGACGGCAGTTCGAGCTGGTGGGCGGAGCAAGGGTCCGGATCGAGCAGGTTGCCCTCCGGCCCGATCGCCATCTCAGTGGCGGTGATTATCTCCTCGCGAATGGAGTCGATCGGCGGATTCGTGACCTGGGCGAACAGCTGCTTGAAATACGAGTAGAGCAGCTGCGGCCGCTCGGACAGGACCGCAAGGGCGGTGTCGTCGCCCATCGCCCCGACCGGGTCGGTTCCGGTGGCGGCCATCGGGTTGATGAGGATGCGGACGTCCTCGGCCGTGTAGCCGAAGACTTCCTGGCGGCGGAGCACGGTCTCGTGGTCCGGCTCGATGACGCGCGGCGGCGGCGGCAGCTCGGTCAGCTTGACCAGCCACTCGCGAACCCACTCCTCGTAGGGATGCTCGGTGGTGACGCGCCGCTTCAGCTCGTCGTCCGAGATGATCCGCTGCTCGCCCGTGTCGACGAGGAACATGCGCCCCGGCTGGAGACGGCCCTTGGCGACGACCTGGTCGGGAGGGATGTCGAGAACGCCGGCCTCAGAGGCCATGACGACGCGGCCGTCGGCCGTTAGCCAGTAGCGGGCAGGTCGAAGGCCGTTCCGGTCGAGCGTGGCGCCGACTCGAATCCCGTCCGTGAAGGCGATAGAAGCGGGTCCGTCCCACGGCTCCATAAGGCAGGCATGGAACTCGTAGAAGGCCTTCTTCTCCTGCGCCATCGACTCGTGATGCTGCCAGGGCTCGGGCACCATCATCATCAGGGCGTGGGCCAGGGAGCGGCCGGACAGGTATAGCAACTCCAGGACGTTGTCCAGGATGGCCGAGTCGGAGCCTTCCGTGTCGATAGCCGGCAGGGCTTTCGTCAGCTCGTCGCCGAATAGCTTGGAGCTGAACTGCGACTGGCGGGCGTGCATCCAGTTGACGTTGCCGCGAAGAGTGTTGATCTCGCCGTTGTGCGAGATGAAGCGGTATGGATGGGCCCTTGGCCAGGATGGGAAAGTGTTTGTCGAGAAACGCGAGTGCACCATGGCGATGGCGCTCTCGACACGCTCGTCGGCGAGGTCCGGGTAAAAGACACGCAGCTGCGAGGCATTGAGCATGCCCTTGTAGACGATGGTCCGGCAGCTGAGCGAGGGAATGTAGAAGTCGCCGCGCGACGGGATCGCCGAGCGCGAAACGGCCTTCTCGATCAGGCGACGGACGATGTACAGCTTGCGTTCGAAGGCCATGTCCTCGACCAGGCGCTCCGGCCGATCGATGAAGACCTGGCGGATGAGCGGCTGTGCGGCTCTGGCGCTGGCGCCCAGACCGGCGTTCTCGGTTGGGACGTCGCGCCAGCCAAGGAAATGCAGACCCTCGTCGGCGACGACCTGCTCGAAGAGGCGGAAACACTCGACACGGCTGACCTTGTCCTGGGGCAGGAAGACCATGCCAACGCCGTAGCCACCTTTGCCACGGAGGTTGACGCCGGACTTTGCGGCCACGTCGGCCAGGAAACGGTGGGGAATCTGGATCGTCAGGCCCGCGCCGTCGCCGCTGTTCTTCTCGGAACCGGTGGCGCCGCGATGCTCCAGATTGACGAGGACGGTTAGGGCGTCGCGCACGATGTCGTGAGACGGGCGCCCGGCGATGTCCACGACGAAGCCGAAGCCGCACGCGTCGTGCTCGAAGCTGGGGTCGTAGAGCCCTTCGGCCCGCGATCCGCCTTTCTGCCTCAACTTGCGCCGTCCTCGCTCGACTATGCCGGAACGGTCACCACCGCCTCTCCCGCAGCGGCGACAGCGGTGCCTGCTCCAGAGCGGGAGCCATCTTCCGTCGCGGAAAGGCGAGTGTCGAATAGGGAGCGGCTCCAGGTCAAGTTTGGGAAGGTTGCGAATCGGTTACCGACCGGAGGAACGCGATCCGCCCGGCGGCTGTGGCGCGGGCTGCGGGCGACCGTCGTACGCCCCGGGGCGAGGGAATCGCGATAGACTTCCGAGGACTTCGCGGAGGCGAGCTGTCAACAAGGCCCGCCCAGGCATCGTCAGGGAGAAACGGCATTGTCGCCACAGTCGCGCCGCGGCCGAGCCGCGCCAGGCAGCAATCGCAGTTCATCGTCTCGCAAGGCCGCCGACGCATCCCGCAAGCCGGCCACGCCGGACGCATCCCGCAAGCCGGCCGTAGCGGCCAGCGCGCCCGTCGACGCCCAGGCCGACGAGGTCGAGTTGACGTCCGCGGGCCGCGAAGACAGGCCGGTTCGGCGCAAGCGCCCCCTCGCCAGGGTCCAGCGCAGCTCGATGGGTCGCAACGCTTACGGCTATGTGAAGGCTTACGTCCCGCTCTTCATCGCGTTCGTGATTCTCTTTGCCGGGGTCTGGGCGTGGACCAGCTTTGGGCCGCACACGCCTACCCCGAAGGACAACTGGACGCGGATCGAGAACCTCTGGAAGCCAAAGCGAGACGCTGACCTGAAGGCCGTTTCGGTCGCGGTCGCGGACAACGACTTCACGTCTCTGCTGAGCTCGTACAAGTCCCTCGGCGCGGACACCAGGAGCTGGATGGACGATCTGTCGAAGGTCACGAGTTGGGACGACCCCAACGTGACGCCCGATCCGAACGCGTCCGCCACTCCGACGCAGCTCGTGCAGCAGCTGACCGGGGACGGAGACGCCGAGGCGGACTTGCTCCAGAACCAGATGGCGACGGCGAAGTCGATGGACGACCTGCTGGCGCTCAAAGACGACCTCAACGCCGACGACACGGCGGTCCAGGCCGACTACGTGGCTGCTCGAGCCGCGATTCCGGGGCTCACGCCGCTCCCAAGCGGGCAGCCTACTCTCGCACTGCCGTCCGGAAGCTTGGCCCCGTCTGAGTCGCCTGGGGCATCGGCCGCCCCGGGTGCGTCGGCTGCGCCGGGCGCGTCCCCGACTGCCTCCTCGAGCGCGACGCCCGCTTCGAGCGGCTCTGCCTCGCCCACGGCCTCTGCCGCGGCCAGCTGATCGGCTGGATCCGAGCCGCTGTAAACGCGAACCGGGACTGGTGGCGGACGGAACCGGAACCTCTCGCGACACCCGGGCCGGTACCGATGCCGCCACTCTAAAGTACGGCTTGTGACAGTTGGGTGGAGTCTGTACGGTTCGCGTCGCTTCGGGTTCGGTACGGTCCCGATCGCGCAGGAACATCGATCGCCCCGCTTCATATGCAGACGCAGAGGGAACCCGTGGTTGCCATGGCCGCTAACGAACTCGGTCCGATGCTCACCGCGAGCGAAGTGGCGGGAATGCTTCACCTGCACGTCAACACGGTGAAACGACTCGGCGATCGAGGCGAGTTGCCCTTCTATCGTGTCTGCAAGCGTGGCGACCGCCGCTTCCGCCTCGAAGACGTGATGACGTTCCTCGAGAAGAATCGATAGCCTCCCCGAAACCTCGGTTCGCCGGGACCCGCCCCTGGGCAGGTGCCCAATCCGGAGGGCCAGAGTCGTTTCTCCGATGGACTTCGGCGGAGCCGACCTGGTCGCCCGACGATGGAGCCGGCGACAACGGCAGGTGGAGTCCCCCGAGTGGGGCCTAGTGGGCCCCCGGCGCCACGCTAGGCCGAGGCGAGTGGCAACGAGCGCAGCCCCGCCCGGAACAGCTCCACGCCCCGGGCGACTTCGGCGGTCGTGACGTCAATGGGGGGCAGGAACCTGATCACGTTGTGGTGCGTGCCGCAATTGAGGATGAGCAGCCCCTGGTCCGCACAGGCACCGATCAGCGCCTCGCAGGTCTCGGCGTCGGGATCGCGAGTGGCACGATCTTTGACCAGCTCGACGCCGACCATCAGGCCGCGGCCTCGAACGTCGCCGATTCGACTGTCTTCGGCCATGAGTGCCGTCAGGGCACCGTGCAGCTCGGCGCCGCGTTCGGCTGCATTGGCCACCAGGCCCGCCTCCTCGATCGTCCGCATGACGGCGATCCCGGCGGCGCAGCTCACGGGGTTGCCGCCGAAGGTGGTTCCATGTGCCCCAACGCCCCATCGCTCCTGGAGCTCGCGGCGGGTTACGATCGCGCCGATCGGCATGCCGTTGGCGAGGGCCTTGGCCACGCAGATAACGTCGGGCACGATGTCGGCGTGCTCGAAGGCCCACATGCGACCGGTCCGAGCAATGCCCGACTGGATCTCGTCGCAGATGAGCAGAATGCCGTTCTCGTCGCAGAGGGTGCGCAGCTCGCGCAGGAACGAGGCGGGAGCGGGGTTGAAGCCTCCTTCGCCCTGAATCGGCTCGATGATGATCGCGGCCACTGACGACGCCGGGATCTCATGCCCGAGCAGCGTCCGGAGGGCACCCATCGCACCGGCGGTAGCCGCCTCCTCGTCGTCGCCGAAGTAGCGGTAGACGTTGGGGAAGGGCGCGAGGTAGACCGATGGCAGGAGCGGTTCGTAGCCGAGCCGGTAGTTGATGCTCGAGCTGGTGACGGAGGCGGCGCCGAAGGTCCGGCCGTGGAAGGCGCCCCTGAAGGCGACGATGCCGGGCCGCCCGGTGACGCGGCGAGCGAGCTTGAGGGCCGCCTCGACCGCCTCCGTACCGGAGTTGCCGAAGAAGACCGTGTCGAGCGGATCCGGACAGACGTCGGCCAGCATGCCCGCGAGGCGGCCGACGGGCTCGAGGTAGCCGAGCGCGTTGCAGATGTGGAGCAGCTTGTCGGCCTGGTCCTTGATCGCGGCCGTGACAGCCGGATGGCGGTGGCCCAGCGAGGTCGTGGCGATGCCGCAGGCGAAGTCCAGGAAACCGCGTCCGGCCGAATCGTAGAGGGTGTGACCCTCGCCATGGCTCCAGCTGGTCTCGTAGTAGCGGCCCAAGATCGGCGACAGGTGCGGTGTGGAGATGGCCGCGTAGTTTCCGGCGACGGCGAGCGCGTCGATCTCGGCCGGAGTCAGGTCGCGGCCCGGCGCGCCGGCCGGGGCTACGGCGGCAGAGGCGTGGACGACTTGATCCTTGGCGGTGTCCATCACGCGAGCTCCTCAGGAGAGACGGGTCGCCGGTCGATGGCGACCGGCGGGGCCTCCCGAGTATAGAGGCGCGCGCCCCGTCGGCCGGCCCTCGAAGCCCGAGCGCGTCCTTGCGTCGAGTGGCAGCTGGCTCGTTCCGGTATGGGGCGCCGAATGTCCTGCTCGGTCCGGCGGAAGGGCGTAGGCTTAAGAAGCCGGGCCTGTGCCCCGTCATCTCGGCCGTCAGGACACAGGACAGCGGCAGGGGCGCACTACCTCACTCTGCCGGAGCGGGCTCGTGGAACTGAGGGTCGCTCCACCCGAGGTCGCCGAGTTGGACAAGCGAAGAGGCACCGTGGAGCGGACGATTGTTGCCGTCGGCGACGAGAAGCTCAAATTCGAAGTCGACGGGAGGACGGTCATGGTGGCCACCAGACCGGCCGATGGCGATCGGATGGCCAGGCTCTTCGAGCTTGGAGTGGGCCCCACGTGGGACGATTCCTCGCCGATGAGCGACGAGGCCGTTACGGCCCTGGTTCGGGGCTTGATCGACGAAGCGGGGAAGAAGGGCGAACAGGCCGAGGTGCTCGGCGTCCCGCCCGCCGCGGCAGTCTCGTTCCCGAACGACTCGCGCATCTATGTGTCGCCGGTCGAACCTCTGTCCTTCTCCCTGCCGGGCTCGCCCACGGGCCTGGCCTTCAAGATGGACGAAAGGGGCGACGGACACCTCTGGGCGCTTGGCGACGAGCGGATCCGGCTGGGCTCGGATGGCATGTGGTGGATCGTGAAGTCGCTCGTCGACGCACTCGTCGACCCTGTCACGACCTCCACATGGCCGCGCTTCCTGACCCTGGGCACTTCCCTCGGGGGGCCCGCGACGCAGGCCTCCCTCGAGTGCGGAGACTGGGGCGTCGGGATCGTGTGGCGCAAGCTCCACAGCGGCCTCGTTAGCGACGTCCTGGCCGTGCAGGAGCTGTCCTACGAACGGGTAGAGGGATGGCTCCGGCTCCTGTGCCCGGTCCGGGATGATCTCGAGCGGCGGCGCGTTCACCGTCAGCGGCTGCGCCCATCCCGAATGGCCGAGAAGTGGGCTCGCGTCGTCGAGCGCTGGAGCGACTGAGCTCGCCGTCAGTATCGGCGAGACGCCAGCCGCCCCGAGTTACGAGATGTCGCCCGTCGGCTGAACAAGGAAGATCCAGACATCCCAGGCGCAGTGGCTCACGATGAGGGCACCAATGGGGACGCCGGCGGCGTAGAGCGCGCACCAGTGGGCTCCGGCCACACCCGCCGCGCCCATCAGAGTGAGGTTGCCCGTCGTGACGTGCACGGCCGAGTAGGCCGCGGCCGCCACTGCCGCACCGGTCCACCGGCCATAGCGGCGCATTAGCGCTTCCTGGACCAGGCCCCGCCAGAACAGCTCCTCGGCCGGGCCGACGATCGTTACCAGGCGCGCCGCCGTCTCTCCTCGCGGAGCGAGGTCCCGCAGCGAGTAGATGTCTCGAATCTGGTCGTCGCCGCCCGGGACGAAGCGCCGCGCGAACCGGTCGCCGAGCCTGAACGTGCCGTAGAGCGCGGCCGCCGAGGCGAGGCCAAGGGCCACTTCCCGAGCGCCGATGTGTGTCCGCCGAAGACGTGGATTGGCGGCGAGCGCCAGGCCTCCGAGGACGGCACCGGTCGCCGTCATGCGGCTCCAGAATCGATCGCGCGGTCCCCGGAAGGTTGCCGCGAACGCCGGCAACGCCGCGGCCAGACCGAGGGCGGTCGCCGCCTCAAGGGTCCGGCTCCGAGCGGGCAATTGGCCGGCCATCACGGCACAACCCGGGCCGCGAGCAGCCCGACCACGAGCAGCAACCCGAAGGCGAAGTGGAGTCGGGCCGTCTGGAGGTCGATCATGGCAATGGCTCGGGCCTGGCCGGTCGCGCCGAGCTCCGCCGAGCGGACCACCTGGGCCAGGAACGGCAGCGAGAAGACGGCAATGGCCGTGGTCGACGGCAGCCAGCGAAGGGCGACCGCCAGACCGAGCGTGACATACGCGCCGAGAACGAGCGCCAGGTATCCATAGTGGGCCCAGTCGCGCCCCAACCGAGTCGACAGCGTGACGATCCCGGCTCGCGTGTCCTCGCCGATGTCGCGCCATTCGTTGCCGTGGAGTATGGCCGCCACGAGCAGCCCCACCGGCAGCGAAAGGACGAGCGCCCGCAGGTCCCAGGCTCCGGTCACGGCGAAGTAGGAGCCGACCACCATTGTCGGGCCCATCAACAGGAAGACGATCGGCACGCCCATAGCCCGGTACTTGTACTGGAACGGGGGCGCCGTGTAGGTGTAGCCGGCGACGACGCCGACCAGACCGAGTCCGACGATGGCGGGACCGCGCAGCCAGACAAGATAGGTTCCGATGACGACCGCCGCCGCGAACAGACCGAGGGCGAAGGCGTAGGCGCCGCGCTCGCTGACTCGACCCTTGAGGACGGCGTGGCTCATCCGGGGGGACGTGATGGTGTCGACGCCCCTGCGGACGTCGTAGACCTCGTTGATCACGTTCGTGCCGGAGTGGAGCAGCATCCCGCCGGCGAGGGCGGCCAGGAACGGAAGAAGCGAGAAGCGCGAGTCCACTACTGCGAGGGCGCCGCCCGCCAGGACCGGGATCGCCGACGCGGTATAGGCGAACGGTCGCAGGATCTCGTACCCGGCGGCAACCCGGCGACGAACCCGCTCGGAGAGCTCGAGCCGGCGATCGTCCGCCAGTCCGGTCGGGCTGCGACCGGTGTCGTCGGAGGATGGGGGTGCCGGCTCGGCGGCGGCGGGGCTGGTCGATGCAGCGGCCGCAACCGCCTCGCGCTTCACCGCGGCCCGATCCGGCAGGGCGGCGTACAGCTTCGCCGCCTCGATCAGCTCGATCGTCTGGGCTTCTTCCTGAACCACCGGCTGGAGAAGCGGCAAATCGAGACCGGTCTCGGTGTGGAAGGCCATCGCCCTTGCCGCGACGTCCTCTCGGGTGCCGCAGAGCATGAAGGCGTCCAGGAGATCGTCGGGGATGAGCTTTCCGGCTTCGTGGTAGTCCTCAGCCCGCCAGGCGGCGGCGATTCGGTCGCGCATCTCGCGGGAGAAGCCGGCTCGCTGGAGCGACACGTCGCCCAGGATGGACATCATGTAGATCACGAACGGCTCACGCTTGGCCCGGTTCAGGGCCTCGCGGCGGGTCTTGTCCACGAGTGAAAGCAGGTAGGCGGCGGTGTCGACGTCGGCGGGATCGCGGCCGGCGGCCGCCGCCGAGGCACGCAGCCGCTCCAGGATCCCACGCAGCGAGGGGATCGACTCGCACGGGCGGGCGAGGTAGCCGTCGGCCTTGCGGCCGGCCAGTTCCACGAACTCCTTGCGATAGCCGGCGACGTACAGCGGGATGCGATGCGCAGGCGGGAACATCGGTTGGATGGGCGGCAGGCCGGGAGTCCCCGACGCCACCCGCTCACCGGCCCACAGGGCCCGGAGCTGGTCCATGGTCTCGCTAACGCGATCGAGCGCATCGGTGAGGGAGTAGGGGATCCCCATCTGCGCGAGGCGCAGCGGTAGGCCCGTGCCAAGCCCTATGACGATGCGCTCTGGCAGGAGCTCGTCCAGGGAGGAGCCGGTCATGGCGAGGACCACGGGATGGCGCGTGTACGGGTTGACTGCGCCGAGGGCAACGCGGAACGAGCCATCGGGGTCCGTCGCGAGAGCGCTCGCGATGGCCGAGCCGTACGTGACGGCGTCGCGCTCGAAGTAGGAATCGTGGATCCAGATGGAGTCGAGGCCGGCGTCTCGGGCGCGTCTCGTCCAGTCGATGACGTCGGAAATGTCGCCCCGGGCGGCAATGCCCAGACCGACTCGACGTGCCAACGCTCGCATGTATCTCCCGTGCTCCGGTGCGCCGGCCTGCCGATGTCGCAGGCAGCGAGGCCGGAAACGCTCGATATGTTAGCAACTCGCCGATATTAACTGCCGGCACGGATAAGGCCGGCCCGGGCCGCGAAGCGGGCCAGACGTGCGCCCGCAGGGGACGGCCCGCCCGGCAGCAGCCATCGCAGCGGCTGCGATGCCTGCTCATTGGCGCGCCATCCCTTAACGTGGCGCCATGCCACTCCCGAGCGGCCCCGATCCGTGGTTTGGACTCAGCCCCGAGACGCTCCGCTTCCTGGAGGTCCATCCGGCGCGCGCGATCGCGATTCCGGGGCGTGGCTGGCGTGACTTCGGCGACGCGGTGATGCTCTTTTCCGCTGGCGAGAAGGAGCCGTTCTTCAACCGCTTGACGGCGGTTCGCTGGCCCGAGGACTCCTGCGCGTTCGACGCGCGGCTTCGTCAGGCGACGGAGCTGTTCGCCGCCCTCGACCGCAAACCCTACGTCTGGGCAATCCCGAGTCTGAGCGCGCCATTGGACCTGGTTGCGCGCCTCGCCGCCAACGGCTTCATAGACCAGGGCGGCGGCTACGACATGATCCTGCTCGACGACCCGGCCGCACGGCCGAATGTACCGCTTCCTCGAGGCGCGGTTCTGGAGCGTTGGAACAACCCATCCGACGCCGATCGCGTCGCGCTTGCAGCGGCCCTCGCCGTCGTGATCGGCGAGTCGTTCGGTATCCCCGAGAGCCGTCGGGCGAACCTGATCACCGAAATCGCCCTAACGCTGGCGCAGCCTTTCTTCCACGCCTGCCTGCTCCGCGTCGACGGCGAGCCGGTGGCCACCGGCGAGCGCTTTACGTTCGACGGCGCCAGCTACCTCTCGTCGATCGGAACGCGGCCGGCGTGGCGCGGTCGCGGCTTCGCCAGGCTCATCACGACTGCCCTGGCCCGCGACTCCGTCGCCGGCGGATCGGAACTCGTCTACCTCGGCGTCTACGCCGATAACACCCGCGCCATTCGCCTCTACGATCGACTCGGTTTCCGCATGCTGGGGCCCCGATCGTCCGATATGCTGCTCGAACGTCCGCGCTGAGCCCAACAGGCGATCCAAGCGGTTGACCCGCTCGTCGTGTCGGCGGCCGAGAGACGATCATTCGCAAGGTGGAGGACCACCCGCGGGGGCGCCGCGAGCATCGGGAACAACGCACCGGAACCGGGGGATCCACGCGCCATGTATAGCCAAGGAGTGAGATGACGCAAAGCGGCGAGCCCGTCATCCGCGTCAAAGACCTGAAGAAGCACTACGGGGACGTCAAAGCCGTCGACGGGGTCACCTTCGAGGTCGCGCGAGGCGAGGTCTTCGGGATGCTGGGTCCCAACGGGGCCGGCAAGACGACCACGATCGAGGTCCTGGAAGGCCTGCGCCCGCCCGACTCGGGCACCGTCGAGGTGTTCGGGCTCGACGTGTGCAGGCACCCCGAGTCCATCAAGCAGCGCATCGGCGTCCAGCTGCAGAGCGTTTCGCTGTACCCGCGCCTGACCGTCACCGAGTTGCTGGATTTGTTCGGCAGCTTCTACGCGCACCATCTGCGCACCAAGCAGCTGATCGACGCGGTCGACCTGGGCGAGCGGGCGAAGGCCCGGTCGATGAACCTTTCGGGCGGCCAGCAGCAGCGGCTCTCGATCGCGCTGGCCCTGGTGAACGATCCCGAGCTGATCTTCCTCGACGAGCCGACGACGGGCCTGGACCCGCAGGCACGCCGCTCTCTGTGGGACCTGATCAAGGGGCTTCAGGCGAAGGGCAAGTCGATCCTGATGACGACCCACTACATGGAAGAGGCCGCGGAGCTGTGCGACCGGGTCGCCATCATGGACCACGGCCACATCCTGGAGATGGGCACGGTCCCCGAGCTGATCGGGCGGCGATTCAAGGAGCGGGCCGTCTTCTTCGACACGAACCTCAAGCTTTCCTCGGCCCAGCTTGGCACGCTCGACGGAGTCACGCGGGCCGCCCAGGAGGACGGCCAGACCGTGCTCTATTCGCGCGATGTAGCCGGCACGATCGGTGCGCTGCTGGCTCTCGCCGACAGCCTGGTCGTGGAGCCGAAGAACCTGGGGATACGCCAGGCGACCCTCGAAGACGTCTTCCTCGACCTGACCGGTCGGGCCCTGCGCGACTAGGAGCCGAACGATGAACACCCTCCTGCGGCTGACCGTCGCGAACATCCGGTCGCTGGTCCGCGACAGAGCGGCCCTCTTCTGGACCTTCTTCTTCCCGGTCATGTTCGTCTTCCTGTTCGGCTGGATCTTCGGCGGCAGCGGCGACAGCAAGGTCGCAATCGGCTTCGTCGACCAGGACAACACGCCGGTCTCGATGGGGCTCGAGCAAGCCTTCTCGCAGGTCAGTCTCCTGACCGTCCAGACGGGCTCGCTCGAGGCTGAGAAGGCGGCGATGCAGCACGGCGACATCTCCGCCATCGTGGTGGTTCCGTCAGGCGCGGGGGCTGCGGTCGCGGCCAAGAGCACGACGTCGATCCAGCTGTACACCGATCCGAGCAGCAGCCAGGTCAGTCAGGTCGTCACGCAGGTGGCCGACCAGATCGTCGCCGCGTCGAACCTGCACATAGCCGGTGGCTCGGCGGTGGTCGGAATCCAGCCTATGACCCTGCAATCCACCAACATCAGCAGCGTCGCGTACCTGGTTCCGAGCATCCTGGCCATGGCGCTGATGCAACTCGGCGTCTTCGCCGCTATTCCGCTCGTGCAGCAGCGCGAGAAGGGCATTCTCAAGCGCCTGGGCGCCACGCCGCTGGCTCGCTGGAAGCTGGTCGGCAGCAACGTGCTGCTGCGCCTGCTGGTGGCCATTGTCGACGCCGTGGTGATCCTCGGCATCGGGCTGGTCTTCTTCAACGTCAAGATCGTCGGCAGCCTCATTGTCGCGGCCGGGCTGATCCTTCTCGGGGCCGGCGCTTTCCTGGCCATCGGCTTCGCGCTCGCGTCCTTCCTCAAGACCGAGGAGCAAGCAACTGGGGTGGTGCAGGTCGTCCAGATGCCGATGATGTTCCTGTCGGGCATCTTCTTCTCGTTCGACTTCCTGCCTGGCTTCCTCCAGACCATCGCCCGCCTCATGCCGCTGACCTATCTGGGCGATGCCCTCCGACAGGTGATGGTGAACGGGACCCAGGTGGCGCCGCTGGGCGTGGACGTGGCGGTCCTCACCGGCTGGCTGGTGGTGTGCCTGACTATCGCGGCTCGATCGTTCCGCTGGGAGTAGCCGGCTCTGTCTCCTGGGGCGGCGAGCAGCACCCGGGTGCGGCCGCGCGGCTTTGGCGGCGCCTACCAGCGCTCGTAGTGGACGACGGCCTCGAGCGGCTTGCGGCCGCCGGCGCGCTTGGCCCAGGTGAGGGCTTCGGGCTTCTCGGGGTAGCCGAACGAAAGCATGAACTCGCAGCAGTGGTCGGCCGGGTACCCGAGCAGCTCGCGGGCGAGCGGCTGGTTGTAGACCGTGGCCGGCACGCTGCCGATGTCGAGCTCCCAGGCCGCGAGGGTCATGTTCTGGGCTGCGCGCCCCAGGTCCCACATGATCGAGTACGGCGCGTCGTGCGTGGCCGGGTCCGGTACGACCAGGGCTATGGCGGCGGCAGCTCCGGCGAGGTGCTGCGCGTACGGCCCGACCTCGCTCAGCCGCAGGAGATGCTCCCGATTGGTGCACACGATGAAGTCCCAGCTCTGCTGGTTCTTGGAGCTGCCCGAGCGCCGTCCGGCGTCGAGGATGCGGCGCAGGTGCTCGGGCTCGAGCGGCCGCTCGGCGAACTTGCGGATGGCGCGCGTCGTGTCGATTGCTTGCCACGTGTCCACTTGATTCTCCCTTGATCCGGAGGTTGGGACGGCGGTTGGCCGAGCCGGTGCTGGCCAGGGCCGGTCGCGCTGCCGTTCAGTCGAGGTCGATAGTTCTATTGGCGGGCGGCGTCTTGGCCGCCAGCGCGCCGAAGCTGTAGACCGGATCGGGCGGTCGCTCCACCATGACGGCGGCGGCGCGGTCTCCGGCAGTTTCCGGGGACAGCCCGCCCCCGAGCCACCTGGCGAAGAACGCCGCGCCCCTGCGGCGGCAGTCGGCGTCCTCGTAGAGCCAGCGATGACCGAAATCGGGTAGGACCAGCGTTTCGACCGGCGCGTCGTTCTGGTCGCGTTTCGCGGTCGCCGCTCGCGCGATGAGGTCCATGTGCTCGACCGGTACGCCGTGGTCCTGGGCACCGTGGACCAGCAGCAGCGGGCCGCGGTACAGGGCCGCGGCGGCGACTGCGCTCGCTTCTTCCACCGAGTGGCGTCTGGGAACGAGCAGGATCGCCGCGGTGAACCAGGCGAGCGGAGTGGCGACGGGCTCGGGAATCTGCATCTCGGCCATCTGGAAGGTCTTGAGGGTCATCCGCACCAGGTCGGCCGGTGCGGACATGCTGACGACCGCGGCGATCTCCGGTTCTCGAGAGGCGGCCACGATAGCGCCCGCGCCACCCATTGAGTGGCCCAGGACGCCCACAGCTGACACTTCCGGCCGGGTCGCCAGCCAGCGCGCGGCCGCGGCGGTGTCGTCGGCGAACTCGGGGACGTTGATCGGCAGCGTCTCGGGCGGGTTGTCGCCGTGGCCGCGAACGTCGAAGACGAGGCAGTGGAAGCCGGCGGCGTGAAGGTACCGGACATGGGCGAAGGTCCGGCCTCGGTTCGACTCCCAGCCGTGGACGACGGCTATCGCGGGTCGGCGATCGATCGGGACGCCGGCTTTCGCGACCAGCGCCGCAGTCTCAGCGGTCGCGTGGGCCGCTGCGGTCGAGCGCGCGCCTCCTGCGGTTTGGGTGGCGGCGACAAGTCGACGCCTGCGCGGGGCCGGAGTCGCAGGCGCAGGGATGAACCATCCGGCAAGAGCATGGTCGCCGGCCGGAATCGCGACCTCCTCGAAGTCCAGCTCGAAATCCGCCGGCGAAGTCTCGACCGGGCTGCGCCGAGGGAGCCCGACGCGCTCGCGGTAGCGGAGGGCGAATCGATACGCGGCGGCCAGTCCTGTCGCGGCCCCGACCGCCAGGACCAGGCGAAGCCACTTGAGTCGTTTGCAGCGTTTCGGTCGTGCCATGAGGGTAGGGGACGCTACGCGGGCCGGCCTGTCAAGAGCGGTGTGCGCGGGGAGGCGCAGGATCTGACTCGGATCCGCTCGACGCGGAGACGCGAACCCATCCCTGCCGGCTCGACGCCGAGCTCCCACCCGAGCCGGGGCGGCCGAGCGCGACTCTCGGGGCTCGACCGGTAGACTGGTCGGATGCTACGTAATCCCTTCACCGTGCTCGGGGTGCCTCTCGACGCGACCGCGGACGCCATCAAGGTCGCCTGGCGTCGTCTCGCTCGTCAGCACCATCCGGACGTTACGAGCGGCGATCCGGCCCTGGAACGGCGGGCGAACCGGACGATGGCCGAGATCAACGCCGCTTACCAGGAATTGCGTGACCCGGACCGGAGGCGGGCTCATCGGGAGGCGGCGGCGCGGGCTGCCAGAGGCGACGGTGCCGCCGCGGAAGGCGGCGCGGAAGGCGGCACGACAGGCGGTGGCGACGGGGGCACGGCCGCCGATCGGACACGGGGCAACGGGCCCGGCAGTTCCGGCCGGAGCACGTGGTCACATTCTGGCCGGCCGGTGACCGCCCGCATAGACACGAGCGCGTTGCTGAGGCCACGCAACTCGACGTTGCGGCCGCTGGATCGCAGTCCACTCCCCGGGTTGCCGCCGCGGCCGCGTTCCGCCGGAGGGCGCGAACCGCCCCGAGCTTCGACGCCCACCGGGCCGACGCTCCGACGCCGCGGGCCCACGCTCGAGGCCGATCTGCCGACGATCCCGCAGGCGCTGGACACGCGACTCAGGTTCGGCAAGTTCGCGGGCTTGACTCTGGGCGACGTAGCGGCCGTCGAGCCATCGTATGTCGAGTGGATCGTCAGGACGATCGATCGAGATCCGGAGATCAGCCTCGCTGCGCGCGTGGTTCTGCGCAACCTGGGACGCGGCCCGTTCAGGCGCCCACGCCTCGACTCGTTCGTCCCCAGGGGTTGAGCGCCCGCGCACCAGGCTCGCCGCGCTCCCGGCGGTCGTGCACCCGGCACGCCACGATACCCTCAGACGCCCATTGCTGAAACGGTCGACCCGCCCGGCATGCCGGGCGGGTCGTCGCTGCCCTTCGTTGGGCATGAGAACTGGCCGCCGACCGAGGCCCATGCTGGCCGAACTATCCTGGTTGCTCGGGTCGTGGTCGGGTCACGCGGCTTCCTCGTACGAACGCCCATTCGTCTCAAATGCGGAGGTCGCGATGGACCCTGCCCGTGTCCGATGCCCCTGGTACCTCGTGAAACGGTATCGGCGGCCATGCTTCACCCTAGACGGTGGGTCTCGGACCGCAATGACCCGTAGGATGGCGATGCCACAGTCCCTAAGTACGGCGCTTCCTGGCACCGCCGCGAGGGGCAGCCTCGCCAGCCCGAGTCTTCGACCACGGCGCGTTTGACCTGAACCGGACGAGCCGCTCGGCGGTACCATCAGCAACGCATGTACGCAGATGGACTGTCCTTCCTCGACGAAGAGCGCGATGCCTGGCGGCCCTATGAAGCCCTCCTCGAATTGACCGACGAACAGCTGGAGAGGCCGCTCGACAGCGCTCATGGCTGGAGCGGCCGGGACCTGATGGCCCACCTCTGCGTGTGGATCGAGTGGATGCTCAGGGTTACTCGCGAACTGGCCCTCGGGCCGAGCAGCCCCGCCTACGATCAGTTCCGGGCGATCGCCGGGGAATGGGGGGCTCAGGGCGATCGGCTCAATGCTCGATACCAGGCCGAGTGGGCCGCCCTTCCCATGCCCGAGGTCCGGGGCCGCTTCTCGACCCTGCCGGGTGAGCTGCGTGGCTACCTGACCGTGGTTCCCGAGACGCGCTGGCTCAAGGACCCGGACCACCTGAAGTCGCTGCTCGGGAACACGACCGAGCACTACGCCGAGCATGAGGCCGACCTTAGGGCCGTTCTCGCCGCCGCCGGCCGCTGAGCCGCCCGCGCCGCCGCGCCGCGTGCGCCGCCGACCGCCGCGGCCGGGTTCCCAGACATAGCACGACCCCGGCCCGAGGGGGTAGGCCGGGGTCGTTGGACGGGGCCGAGGGGGAGGCCCCGCTTGGTATTCGCTCTATCGGCGGGCCCGAGGACTCAACTCGCCTTGGTCGTAGCGTACTGCGAAAGGCCGAATCTCGCTTCGAACTGCTCGGCCGGCATGGCCCCCACGACCGCCATCGGAGGCTGTCCGGGGCGGAAGAAGGCGATGGTCGGCAGGGTCATGATCTGGAGGGCCTGTGAGATGCCGGGATTCGCGTCGACGTCCATCTTGACGACGTCGATCGAGCCCGCGTACTTGTCCGCGATGCGCTCGAGCTCGGGGGCAACCATCCGGCACGGACCGCACCAGGATGCCCAGAAGTCGACGATTATCGGCCGCTCCGAGTTGAGGACGACCTGCTCGAAGGTCTCGTCCGTTACTGCTTTCACTTCGGCCACCTGACGATGGTCCTTTCTACCTGACGGTCTTGGCCGGCATCGAAACTCAGCCGGCGATTGACTGGAGCAGCCTGCACGCTTCGAGGATCCGAGGATTCGCGAGGCGATAGTAGATCGCGTTGCCCTCCCGACGGGTCAGGACGAGGCCCGAATTCCGCAGGACGGCCAGGTGCTGGCTCATGTTCGGCACGTGGCATCCGACCCGGTCGGACAGTTCGCGTACTGAAAGCTCTCCATCGGCGAGGGACTGGAGGACGCACAGGCGTTTCGGGTCGGCAAGAGCTCTCGCCACTGCCGCGCTCCGCTGCCTCGCGGTCTCCAGATCGCCTACATCGAGCATGTGAGGAATATACAACAGCTTGCGCAAAGACGCAATGATCGGGCCACCGCCAGCGCCGGACGGGCGACAAGCTGTCCTGGGATCAGTGCGTGGCGGCCCCGAACCAGGTGCCCTGAGTCCCTATGAAGAGGACGCCGTTCCTTAGGAGCACGGGCGTGACGTCGTGCGGGAGGGCGGGGGCGTCGCCGACGAGGCGGAGGTCGGTCCAGTGACGACCATCGAGCGATGTCCAGTAAGCAGGAACCTGGCTCTGCTGCGTCGTGCCGTAGGCGAGGATTCGATTGCCGTCGCCGGTGAGGCTACCGAGGGCAGTGCCGTCGCCCTCGCCTCCGGACCAGTAGCCAAGGGGATCGTCGCGGTTGCTCCAGGTCTTCCCGTCGGCAGAGCCGACGAATCCAACGGTCCCCGGGGTTGCCATTGGACGAGTCAGCGCGACGAAGCCCTGACTTCCAGCCGCCATGTTCAACAGGCAGTCACCGCCCGAGGCGGCGTGCCAGTGCTGACCGTCCGTCGACCACCAGGAGGTGCCCGCCGGAGGCGCCGCCGCCGTCTTGTCGGACATGGGAGCGCATCCGCTGACGAGGTAGGTCGTGGCCGAGGCGGCGATCGGACCCAACTCTACGCCGGACCCTTGCGCCGGATCGACGATCTGCCACGTAGAGCAATCAGTGGTGTAGGCGACCCTGGCGTCGGCCGTGAGCGCGATGGCGCCGCCCGCATTGCCGGCTATCGATTCCGTGTTCATCTGCAGGGGCGGCGCGGCGCTCGGCTGCCACGTCAGGCCGTCGCTCGACCGCCAGACCGAAGTGTTGCCGGCTGCGTCTCCGGCGGCCACCAGGATCTGGTCGCGGCAGGACGCCGCCGTGAGTCGCGTGGCGTTGCCGAAAGTCGCCGACGGCAGCGGAGTCCAGCTCTCCCCGTCGCGAGAAACCCAGGCAACGGGCGTGGCGCTCGAGACGTCCGCATCGGCCATCGCCAGGTACCCGCCGGGCCATGCCGCGAAGCTCGTGGCGCCCACCGGGCCGCGGCTGAGCGGGCGAACAGTCAACCCCGTCCAGGTTGCGGTCGTGGTGGGCGGGAACGTGCCCGGCAACGAGGGCAGGGGCGTCGGCGCGACGCTCGGGGAGGCCGCCATCGGTCCGGTGCCGGCGGCTCCGTACCAGACTCCGGCCTCCGAAACGCGAAGCACGCCGCCCGGCAGCACGAAGAAGTCGGTATCGCCGAGGACGCCGTCGGCGGCTCCGGGGTCGCCCGCGATGGTCAGACTCTGCCAGTCCGCGCCGTCGGTGGAGCTCCACAGGCCGAACGGGGGCTTCCCATCGGCCGAGCCCATGACGACGATGCGATTCCCGTCCGACGCCGCCTGGCCTAGGGTCGGTGGGAAGACCGTAGTGGCGGGCGCCATCTGCCAGGTTGCGCCGTCGGGACTGGAGGCCCATCTATCGGTCACCACGCCGGGCTGGAACTGCGCCTCGAGCGACGCGGCGGCACCCACTGAGCCGCCGTAGATCAGGCTCGGGGATGCCGGGAGCGACTCGGCCGTCCAGTTCTTGCCGTCGGTCGACCACCACGCAGCCCCGGTGGTTGCGGCCACCGAATCCTTCGGGGAGAGCGCACCGTACGCCAGAAAGCCTCCGTCCATGACGGTGACGCCGGTGGGAGTGATCGAAGCGTCAGGGCCTTTCGGCAGGCTGACCTGGGTCCAGGTCCCGCAGTCGCTCGTGAACCACAGCGACGTCGAGCCCCACATGCCTCCCAGGACGACGGCCGCACCGGCGTCAGTTCCCGCCAGCCTGGGTGGATAGCTCGTGAAGCTGTCGGCGAGAGTCTGCGTCCGGGTCCACGAGCTACCGTCGACGGAAAAGTACGCGAGCGCGTTCGCCGACCCGTTGACGATCGCCACGACGCCGGATCCGCATGGCGCGGCCTGGCCGTCGAATCCGTCGGCGGGGAACGTCCCATCCGGCACAGGCTGCCAGGACATGGCGTCGGTCGACGTCCAGCCGCCGAACGTTCCGGCCTGGCCGTCCACGTCCCGGCTGTAGCCGACGGCCACGTAACCGCCCTTCCAGGCGACGACGCTGGGGCTCGATGTAGTGGCCTTGCCGAATGGTGCGCTGGAGACGCGTTTGAAATCGATCGAGGTCCAGGCCTGGCTCGATCCCGAAGGCGTCGCGGTGTCTATCGCCGTCTCCATCGCCGTGTTTGTCGCCACGGGGGTCGCCGTGGCGAGGCCGACGGACGCCCCTGGCGATGCCGTCGGCTCGGGATTGTTGGGGGCCTGGATCGCCGCAAGCAGGAGATTGGCGCAGATCATCGCCGCCGCCAACGCGACGACGGCTCCGACCATGAGGGCCAGTTGCTTGCTGGACGAGTCTCTCTGGAACCGTGTCGAGCCGGCCATTCGAGTCCCCCTTGCCTGACGTAACGCCGCGTCGATGCTTGTCCGTGCCGCTGAGACGGTTCGTCCCATTATGTGGTGGCGCGGCCGATCCGCTCGGTGTCGCTGCGCCCGCTCAGTTCGTCCCGCCGCTTCGTCCACTTGAGGCTACGATGACGGCATGGATGACGGCGGCGCGTTCAGCGGCGGCCCCGGCGGGATCGGCGGCGGTCTGGGGGGTCAGCTCGGAGCCGCTGGCGGCGACATGCGCGATCCTAGGAACGCGGGCATGGCCGGCGGCCTAGGCCCGGGCCAGCTGCAGGGCCTCGCCAGCGCCCTGGGCCTTGGCGGATCGCAGGGCCTCGGCGGAGTGGTTGGCCACGATGCCCGTGACCCGCGCGGAATGCGAATAGGGGGCCGCGACTCCCGCGACGTCCGCACGCAAACGGGCCACGACGCCCGCGATGGCGGCGGGGGCGGGAAACTCGAGACGATCCAGATCCACGGCCAGGGCCGGCTGGCCGGACCCAAGGCGGCGTCTGAGCCGGCGACCGTCAGCATCGATTCGACCGGTCTGACTCTGGAGATCGGCACCGGGCGCCCCGTCCGCGCCGGCTTCCGCGACCTCAGCATGATTGCAATTCAGCAGTCCACCGCGCTCCTGGTTCTCGGCGACGGCCCAGACTCGATGCGGTTCATCCTCGAGAGGTTCGCCGATCGGCTCGGACCGATGGTTCGGCTGCTGCGGGAGCTTCGACTGAAGCAGCGCCTGACCGATGGGCTGGTCAGGGTCCCCGACGATCCGGCCGAGCTGGTGGAGTTTGCCTGGACGCCGACGACCGCCCCGCTGGGCCCAGGCCCCGACGGGCCCGCGGCCGCCGCCATAGGAGTGGGCCAGCTCGTCGTTCATCCGTGGGGCTTCGTCGTTTGCCCGCTCGACGAGCGCGCGACGTGGATCCACTACCGGCGCGCCTCGATCGCGACCGTCACGACGCCGAGTCCCGGCGACGTGGTCGTGGAGGGCGAGCCCGGTACCCTGACCCTGCGCGGCCTGGGGGCTGCGTCCACGCGCGTGCACGACACGCTCACGAAGCTGCGCGACGGTGCGTTCGCCGACGCCGCCGGCTTCGTGGAGCAGCTGATGCCCGACGCGCCGTTCGGAGTTCGGCAGAAGGCCTCGGACCAGCTCGTCGACGGCCGACCGACGCGGCCCGACGTCTTTGGCGATGCTGGCTGGCCGGTTGTGGAGACGGCCGTCCTGGGCGAGCCTAAGTTCGCCGCGAGCTACCAGTCGTTGTGTGCCGCGGCCGGCACAGCCGCGCCCCGGTGGGTCGCCATGTCGCCGATCGACCCGGGCGGTACTGAGCCCAAGATCTGGTTCCTGATCGCCATGCCGGGCAACCTCGTTGCGCTTGAGCTGGTCACGGCCGGCGCACATGCCACGTACTTCTATCGGGTCATGCCTCGGGCGCAGTACAAGGGAGAGCCGCCCGAGAAGCTCGGCGTCGCCGGCGAGCAGGCCGTCCGCGACATCAGCGAGGCGCTCGTCGACTGCCGCTTCCTGCGCGAACCGATGGCGCTGCCGGCCGACCAGCTGAGGCTGCCGGAGTACCTCCGCTACCGGCTTGCCCTTGCCGTGCTGCCGAGCCTGGCCTGGGCGAGGAGCCGGTTCGTCGCCCGAATCGTGCATCGCAGCCCGGCCGCCTGGTCGTCGGCCGTGGCGGACCTGATCCACTGGCATTCGACCGCGGGGGACGAAGGCGCCGAGTGGCCCGGCCGCGCTGCCCAGGAAGCGGCCATATGCGCGGCCGGCGGTGACGGCGGCGAGAACGATTCGGACGCCGGTGGCGACGACGACTCGGGCTCGGCCGACGATGGTCGCGCCGAGAGCGCCCAGGGCGCCGCGGCCGACGATTCGGGCGGCGCAGGCGGCGCGGCAAGCGAGACGAGCAAGCCTTCGGGCACTTCAGGCTAGAGGAGCGACGATGCCGACTTTCAAGCACCCGTGCCCGTACTGCGACAAGTTCATCGACAGGGCCGTGGCCGCGTGCCCGTACTGCGGCCAGGTGGACCCGTTCTCGCCCAAGCGCTGTCAGAACTGCCAGAAGATCGTCGAGGATCCGGCCTGGACGGTCTGTCCGACGTGCGGGCAGTCCCTGATAGCGCCCCCTCCTGGCACAGTTTCCCCGGCTGGAACCGCGGCGGGTTCGGGGGCCCCTACCGCGGCCGCACCTGTGCAGGCTCAGGTTCCGGCGGCGGCCGGCTCCGGTGTTGCGGCGTCCGCCCAGCCGGCCCCTCCGCCCCAAACGCGCCCGCCCCTCAATCCGGACGCCGCTGCTCCTGTCCTCAAGTCGGCGGGCCCGTGCTCAGGCTGTGGCGCGCCGCTGCCTGCCGGTGCCCGCTTCTGCACGATCTGCGGGACTGTAGCGGGGTAGTTAGGCGCGGTCCTTGTCTCTGGGGACCTAGCCGCCCCCGCCGGCGCTACGCGACCTTGTTGCCGCAGTTGCCGCAGAAGCGAGTGTCGGCGGCGAGCTCGGCGCCGCACTTGCTGCACTTCGCGACGCCCAGGGGCGTGCCGCAGTTGCCGCAGAACTTCTCGCTGCCGACCGGCTTGCCGCAGCTGGGGCACTCGGTAGCCCGGGCGCTGGTGTCGCCCGAGAAGATCTGCTGACCCTGCACCGCGTCGCGCATCTGGCTGATTTCGACGGAGGAGCGCTCCGCCTCCATCTCGGCGGCGAGGTTCGGGGCGCAGTTCACGCACAGGCCGCGCGCCTTGTTGAAGCAGGTCTCGTCCACCCAGTTGTTGCACCGAACGCAGCGGTGGAACAACGGCATGATCTCGTTGGAGGCCTTCTGGAGGGCCTTGTCTCGGGCGTCGCGGTCGGTGATCTGCTGGGCGCTGTCGGCGACGTTGCGCGCTCCCCAGAGCCCGCCGATGACGCTGCTCGCGCCGCTGAGGATCGACGCGCCGGTGCCGAGGAGATTCTTCTGCCACTCGCTTCGGTAGCCGCTGCCGCAGACGTCGCAGCGGAACTCGAACTGGTATCCCTGGTTGGTCGAGAGATCCTGGTAGTTGCTGGTGAACGGGGTGAAGCCCGGCATTCGACCCACTCCTGAGTGGCGGCCGCGAGGCGGCCTTCGGCTGCTGCGTTGTGGCTCGAATGGTAACGCCAAGCCGGGCCGGCGGTAGTCCCCTGCGACCATGCTACGGGAGCGTCGCGGGCTCCAGTCGGGCCACGATCGTTTCGTCGTTGAGGAGGAAGAAGCTGTGGATCGGGCCATCCTGGAGGTCGCTCGACCCGTAGATCTGGTAGCCGCCGAGCCCGAGGTCGATCCCGACGACACCCGACGGGAACGGGTCGACGACCGCAAATGCGCCCGGGCCGCCGGAGGGTTGTTCCTTCGTCAGTATCGAGAACGCCGCGCCTGCTCCGCAGAGCGAGTCGCTTGGATACGGCGGCGTGTCGCACCATAACGATGGCACCCAGTCGAGCCAGGCGCCGACTACGACGAGGTTCGAACCAGTGGGGTGAGGGACGGCGACCACTGTGTCGAGCGATGCCGGCGAGCCATCGGCCGACGCGATTCGGCCGACGATCTGGATCGCTCCGAGAGACGAGACCTTGACCGCCCAGTAGCCTTCGCCGGCGGTCGGCGACGACGGCGCGCACGAAGACATCGGCGGCGGAGTGCCGGTCTCGCCGGCGCAACCGATCGAGACGGGGAGGGGCCCCTTGACGATGGCCACTCGTCCGACGACGGCGCCTGGTGTCGCAGTCCAAAGCTCCGCCAGTTCCGTGATGGTGAGCGCGCGACCGCCCGGCCCGACGATCCCGACCGGCGCCGGCGCCAGCGGCCCGGTCGCCGTGGCGCTGGAGACGGGCGTGGCCGGTGCGGCAGACGCAGCCGTGGCGGTTGGCGGGGCGGTCGGCGAGGAGCGCGGCCAGTCCGCGAGCTTCGCCAGAACGCGCCAGGCCGGGCAGCCCACCGAGGAGGTCGAAGGTTGGTCGGGGCACTGCTCTGAGGCCGACCGCACTACGAAGATGCCGTGGACGGCGACGCCGCCCTGGATACCGTCGATATTGCCCATGCCGGCCGCCTCGACCTCCCGCGCATCCTTTGGTATGTCGAGGTAGTCGGGAGCCCGCGTGGGCAGCTGATCCGCCGTGGCGTCGAGCCAGGTTCCGACGCACGGGTCCGAACCGTTGGGATCGAGCGGGTCGCCGTCGGGTACCGGCGTCCCGCCGGAGCAGAAGGCCGCGTCCGAGGTCGGGAAGCGCAACTGCGTCATCCACGCTTCGACCAGGAACGTCTTGCCCGAGCCGGGCCAGGCGGGAGTGGACACCAGGGCCCCGTCGCTGCCGCCGGGCCAGGCGTCGTCCAGGCTGGCGGTCAGCCGGGAGGAAGATGCGGGCGTGATTCGGCCGAGCAGCCCAAGGTAGCCCGCGCCGAGGTAGCGGAATGCGAAGATCCCCGACGCAGTCGGCCCCGGCAGCTCCGCGGCCAGGGTTGCGCCCATGACACACACCTGGGCGCCCATCCCCTCGACGACGCCGATGGTTGGGTAGCGGTTCATCGGGCAGACGTCGTTGCGGACGTCGATCGTCACCTCGGCGACGAACGCGGAGTTCACGGGCAGCGCCGGGTCGGCCAGGAGAGCGGCGAGTTCCGTGGCCGTCAGGGGCCGGTCCAAGGGATAGCCGGTGGGCGCGGCAGGGCCACGGTTCACGGCCGGCAGGGCAACGGCCACGATCAGGACCGCGATCAAGGCGAGCGCCATCGCGGCGCCCGCCAGACGCGGCGGCGTGAGCCGGAGCCCGGGCCATCGCAGCGCCTTCCGTGGCTCGGGTGCCCGATCCACGGCCGCGGCAATGTCTGCCATGAGCCCGTCGGGGAGTCGCCCGGCCGCGCGTCTCGACAGCTGTTCGCGTATTCCGTTCTCGGTCGGCTGAAGTTGCTCGTTCATCGCGACTCCTTCGCGAGCGCCGACTCTAAGGCCGCGCGGGCGCGGTGGAGTCGGGACTTGACGGTGCCGGTTGGTGCGCCAAGGACCGCGGCTATCTCCGCGACAGGGCGCTCCTGGAGGTGATGCAGAACGAGGACCGAGCGGTCGTCGATCGAGAGCCGGGCGAAGGCTCGGTCAAATGCGTCGGCGGCCGCCATTCGGTCGGCCATGGGAGCTTCGGTCGAGGCCGGTTCGGCGCCTTCGTCGGGGTCGAGGATTCGCACCTCGCGAACCTTCGTTCGGGTTCGCCGTCGCAACTGACCGCGACAGGCGTTGACGTTGATCCGGCCCAGCCAGGCGTCGATGTTGTCCGGGTCGCGTAACTCGCCGATGTGGCGCCAGGCCGAGACGAACGTCTCCTGCGTGGCGTCGGCCGCGTCTGCCTCGGAGCCGAGAATTGCAAGTGAAGTTCGATACACGGCGTCGATCCGGCTTCTGACGAAGGAATCGAAGGCAGTGCGGTCGCCCGAGCAGGCGTTCTCGATGAGCGCTCGGTCCATTGCCTCCCTCTATCTCCGTCTACCTGTATCGATGCTCCGGCACGCCCCCAGGTTGCATCCGCTACGGCCCGATTTTCGCGCCGCCTCCGCCCGGCCCATACTCCGGCCATGACAGACCACATCGTTCCGCTCGAGCGATTCCGCGACGCCCGCCGGGTGCTGGACGGCCGCATCCACCGCACGCCCATTCTGTCCTCGTCGACGGCGGCGCGGGTGCTCGCCGCGGGCGGCGTGAACGTAGCCGACGGCCGGATCTACGCCAAGGCGGAGCATCTCCAGAAGACCGGCGCGTTCAAGATCCGTGGCGCGCTGAACAAGATGGGGTCGCTCAGCGCGGCCGAGAGGGCGGCCGGAGTCATCACTCTCTCCGCCGGCAACCACGCTCAGGGCGTGGCGCTGGCGGCACACGAGGCCGGCGTCCACGCCGTGGTCATGATGCCGGCCGGCGCCGTCCGGTCCAAGGTGGACGCGTGCGTCGGCTATGGAGCGGACGTGATCCTCTACGGCCGGAACGTCGGCGAGACGTGGGCCCGCATGGACGAGGTTCAGGCGGAACGCGGCCTGACTTTCGTGCCCCCGTTCGACGACCCGTGGATCCTTGCGGGGCAGGGAACGATCGGCCTCGAGATCCTCGACGACCTGCCCGAAGTGGACGTCGTCGTGGCGGGTATCGGCGGCGGGGCCCTGTGTACCGGGACGGCGGCCGCTGTCAAGGAAACGCGGCCCGGCGTGCGCGTCTACGGTGTGGAGCCCGAGAGGTCCAACGCGCTGTCGCTGGCCCTGGAGCGGAACGAGATCGTTCGCATCGTGCCGGCCTCGGTGGCCGACGGTTTGGGCGCGCCGTTCGCCGGCGAGTGGACCATGGCGATGGGCCGGCGCTACCTCGACGGGATCGTCCTGCTCGACGACGCCACGATCCTGGCGGGCGTTGGTTTCGCGCTCGAGCGGATGAAGCAGCTGGTCGAGCCGGCCGGGGCGGCGGCGCTGGCGGCGGTCCTCTTCGGCAGGATCCCGATCCGCGACGGCGAGCGGGTGTGCGTCGTCCTCAGCGGCGGGAACGTCGAGACGGACAGGCTCGGTGAATTGCTGGCGGGCGCGGCGCCGCTCGACATCCCCGCGGCGGTGAGGCGACCCGCGCTGTAGGGGCTCGCGCGGTCGCGGTCGCGGCCCAGGCCGCGGCCGTCAGTCGACCCCGAGCTCGTGCAGCCGCTCCTCTGGGATGCCCAGGTGGTGAGCCAGTTCGTGAACCACCGTGATTCGGACCTCGCGCTCCAGGTCCGCCGGGTCCGGGAAGTCCTCGAGCAGCGCGTTCGAGAAGAGCGTGATCTTGTTGGGCACGAAGGCCCAGTCCGCGCCGTACTCGATCCGGGGTACACCCTCGTACAGGCCATACAGGCCCTCGTCGGGACCGAGGCCGGCCTCACGGAGCTGCTGCGCCGACGGCTCGTCCTCGATGACGATTGCCACTTCGTCGAGCGCCCGCGCGAACGGTTCTGGGATCCCGTCGAGCGCATGCTGGACGAGTCGCTCGAACCTCTGTGCGGCGTCCGCCGTCTGGCGCCGTCGAGCCCTGCCTCGTGGTCGTTTAGCCATGGCGACTATGCTACGGCCCGCGCGTACCCGCGACTCGCGACGCGCGGCTCCCGACCGCGACCCGTGGACGACACGGCGTAGGATTCTGTAGAAGGAGCCAGCGATGCCGACCGACCAGCCGTTCGAACGCGAGCAGCTCGACCTCGAGGCGCACGTCCGCCAGATGGTCGACGAGATAGAGCGCGGCGAGGAAGAGGACCGCGGCACGGCCGCCGAGAAGCCGGCGGCCGGGGAGAGGGGTGGCCAGTCCGGCGGCATCGAGCGGGCCGTCCGCCAGATCCTCATCGAGATCGGCGAGGATCCTGAGCGCGAAGGCCTGCTGCGCACTCCGGAGCGCATGCACCGAATGTGGCTCGAGCTCACGTGCGGCTACCGCGTGGACCCGGACCGGCTGATCAACGGGGCGGTCTTCGACGTCGGCTACAGCGAGATGGTGGTCATCAAGGGAATCCCGTTCTACTCGCTCTGCGAGCACCATATGCTGCCGTTCTTCGGCACGGCCGCAGTGGGCTACCTGCCGCGTGGCCGCGTCATCGGGCTCTCCAAGATCCCGAGGATCGTCGAGATGTACGCGCGGCGCCTGCAGGTCCAAGAGCGGATGACGCAGCAAATCGCCGACTTCCTGCAGGAACGCTTGAATCCGTATGGCGTCGGCGTGGTCATCGAGGCGGAGCATCTCTGTCTGGCGATGCGCGGCGTCCAGAAAGGCGGCGCGACCATGGTCACGAGCAGCGTCCTGGGCGCATTCCGGGCGAACAAGCAAACTCGCGACGAGTTCATGGCCCACCTGGAGCGAGCGGTGCCGCGAGTTTGAGCCCGCCGCCAGAAAGCTTCGCCGAATCGCCGGATGAGAGTTCCGGGCAGAAGAAACGGGAGCCTCGAAATGTTCCTCGATCCGAACGCGGCGAACCCTCACCAGGAACCGTGCCTGTCATGCGGCGAGGAGACCGCAGTCGGTAGCGTCTTCTACTCGGACCGGAGCGCTGTCGACAACCCCGACGGAACGCGAGGCTATCTCTGCTCTGAGTGCAGTGCGCACGTCCGCTCGGCGGGGCACCGGGAGGGGCTGAGCGAGGTGAGGAGGCTCGGGGGGTTGATGGCGATAGGCATAAGCGCCACGAGGCACTGATCGAACGGGCTGGGGGCCGAATCGCCGGCGCCCGACTTGCGCCGGAACGAGACTTGCCGGCACTGGCCGGGTTTCGGCGCCGTTATCATTCGCGGCATGACTGATCGACCGATCAAGGTTCTCATCGCCAAGCCCGGGCTCGATGGGCACGACCGCGGCGCCAAGGTGCTGGCTCGCGGTCTGCGGGACGAAGGCTTCGAAGTCGTCTACACCGGGCTGCGCCAGACGCCCGAGATGATCGTGACGGCGGCTCTCCAGGAAGACGTCGACGTCGTCGGCCTGTCGATCCTGTCCGGTGCTCACATGACGCTCGTGCCTCGCATCTGCGCCCTGCTGCGAGAGCGCGGCATGGACGACGTGCTCGTGGCAGCCGGCGGCATCATCCCCGACGACGACGTGGCGCCTCTCAAGGAGAGTGGCGTTGCCGCGATCTTCGGCCCTGGTACCACCATCGCCGAAGTGGCCGACTTCCTGCGCGCCAACGCCCGGCCGCGGGACTGACTCGGGCCGGCGTGACCAGGGCCGTCCCTTCGGCGATCAACCAGGCCGCGGCCTCGGCGCGTGCCGGCGATCTCTGCGATGCGGCGCTGGCCGGTGATCGTCGGGCTCTCGCGCGTCTGCTGACGGCCGTCGAGAACCGCTCGCCTCTCGCCGAGGCCGCTCTCCGGCGTCTCTATCCCCTGGCGGGCCAGGCGCAGCTGATCGGCATTACCGGGCCTCCCGGAGCCGGCAAGAGCACGCTCGTGGCCGCGTTGATCGCCGAGCTTCGCCGGGCCGGCCGGCCCGTGGCGGTAGTCGCGGTCGATCCATCCAGCCCGATCACCGGCGGCGCCGTCCTGGGCGATCGCGTCCGGATGCAGGCCTACGCGGCCGACGACGGCGTCTTCATCCGATCCATGGCGTCGCGTGGCCACGCCGGCGGGCTCTCGTCCGCGACGGCGGCGGCGGCTGCGGTCTTCGACGCCGCGGGCTTCGACGTTGTCCTGATCGAAACCGTCGGCACGGGCCAGAGCGAGGTGGAGGTGGCTGCCACGGCCGACACGACGGTCGTCGTAGAGGCACCCGAGATGGGCGACGAGATCCAGGCAATCAAGGCAGGCCTGCTCGAAGT
>PMNU01000012.1:79234-79779 GCA_003165675.1 Chloroflexota bacterium
GTGCTTGTCGATCGGCTTCACGAGCGGGTGCGATCGTTCGAGGGCGCCCCCGGCGGCGCCGCGGCCGGGGAGGCGGGCGCGGCTGCCATCCGGCCGGCCGCAGGAGACTTGCTTCGGGGCGTTGCCGCTCACGACCTCGACCCCTATGCGGCGGCGGACGCCATCCTGGCCTGGCTACTGCAAGTTAGCCCGGGCGCCTGACGGCCCGCGGACCGCCCGATTGGCCAATCGAGAGCGACAGCGAGCTACTTGGGTGGGTGCTCAGTCCGGGCTCCTGCTTCCAGCGCGGCTCCCCCGGCATCGGCGGCCTCTTCAGCTTGGGCGGCCTCCGCGGCCCGAGCGGCCTCTTCGGCCTCGGCGAGGGCCTCGCGGACGACACGGATGACGGCATCGATGTCGAAGGGCTTTGGCAGCAGCCGGATACCACGCTCATTCGCGAAGCGGCGCAGCTCGGGGTTCAGTACGTCGCCGCTCATGAAGACAGCCCTGCGGGCGAGTTCGGGTCGGAAATCGACGGCTGCCTCGTAGAACTCGGTGCCGCTCAT
>PMNU01000128.1 GCA_003165675.1 Chloroflexota bacterium
TCGGTGCGCCGAGCGGACCGAAAGTGTGGCAGTCAGTGGACGAGCCCAGGATGAACAACCTCGCGCCTTCCGAGGCGAAGATAGATCGAGCCATCGTCGGGGCGCTGCGCGGCCAGGATCTCTCCGGGTTCGAAATCTGGCGACGGCTGAGTCTTACAGAACAAGCAAGCGGCCTCCTTGCCGAGCCGGACCTCTACCCCACTCTGTATCGCCTCGAAGCCGATGGTCTCCTCCAGAGCGACTGGCATGAGGGCGAACGGACGAGGCGCAAGTACCGGCTGACCGCCGCGGGGCTCAAGCTCGCTGAGGAGAACGGTCGGTCGACGGCTGGGTACCGCGGCGGCGCCGGGACACCGACCGGCCCCGAGCGAACGGGCGGAACCGGTGCGATCAGCCCCGACCCGGACTCAGGCTCCTGGTTCGTGCCATCCAGAAGCGACGAGGCGGCGAGCGAGCCGGCGGCAACCGAGCCGCTCCCAGCCGCCTCGCCGGCCCCGAACGCCGTCGTGTCGCAGCAGGAGAGGCGGGAGCCAACCGACGATCCTCTCCGGGCGCCGAGCGGCACGGGCGGGTGGGGAAGAGCGGCGGTTGCCCGATACACGGAAGAGCTCGGCGATGCCCTGGACCTGCCCCGCCAGGGACGTAACCGCGTGGTCCAGGAGATTGCCGATCACCTTGACGACACCTCGCGCGCCATCCGGCTCAACGGCCTCGACGCGGCGACGGCAACGACCGACGCCATCGGACATCTCGGCAGCGCCCGGGATCTGGCGGCCCGAGTTGAGCGAGCCCAGCAAACGCCGGAACGGATGCACAGAGGCATTCGGGGCGGCATGCGCACGATGGCGGCCGAGATGCTGCTCTGGCTGTTTCTATCCGGCGTGGTCATCGTCCTTGCGTCGTCGGCGGCCGATGCCCTCCTTGCCCTGGGCAGCCTGGCCGGCCTGCATCTGGTCGTGCTCCGCCCCGGCCCATGGGTCACGAGTCAGATCGGGATCATGCTCAGCATTGGCGCCTTCTCGGCCGGCCGGATCAGCGTCGGCCACCTTGCCCGGATTAGCCGCCACAGAGTCACCACGGTTCGCGGACGGTGGGCGATCGGCGGCGCCGTGGTGTTGCTCGCGGTCGCCCTGTTGCTGCCGGGATACCAGGATGCGATCGCCGTCGCGACGCTGCTCGTCATGCCGTTCGCGTTCGTCGCCGGCACCCTTCGGCCTCGCGAGCAGGACCAGCGCGCGTACAGCGTGCGAGGCGTCCTCGCGGCGGTCCTGCTCGTCGTCGCGGTCACCCTGCTGCCCGGAGGCCGTTCGTTCGAATACGACCCGAGTGCAACCCCCGGCGCTCCGGGCGCTCCGGGCGCGGTTTCCGGGTCGTTGACATGGGCACAGCTTCCGGACGGCACCTACACCTACCTGGTGCCGGAGCCAACGTCCGGCGACGTGGTCACGGTGCAGGTGTGGCCGGCGTCCCCGAACGGCGCGTCGGTCGCCGTTGACGGATCGGCCGCCGCACCCGCGATCAGTGTCAAGCCGGCCGCTCCTGGCTCGGATACGTCCACCTTGCCGGCAGGCGCCCAGGCCGTCGACTTCACCAAGCTCCCCGCTCACGATATCTGGTGGGTCGCCGCCGTGGTGACAAGCTCGGACGGAACGCGCAAGGCGCTCGACGTCGAGATCCAGACCGGACTCTCGCCCGACCCGAGCACCGCCCTGGGCTGGCTGATCTCCCACATCTGAGACTGAGCCCGCCTCGGCAACCCGGCGCCTCGGCGGCGGCCGCCGAGTATTGCGGCGCGCGCACCGTTGCGTTGTCCGCGCCCGTGGGCCTGGCGATCGGCGGCGCGGGGCCGGCGGGCGCGGGCTAGACTTGTCGCCCAGGAAAGCTCACCCGCCCAGCCCCGCGGAGAGAACCCACTATGTCGAACGACGCCCCCCACCCCCTGCCCTACGACGTTCCCAGCGACCCGGCCAAGCGCCACAGCGCTGCCCTTACAGACGGCCCGGACCGGGCCGCGGCCCGCGGCATGCTCAAGGCCATAGGCTTCGACGACAAGGCTCTGGCCCGGCCGCTCATCGGCGTGGCTACGACCTGGATCGAGACCATGCCCTGCAACTACAACCAGCGCCGGCTGGCCGAGCACGTCAAGGCGGGCATCCGCGCGGCGGGTGGCACGCCGATGGAGTTCAGCACGATCTCCATCTCGGACGGGACGTCCATGGGCACGGAGGGCATGAAGGCCTCGCTCATCAGCCGCGAGGTCATCGCCGATTCGATCGAGCTGTGCGTCCGCGGCCACATGCTCGACGGCGTCGTCTGCCTCGTCGGCTGCGACAAGACGATCCCCGGCGCGGCCATCGCTCTGGGCCGGCTCGACCGGCCGGGTCTGATTCTGTACAACGGCACGATCTATCCGGGCTTGTACAAGGGCAAGCGCGATGCAACTATCGTCACGATCTTCGAGGCGGTCGGCGCCTACCGGGCGGGCAAGATGTCGGCCGAGGAGTTGTACGAGATCGAGTCGGTCA
>PMNU01000130.1 GCA_003165675.1 Chloroflexota bacterium
GCGATGTTCTTCATCCGCGGCACGGAGACCGAGAACCCGATGAACATCCTCAACCGCGGGTACTGGGTCACCACGATACTCAGCGCGCTCTCGCTGGTCCTCGTCACCAACGTGATGATGAACACGAACGGTGCGACAGGCGACAACGGCATACCCACCTGGCTCTACTTCTTCGGCGCCGGCTGCGTCGGCCTGGCGACGAGCATAGCCTTCGTCTACATCACCCAGTACTACACCGCGGGCACCTTCCGCCCCGTCAAGGAGATCGCCGAGGCCTCCAAGACCGGTCCGGCGACCAACATCATCGCCGGCCTCTCCGTCGGCTTCGAGACCACCCTCGTTACCGCGATTACGATCGGCATTGCCCTCCTCGCCAGCAACTGGCTCGGGGCTCACTCTGGACTGGGCTCCGTGGGTGGCGTCTTCGGCACCGCCGTCGCGACGATGGGCATGCTCATGACCACGGCCTACGTGCTGGCCATGGACACCTTCGGCCCCATCACCGACAACGCCGGGGGCATCGCCGAGTTCAGCCGCGCCGAGGCCGGCGCACGCGACATCACCGACCGCCTCGACGCGGTCGGCAACACGACCAAGGCATTGACCAAGGGCTACGCCATCGCGTCCGCCTCGCTCGCCGCCTTCCTCCTCTTCAGCGCCTACATCGACAAGGTCAACCTGATCCTGCAGCGCCAGATCGACGCCGGCACCCGAACCGTTCAACAAGGCCTCATGACCTCGGTCAACCTGGCCGACGTGAACGTCTTCGTGGCCGCGCTGATCGCCGCCATGCTGGTCTACTTCTTCAGCTCGCTGGCCATCCGGGCAGTCGGCACGACCGCGCAGGCGATCATCGTCGAGGTTCGCCGCCAGTTCCGGGAGATTCCCGGGATCATGGACTACACCGGCCGGCCGGATTACGCCCGAGTCGTGGACATCACGACCCGCGCCGCCCTCCGCGAGATGATGCTGCCCGGCATCGTCGCCGTCGCCACGCCGATCCTCGTGGGCCTCCTGCTCGGCTACGAAGCCGTCGCCGGTCTGCTCATGGTCGGGACCATCGCCGGCGTGCTGCTTGCCACGGTCCTCAACAACGGTGGCGGCGCGTGGGACAACGCCAAGAAGTACATCGAGTCCGGCCACCTGCTCGATGAGAATGGCAATGTGCTCGGCAAGAAGACGCCTGCGCACGCTGCCGCCGTAGTCGGCGACACCGTCGGCGATCCGTGCAAGGACACCGCAGGCCCGTCGCTCCACGTTCTGGTGAAGTTGCTGGCTACCATTACGCTGGTCATGGCTCCACTCTTCATCCGCTAATCGGGTAATCGTGCTTCGGGCCGGCGGTCGTCCGATCGCCGGCCCCTCACGTGACATCGGCAGCCGAGGGCAGCCGGCTCGGGTCCGCGCCAGTGCGTTCGTCAGAGCATCTCGCGGTCCCCAACTCGGAGGGCGCGTCCCATGGACCTTTCCATCCAGGCGCTGGTGATGGGCCTGACCCAGGGGCTCACGGAGTTCCTGCCGATCTCGAGCTCCGGACACCTGATCCTGGTCCCGTGGCTGTTCGGGTGGAAGGATCCGTTCATCGACTCCCTGGCCTTCAGCGTCATGCTCCATATGGGCACGCTGCTGGCACTCCTCGTCTATTTCTGGCGAGACTGGTGCAGGCTCATACCCGCCGGCCTGGCAACCATCCGCGATCGCTCGTTCAAGAGCGACAAGGACCGCAAGATGGCCTGGCTGATCGTCGTCGCCACGATCCCNNCCGCGATCCTGTGGCTGGCCGATCGCTGGGGCTCCAAGCTCCGCGAGATGGACTCGCTGACCTTCGGCGGGGCTCTGGGCATCGGCGTGGCTCAGGTCCTCGCTCTGGTCCCGGGCATCAGCCGTTCCGGCATCAGCATCTCGGCCGGCCTGTTCGGGGGCCTCACGCGCGAGGCGGCGGCGCGGTTCAGCTTCCTCATGGCCACTCCCGTCGTTGCTGGCGCGGGGCTGTGGGAGGCGCGTAAGCTGGTCACTCATGAAGCCGGCGTGAACCCGAGTGCCAACCTCATCGTCATCGGCTTCATAGCTGCCGCCATCTCGGGTCTGCTGGCGATTCGCTTCATGCTCGAGTTCCTCAAGCGTCAGCCGCTTACCGTATTCGTCGTCTACCGGGTCGTGGCCGCAGCCGTCGTCTTCATCGTCCTGCTATCGCCCCACGGCGCCTGAGAGAGGACCGCCGCCCCGATGGAGGTCATCAAGCAGCTCCGACAGCGTGAGATCCGCGACCTGCTGGGACAGCGACCGATCCGAACCCAGCAGGAACTCGCCTCCGCTCTCCGCGATCGCGGTTTCCGGGCGACCCAGGCAACCATCAGCCGCGACGTCGCCGAGCTTGGGCTGATCAAGTCGAATCGTGACGGCATTCAGACGTACATCGTTCCGGCTCGGGTCACCGAGACGGAGAGCACGGGCGAGGAACGGCTGCGGGCGCTCCTGCACGACCTTCCCGTAGAGGTTCGGGACGCCGGGCTGATGCTCGTGGTGAAGACGTTGCCGGGCTCGGCTCATGCCATCGCCGCGGCCCTCGATCGCACGCGCTGGCCGGAGGTTGTTGGCAGCATCGCCGGCGACGACACGGTCTTCGTGGCCTTCTCCGATCGAGCCGCGATGCAGAGGGTCCGGGCCCGACTCGCGTCACTGGGTCGCTGACCGCCCGAGCCCGATGCGCGTCCAGGCGGCGCCCGATGCGCGGCCCTGGTCAGTCACTGCGCCGTGAACGCGGACCGGCCCCGGCTTCCGGGGAGGAGGAGAGAGGTGCCGGAAGGCGGGGCCGGTGGACTTGCTTCGTTGACGCCGATGGTGATCGTGTGGCTTTCAGCATTCCAGCCTACGTTCGACCCCCCACGAGCAGGACCTCCGTTCTGGTGCGGACGTGGGGTCATGCCCATCGAAATGCCGTAGGCGGGGCATGGAACGTCCGAGCGCGCTCACCCGCCCTGAGCCCCCGGAATCGGCGGACTCAACGCGTGCCCGCTCGGCTGCGTCCGACTTGAGCGAGCGCCGGAGGCGCCGCGTCGACAATCGCTTTGACAGGGGCAGGGGCGGCGGCTAGGATACGCGCCGGCCGAACTTCAGGACGCCGATCAAGGGCCGCCCTGGAGTTCTTTTCCTTATAGCCGGCCGCGAGGTGCCGGAGCTTCGCCGGCATGTGCCGGACGGACGAGAACGGGAGCCTCCCGCGGTGAACAACAAGACCCAGTACATCTCCGAAGAGGGCCTGGTCAAGCTTCGGGCCGAGCTCGAAGAGCTGATCAACGTCCGGCGTCAGGAGATCGCGCAGCGGATCCACGATGCCAAGGAACACGGCGACCTCGCGGAGAACGCCGAGTACGAAGATGCCAAGAATGAGCAGGCCTTCGTCGAGGGGCAAATCCAGCGGCTAGAGGTACTCATCAAGAACGCCACGATCATCGAGGGGAATCACGGCACCGATCATGTCCAGATCGGTTCGACCGTGAAGGTCGAGGGCGCCGACGGCAAGGAAGTCTTCACGATCGTCGGTTCGACCGAGGCAAGCCCGCGGGAGGGCAGGATCTCCAACGAGTCGCCCGTCGGTCGAGCTCTGCTGGGCAAGCACACCGGCGACTCCGTCGTCGTCCACGTCCCGGCCGGCGACTTCTCCTACAAGATCCTCGACATCAGCTAGCCGGCCGCCGTGTACTGGGCCGACGAGCTGGCCGCCGCCGTCGCGGGACCTCAGGTCGTCAACGACTCGAAATCGCCGTCGGGCACGGTTCACGTTGGTTCTCTGCGCGGCGTCGTGCTCCACGACGCGATCCATCGGGCGCTCCTGGGTGCCGGACTGCCGTCGAGGTTTCTCTACGGCGTCGACGACATGGACGCGATGGACTCCCAGGCGCTGCTGACGCCGGATGCCGTCGACCGATACATGGGCGCGCCTCTCTGCCGCGTGCCCGCTCCGGAGGGGAGCAGCGCGGCCAACTACGCACGCCATTTCGTAGGCGAGATCTTCTTCCGAACCTTCGAGCCGCTCGGCATCAAGCCCGAGTTCTACTGGGTCAGCGAGCTGTATGCGGACGGTCGGATGGATGGATGCGTCAAGCTGGCCCTCGATCGAGCCGATCGCGTCCGGTCGATCTACCTGCGCGTCAGCCACGTCGAACGATCGAGCAGCTGGCTTCCGATCCAGGTCGTCTGCGAGAACTGCGGCAGGATCGGCACAACCTACGCCACGGACTGGGACGGCTCCACGGTCGCCTACACGTGTAAGCCGGACATGGTTTCGTGGGCGAAGGGCTGCGGGCACGAGGGCCGGATGTCGCCGTTTGGCGGCCGGGCTAAGCTGCCGTGGAACCTGGAGTGGGCCGCCAAGTGGGGCCTGCTCGGCGTGACGATCGAGGGTTGCGGCAAGGATCTGGCCACGGCCGGTGGCTCCCGCGACCGCTCCGATGCGATCAGTCGCGAGGTCTTCGAGGTTGAGCCGCCGCGCAACGTCACCTACGAGTTCCTCAACATCGGCGGCCGCAAGATGTCCACGTCCAAGGGTCAAGGCGTAGCCGCGCACACGATCGCCGAGGTCCTGCCGCCGGAGCAACTCCGCTTCCTGTTTCTGCGTCCGCGCCCCAATCAGGTGATCGATTTCGACCCCGAAGGCGACACGATCCCGCGCCTCTTCGACGAGTTCGACCGCATAGCCGCTGCGACGGCCGGGCGTGAGGTCAAAGGCGAGCTGCCGGCGGACTACGACCGTCTCTTCACCTATTCGCTGCTCGGACCCTCGCCGGACGTCCCTGCCGCCGCCGCCGCGTTCCGGCCGGCCTTCGCGCACCTGGCCCTGCTGCTGCAGATTCCTGGCGTGAGCATCGCAGAGCGAATTGAGGCGGAGAAGGGCGCCCCGCTGACCGATCTGGAGGCGGCAATACTGACCGAGCGGACTGTCGCCGCGCGCGCCTGGCTCGATTCCTACGCACCGGAGCGCGCCCGGCTGGTCGTCCGCCACGACGCGGTTCCTTTGGAAGTGGCCGCGCTCGACGAGGCGCAGCGCGGGTACCTGGCAGCTCTATCCGTGGCCGCCGCCACGGAGAATCCTCGTTCCGGTGATGTCTGGCAGGGGCTGATCTTCCGCGTGGCCTCGGAGTCGGGGCTCGCCTCCGGCCGGGCGTTCGCCGCCCTCTACGCCGCCTTCCTCGGCCGAGCCAACGGCCCCCGTGCAGGGTGGCTCCTGGCCAGTCTCGAGCCCGCGTTCGTACTGGACCGGCTGCGTGCCGCGGCCGGCTGATCGCGGCGGCACATTGTGTGGGGCGCTTGCCCTTCCCGGCCGCCGAGCCGCGCGTGTCCTTCCGCCCGTCCCTGCGGCCGATCTGGCCAGATTCCAGTCGGGGTAGCACGAGGCCGAGACGAGGGGCGGCCCGGGTCGGTTGGAGGCGTTGCTGGCGCCGACGCCGCCACTGCCGACCACTCCCACCGCGCGGCGCCGGCGGATCGTGTCCTCGCCCTTCCTGCCACGCCCCCGCTAAACTCAGCGGCAGTTGACGCGGCCCGGGCCGCCGAAGGATCACAGGGAGTGGCGACGCAATGAGCATCGGGCTGGCCAGGCTGCGCGAAGAGCCGGAGCGGATTCGCCAGGGTGCGATCGACAAGGGCGAGGACCCGTCGATCGTCGATGTCGCGCTGACTCTGGAAGGCAAGCGCCGGCAGCTCCTCGGCGATTCGGAAAGCCTAAAGGCCGAACGAAACGCCGCCTCACGGCAGATCGGCGAGGCCATCCACGCCGGTGCGGCGCCCGCCGGCCCGGAGGTCGCGGCGCTGCGCCAGGCCTCCGTGGAAGCCGGCGCGAAGATCGAGAAGATCGATGCCGAGCTGGCGGAGACCGAGTCCCAGCTCGAGGAACTGCTCCTGCGCATCCCGAACCCGGCAGACCCGGACGTCCCCGTCGGCGACGCCTCGGCCAACCGAACCGTCCGTACCTGGGGCGAGATTCTGCCAAAGGAGGCCAAAAGCGACGGCGTCGCCTGGACGCGCAGGCCCCACTGGGAAGTCGCCGAGGGCCTGCGGATGATCGACCTGGAGCGTGGGGCCAAGATCACAGGCTCGGGCTTTCCCGTCTACACGGGTCCGGGCTCACGCCTCCAGCGCGCCCTGATCGACTTCATGCTCGACGTCCACACGACTGAACACGGCATGACGGAAATTTGGCCGCCCGCGCTGGTCAATGCCGCCTCCGCCCGCGGGACCGGCCAGATACCCGACAAGGAAGACCTCATGTATGTCGTCCCGCGCGACGACCTGTACCTTGTGCCAACCGCCGAGGTCCCCGTTACGAATCTCCACCGCGACGAGATCTTCGAGGCGGACCAGCTGCCGATTCGCTACGCCGCATACTCGCCCTGTTTCCGCCGCGAGGCGGGCGCCGCCGGCAAGGACACTCGCGGGATCCTGCGGGTTCACCAGTTCGACAAGGTCGAGATGGTCTTCTTCGAGAAGCCTGAGGCTTCGGCCGAAGCGCTCGAATGGCTCACCGGGCGAGCCGAGGTGATCCTTCAGCGGCTGGGCCTTGCCTATCGGGTCCTGCTCATGGCGACGAAGGACATGGGCTTCGTCCAGGCCAAGAAGTACGACCTGGAAGTGTGGGCACCCGGCGTCGAGCGCTGGCTTGAAGTCAGCTCCTGCTCGAACTTCCGCGACTACCAGGCCCGCCGCATGGCCATCCGGTACCGCCCTGAGCCAGGCGCAAAGCCCGAACTGGTCCACACTCTCAACGGCTCCGGTCTGGCCCTCGCGCGAACCGTCGCAGCGATCCTCGAGACGTACCAGGGAGCCGATGGCAGCCTCCTTGTGCCCGAGCCTCTGCGTCCGTACATGCGCGGCGACCGCATCGAGAAGTAGGCCGGCAGCGGCAACGGGCCTTGCCCCCGAGGCGCGGTTCGGCAGGCAATTAGCGCATCGGACTCGTTATCTGTCAGGATTGGCCCGCCCTGGCATTCGTGCCCGGTCGGCACTTCGCTGCAGCAGTTGGGGTTCGGAGGATCGGATGGGAACGGTCGGCGGCCGATGCGCTCATTGGGGCGTCCTGGCGGGCATCGCTGTCATTGCGGCGCTGGCCGCGGCCGGTTGCACCGGCAGCAGTGCCACCCCGCAGACCATCTACATCACGCCATCTCCCGGACCCGTCACGCCCCTCCCGTCCGGCGTCACGCCCGCTCCGACCGTCGTCCTGCCGGTCCCCGCGATCGATAGCGTCGTGATCTCTTCCAACGCGCCCGACAATCGCTGGCAGGTGACATTCAAGAAGGCCGTCGTCTCCGGCATCTCGGACGCCGCGGCGACCAAGATGAACGGCGCCATCGCCGACAAGATCAACGCCTACATCGGCGCCTTCACCGGCGGCAGCCTTCCGGCGGTCGCGGGCGGCGCCGGACCGAGCACGCTCGAAGGCGACTTCAGCATCGCCCTTGACTCGCCCACGCTGCTGAGCCTCCGGTTCACCGTCCTGACGCACGTGAGCGGGTCGGCCAATATGGCTGAGGAGCCCGGCAGCATCAACTTCGCGGTATCGAGCGGTGCGACGATCAACCTGGCCGATCTCTTCTCGGACCAGGCGAAGGCGCTGTCCACTATCACGGCAGCGGTCAAGGTGGACCTGAACGCACAACTGGGAACCGACCTGACGTGGGACGGCAAAGCCTCTTCGTTGAGCTTCTACGACAAGGCCTGGGCGATGACGCCCACGGGCCTCGAGGTCGCGTTTGCGCAGGGCTCCATGGCGAGCGCCGCGGCCGGCATGCCGACCTCGACCATTCCATGGTCGGCCCTGAAGTCCGTGGTCAAACCCGACAGCCCGGCCGGGGAATTCGTCAAGTAGCCACCCATCGCCGCGACAGTGGAGCGCGGGCCGCCCTGCATCGAAGCAGGGCATTCGAGGTGCGCCTCCGCTACTCGGACGAAGGTTCGCGCGTGGCCGTCGTCTCGATCTTGTCGATCACGCAGTCGACAAACGGTCGCACTCGCGGCAGGAGATCACCCCACTCTTCGGGCGCCCCGTCGAGGTAGTTGGCACGGGCATACCTGAGCACCGCACGATGCTCCGGTGGGAGCAGCGGCAACGCCCAATCCGCGGCTCCGTCCTTGGAGCGAGTGACACCCGTCGCAAGCGTGGTCCAGATTCGGGCGAAGGTGAGCACGACGTTGCGCTCGTCGCCATCGAGATACGAGAGCAGATCTGGAATGCTGTCGAGCATCGCCTGTCGGATGTCGACCCATGGGATCGGGTCGAGAACCTCTCCCGGCGGGGGGCCGAACAGAGGGCGGTCGGCCTGGCGGACCATTTCGAGCAGTATCGCGAGATCGGGGTTGGCCGGGTCCCAGGGAGCGAAGTTGCCCCTTGCGAACTCCGGGCGATACCAGTCGCCGAATTGAAAGTCCAGCCTGGGCGGGTACCGCCATGGGCGAACGTCCGACTGCACCACGATCTCAAGGTTGATCGGACGCGACTCGCCCGTTGGATCGCCGGGTCCCGAGATCGGTAGTAGTTGCTCGATCAGCCTGCGTCGCTCGGTATCCGTAGTTCGCCGGCTCGTCACCGCGAACAGGTCCAGGTCGCTCCCCGGCTTGAGGCCGCCGAACACCGACGAGCCGTGCAGATAGATACCGAGAACGGCCTCTGGAAGAACCTCACGAACGAGACTCGCTACCTGCTCGACCTGATCAGTGGCCATCGTCGGCATCCCTCAGCGCGCGGTCCGCGCCTCAGCCTTTGGTCTTCGGCTGGAGGCCGCGCCTTTTGACAGACTCGATCCTGTGTGAGATGAGGGAGCCGGTCAAGTTGGTCGGACGAAGAAACCGCCTTGACTTACCAGCCGGCTGTGACGCACTGGGACAAACTCCGCTCTTAACGGGACTCCCGATTCGACGACCTTCCTCGCGAATCCCGGTGGCGCCGCGCCACTCCGCCGGCGATAGGTAAACTACCAGGGACCGCGCCGCGGAGAGGTGGCAGAGCGGTCTATTGCGGCGGTCTTGAAAACCGAGCACCGCACTCTTCCGCCCGGTTTCCCTCGTAAAACTTCCTCCTGCAGACCTCATAGTGTCCATAGTGTCCACCCAAAGTGGACACTATCCGAGCTCTGTCGCTGATACTTAGGGGGAGTATTGGGGGAACATGGATTCGGGCAGGCGGAAGGGCCGATCCTGCGATCTCAATCAGGACCGGCTCCGTTTGCGCCCGTTCGGCCAGAGGCTCACCGTCAGGGCTAAGGCTTCGTCGGCCAGAGGCTCACCGAGTGCCTGTGTGTCCGCGGCCAGAGGCTCACCGAGGACCCGGGAGTTTCGGCGGGAGAGCGACTTTGTCAAGGGATCAGTTGAGAAGCTTTGGTGCGTTCTGGAACTCGGACACAGGGGGTGGCAGGAGCGCATTCAGCGACGACCCCCGAGGCTCTGGCGACCGTAGCGGAGCCATCGCAAGAAGCTACCCGGCCCTCTTCCTGGCCTTGCTCCGGAGATCGACCATCGCGTCGAGGGCGCGCGCGCCAAAGCCAAGGGTGGTCTTGGCCATGGCCAACATGCCCCTCGCGCAGCAACGCTTCCCCGAGGCCTTCCCCGAAGAGGACGAGCCCCAGCGCTGCGAGGCAATCGAGATCACGACCGGCTTTCGGTGCGTGAGCGAAGTCGGCCACACGGGCCGCCACCGCTACCGTGACGTTATGGGTGACTTCATGGCTGACGCCACGCGGGACCCGACGCCAATCAACTGACCGACGACCCGGACGTGGCGCCGCGACGGGAGGCCCGCTACCCTCCGTCCTGTGGGTGATCGTAGGAAGCAGCTTCCCGAGCCGGATGGCGACCGGTCCTGTCCGACTCAACGAGCGCCTTCGGCAGGCGTTCGTCGAAGGAGCCGAGGAGGACTCGCAGCGACGGCTCGGCCGCGGGATGACCGCCGAGGAGGTTGAGCGCGTCCTCTGGCACTGTCCAGGCGACATCGGCGATAGGCGCCGGTGAGTGGCGCGATCCGCCATGCTGCGCGAGGCGCCGACTCGAACACGGGGCACACCCCTCTCCCATAAGCCGTTGGAGCGCATTACCATCATGGATGTCGGGACACTCGCGAAGAGCAGGTACCTCTCCCTAACGACCTTCAGGCGCGACGGCACTCCCGTCGCGACGCCGGTCTGGGTGGCACGCGAGGGAGATGAGCTGGTGGTCTTCACCGCGAGTTCGTCCGGAAAGGCGAAGAGGCTGCGCAATAACAGCCGCGTCCTGCTCGCCCCGTGCGACATGCGCGGTCGCGTCACCGGCGACACCGTCGAAGGGACGGCCCGCTTGCAGGATCAAGTGGAGACTGCAGAGACCATCTCCCTGATCCGGAAGCGCTACGGCCTGCAGGCTCGACTCCTGTTCTGGTGGGATAGCCGCCACACCGAGGCGAGACCTGCCGGTGCTCAGTTGGGGATCGCGATTCGCCTGGGTGGCCCCGCGGAGGGCTGACCACCCGTCGAGACGCCTGAGGACGGGGGTGTGGCCGACATCAGAACAGATGTCCTAAACTACCGCGCATGTGCGGGCGCTTCACCCAGAGACCGACGAGCGAGATCGCGGCCATCTTCGCCGCCCAGGATCGCCTCGACGATGTCGGCGAGCACTTCAACGTCGCCCCGACGCAGCGGATCGCCGTCGTCGTCGAGCGTCCCGATAGTCAACGAGGCGTTGTCGGCTTCCGCTGGGGTCTCGTGCCTTCGTGGACGGATAGAAACGTCGTCGCCCCCACTCGGATGTTCAACGCCCGGAGCGAGACGATTGCCATGCGACCGGCCTTCCGAGGCCTCCTTGCGAAGCATCGCCTGATCGTGCCAGCCGACGGCTTCTACGAGTGGCGCCGTGGTCCTGGTCTCGCCCGGCAGCCCTACTACATCCGCCGTTCCGACGGCCGTCCTCTTGCACTCGCGGGGCTATGGGCATCCTGGCACGACCCGGAGTCGCTTCGACATGACGATCCGCTCCGCTCGGCGACGATCCTCACCACCGTGCCAAACGCGCTGCTCGGCATGATCCACAATCGGATGCCGGTCGTCCTCTCGGAGTTCGACTGGGATAACTGGCTGGACCCGACCCTAACCGACGCGACGAACCTGCTACCCCGGCTCCAGCCCGCGGCAGATGACTTGCTGGAGGCCATCCCGGTCGGGCCACGGGTGAACTCCGCTCGCAACCAGGGTCGCGAGTTGATCGAAGCAGTCGGCCCTGCGCTCGTCGTCTGAGGCAGCGAACCCGACGCGTGAAGGCCCCAGGGTCGCGGTTTTCCTCAGCTTCGAGCAACCCCACGAGCGTCGCGACGAGACCGCCTGTCCCTGTCGACCCGGCCCCGGATCAGAGCTTCTTCCCGATTGTGCTGAGGATAGACGTGATCGTGCCGCCGAGGAACGCCAGCGCCACGACGGCGAGGATGGCGATAAGAGCGAGGATTAGGGCATACTCGGCCAGGCCCTGGCCGCGCACACAAGACAAAGCCCGCGCCATAATTGCAAGGACCCGATTGACAAGGCTCATCCGCGTGTCTCCGATCAATCTCTCACGGACAACTACTTGTCCGATGACAATTACAGGCGGATTGTAGCGGAGCCCAGGGATGCTCGAAAGCTCGGCAATGGTCCCGGTACTCGACCAGGTCAACCAGCTCGCCGCGGAACTGGTGTCCATAACCAATGCGGCGATCGCTGCGGCGGGGGAAGGAGACTTGTCCTTTCTCCAGTGGCGCCTCCTCGCGGTCCTCGGGAACGAAACGGAACCGCTCAGGCTGCACGAGATCGTGGGGCGGGTCAGCACCTCGATGCCCTCGACGAGTCGACTTGTCGCCCGCATGGAGCGGCGAGGCCTCGTCTCCAGGTCACGAGATCCGATCGATGGCCGCGGCCGCCTTATTGCCCTGACCGCCAAGGGTCATGCGGTCCGGGACCGCGTCGTCGGTTGGCGCCGGGCGATCCTCGCGGAGCGCCTCGGCACCGTGCCGAACGCCCCGGCTCTGTCTGATGGGCTGGCGGGGATCGTCGAGGCGTTGGCCAGCTGGCTCTAACCAGGTTTATGCCGGATCGCGGTGCGACGTTGACAGCCTGTGACCCGACACGACGGCTTGATCTTAACGGAGGGCGACTTGATGTCGCTCGCCGATTGGAACCTAATCTGGCAACGCAGCGTTCTCGGCGAAAGCCTGGACGTTTCCGGCGTCAGGTTCTATATGCTCGCAAGCACCACTGCGAAGACCAGGTAGCCGACGATGATGATCGAGCCGGCCCGACGGTCTAGGCCTCGTCCCCTGAGAGCCAGGGCAACGGACGCAGCTGTGAGGACCGCATAGGACCCGGCCACGAACAACGCGTCTCCTGACGGACGGGCGAGACCAAGGATTGCGCCCGGTACTAGGAGTCCGACAATCACGTTGAACGCGTTGCTGTTGAAGGCCTCGCTCAAGGTGGCTGCTCCTCGGCCGCGCGAAGCCAGGTAGACCGCGGCCACGGCGTTGGGAATGCTCGTCACTCCTGCCAGGATGAGACCGCCGACGACGATGGCCGCCAGTCCAATCTGCGAGCCCATGCTCGTGGCGGCCTGTTCCATCGCAACACTGGCCGCGAGGACGACGATGGCCGCGACGACTGCCACGGCCGCATCACGCCGATCACCTGGCCGCGGATGGATCGCCTCCGCCAGCTCAGCCTCCTCTTCGGCCAAAGCCCGTGCCAGCCATTCCGACCATCGCGCAGGCAGGCGCATTTGCTCTCGAGTCGTGGGGAGTTCCGCGCTGAGGGCCACGTAAGGCACGAACACGATCAGCGCCAGCAGAAGCCCGATTACAGGCGCGATCAAGCCGCCGACGACGGCGAGGCTCAATCCCGCGACCCATAGCCCGACCGAACCTTCGAGGATCATCTCCCGGCGTTGGAAACCGATGCGACCTGCAATGAGGGCGCTGAGCCCCAGCAGCGCGGCCAGGTTGAAGACGTTGGAGCCAAGAGTGACCCCTATTCCGACGGTCACGTGACCACTCGCGAGGGCTGTGACTGACGCCGTGATCTCGGGGCCATCCGCCGCGAGCGCGGCGACCAACCCTAGAAGGGCCTCGGACATCCCGAGGCGCTCGCCGACCCGCTCCAGCCGCGACACCAGGAGCACGCTGGCCGCCAGACTCACGGCCGCGCTCAGTGCGAAGAGTAGTAGCTGCATCGGGCATGCTCGCGTTCAGGGATCTGGGCGCCGACCACTCCCGCGAGGTTGCCTCAACCCTGGCGGACCTCCAGCAGCTATATTCTATACGGAACATATCTGCGCTACACTGCGGCCCATGACAGAAGACCTCGTCAGCGTGCTGGAACGCCTCGTGGTGGGCTCCGTCGCGATCACCGCTCGTGCGATCGCAGCGGCCGACGCCGACCTCACATTCATGCAGTGGCGAGTTCTACTCGTGGTCGGCGAGTGTGAGGACGGGCACGCTGTTGGTGAGATCGCCACTCGGATCGGTGCGCACGCCTCGCCGGCGAGTCGGGTGGTCTCTCGCCTCAAGCGCCGCGGCCTGGTCTCGACAAGCAAGAGAGAGCCAGACAAGCGGGTGGTCTGTATCCGTTTGACCGAGACCGGCCGAAACTTGCGGGCGCGCGTCCTTGCCCTACGAGGCACAGATATCGCCGACGTGCTCGAGATCGTGTCGATGACGCCAGAGGAGTCCAAGGCGTTGGCCCGGCTGGCCCAGGCATTCGAGCCATTCGCATGAACCTTCGGAGCCGCCGAGATGCCCTGCTCTGGATGCTCGGGCCTCGCATACGTTCCACAGCACACCTGCGCAAGTGGATCGTCCTGGGTGCTGCCATCGGGGTCATCAGCGGCCTCGGCGCTGCGCTGTTCTTCGTCGCGCTGGATTTCGCGAGCCAGATGTTCCTCGGGCTCGCGGGCTTTGTCCCGGCCTCACCGCTGGGGGAAGGGGCCAAGCCGATCACCGACGCCGCGCGGCCGTGGATGTTGCCGATCGTCGTTGGCCTCGGCGGCCTGATCGCAGGCATCATCGTCTTCCGACTCGCCCCGGAGGCTGAGGGACACGGGACCGACGCGGCGATCGCGGCATTTCATCACGGTCCCCGACGCATCCGCGCCCGCATTCCACTCGTCAAGGTCGTGGCCTCCGCCATCACGATCGGCTCCGGCGGCTCCGGCGGCCGCGAAGGACCGACGGCTCAGATCGGTGCCGGGTTCGGCTTGTTCCTGGCCCGACTCCTCGACCTTGACGCTCGCGACGCCCGGATCGCGGTGAGCACGGGCATGGGCGCCGGGATTGGCGCCATCTTCAGGGCCCCTCTTGGTGGCGCGGTGATCATGCCGCGCGGCAACGTGTTCCTCGAAGCGGGCGATCACCTGACCGTCTTCACAGCCCCGGCGGCGCGGGAGGCATTGCATGCACTACTTGCAAGCCGCATTGCTATAGAAGCGGAGGCGTCATGAACG
>PMNU01000013.1:0-14091 GCA_003165675.1 Chloroflexota bacterium
GCTCGCCAGGGCCGCGGTCAAGTAGGCAGGCGATGTCCGAGCGGCGTTTTCAGCAAGATCCCGAGCGTCCCTGCTTCGTCATCAGCGTCGCGGCCGGCCTGGTTCAGGCCCACCCGCGAACGCTTCGGATCTACGAAGACGAGGGATTGCTGGCGCCCGCCCGGACACCGACGAACATCCGGCTCTACTCCGAGAACGACATCCGGCGCATCCTGTGGATCAGGCGACTGACCCAGGAGCGAGGCGTCAACCTGGCGGGCGTGCGGCTGCTCTTCGAACTCGAGGAACGGCTCGGAACTCGACTCCTCGAGGCGCTCTTCGACGAAGCCCAGGCCCGTGAGGCCGGCGCGGCAGCTGCCGCTCTCGGCACGCAAACGGGTGAATCCACCGAGACNNGCCAGGCCGAGAGTCCGGCGATGCCGGTCGTTCGACCCATCACACGTATAGTGGCCACCCGCGTGACCACGACTCGATCAGGAGATTCCAATGACTGACCGCCCGGCCGACCAGAACGACGAGCGCGTCCAGGACGGCGACGACGCCCAGAAAGATGCCGACGTCCGGAAGGACGAGCAGCAGGTCCACGTGCGGGGCATCCGGGAGCTTCCGCTCGTTGCCCTTCGCGAAACGGTCATCTTCCCCGAGATGATCGTGCCGCTCCAGGTTGGCCGAGACAAGAGTGTCGCCGCCTTGAACGCCGCCACGGCCTCAAGCGGCCCGATCGCCCTGGTCACTCAGCGCCAGGCGGAGCGCGAGGAGATCGAGGACATCTCCGAGCTCTACGCCGTCGGCACGCTCGCCAAGATCGCCCAGGTCGTGCAGCTTCAGGACGGGACCGTCAGAGCGATCGTCCAGGGCCAGAGTCGCCTGCGCGTGATCGGCTTTGCCCAAACCAGCCCGTACATCGTCGTCAAGGTCGAGGAGCTGCCGGACGTCACGCCCGAGGGCATCGAAGTGCAGGCGTTGATGCGGACGGTCCAGGCCCAGATCGAGCAGTACGTCGCCAACGGCGCGCCGGTTCCCCCGGAGGCGGCGGTCGCGGCGCGCAACATCAGCGAGCCGGGATTGCTGGCCGACATGGTCGCCTACAGCCCGGACCTCTCAACCGAGCAGCGGATGGAGCTCCTCGAGACGACCGACGTCGTCGAACGGCTCAAGATCGTTTCGGCCTTCCTCGGCCGCCAGATCGAGATCCTCGAGCTGAAGGGCAAGATCCAGTCCGAGGTCAAGTCCGAGATGGACAAGACCCAGCGCGAGTACATCCTGCGCGAGCAGCTCAAGGCCATCCAGCGCGAGCTCGGCGAGGACGATCCGCAGCAGGCCGAGATCAACGAGTTACGCGACAAGGTCGAGCAGGCCGGAATGCCCGAGGAGGTCAAGGCTCGGGCGCTCAAGGAAGTCGACCGCATGAGCCGGATCCCGTCGGCCTCACCCGAGGTCGGCGTCATTCGGACCTACGTCGACTGGCTCGTCGCCCTGCCGTGGAACGTCTCCACCACGGACAACCTGGACATCAAGTCCGCGGCAAAGATCCTGGACGAGGATCACTACGGACTGGAGAAGATCAAGGAGCGCATCCTCGAGTACCTGGCCGTCCGAAGCCTGGCCGAGACCCTGCGCAGCCCGATCCTCGCCTTCGTCGGACCGCCCGGCGTCGGCAAGACGTCCCTCGGCAAGAGCATCGCTCGGGCCATGGGCCGCAAATTCGTGCGCATGAGCCTGGGCGGCATCCACGACGAGGCCGAGATCCGCGGCCATCGCCGAACGTACATCGGCGCCCTGCCGGGTCGCATCGTCCAGAGCATCAAGACGGGCGGTTCGAACAACCCGGTCTTCATGCTCGACGAGGTCGACAAGATCGGCATGGACTTCCGCGGCGATCCGAGCTCGGCGCTCCTCGAGGTCCTCGATCCCGAACAGAACAACACCTTCCAGGACAACTACCTGGAGGTGCCCTTCGACCTCACGAAGGTGCTCTTCATCACGACGGCCAACCTGCTCGACCCGATCCCGGCGGCGCTGCGCGACCGCATGGAGGTCATCCAGCTGCCGGGGTACACCGAGACCGAGAAGATCGAGATCGGCAAGCGGTTCCTGATCCCCAAGCAGATGAAGAACCACGGCCTCTCCGAGAAGACGATCGCCATCACGGACGAGGCGATGGTCGAGCTGGTCCGCTCCTACACCCACGAAGCCGGCGTCCGCAATCTCGAGCGCGAGATCGCCAACGTCATGCGCAAGGTTGCCCGGGCAGTGGCCGAAGGCCGCAAGCGCAAGACAGTTGTCGACACCAAGAAGCTCGTCGAGTACCTGGGGCCGCAGCGCTTCGAGTACGGCGAGCTGGAGGCCGAGGACCAGATCGGCTCGGCGACCGGCCTGGTCGTGACCGAGGTCGGCGGCGACGTCATAGCAATCGAGGTCACGCTCATGGAAGGCAAGGANNGGCGAAGTGATGCGCGAGTCGGCGCGGGCGGGCCTCTCGTGGATCCGCGCTCACGCCTCGCAGCTCGGCATCAAGCGCGAGGTCTTCGAGAAGAACACGCTCCACATCCACGTCCCGGCCGGCGGCATCCCCAAGGACGGCCCGTCGGCGGGTATCACCATGACCCTGGCCATGGTCAGCGCCTTTACCGGCATACCGGTCCGCAAGGACGCGGCGATGACCGGCGAGATCACCCTCCGCGGCAGGGTTCTGCCGATCGGCGGGCTGAAGAGCAAGATCCTGGCCGCGCACCTCTCGGGCGCCAAGATGATCATCCTGCCGAAGAAGAACGAGAAGGATCTTCGGGACATCCCCGACGAGATCCGAAAGCAGATCAAGCTCGTGACGGTCGAGAACATGGAGCAGGTGCTTGATGCGGCCCTCCGGCGCAAGCCCACGCCGCTTTCCGCCGAGCCGGACAAGACCACCGAGGGCGGCAAGAAGTCCGAGACGGAGGCCGATGCCGAAGGCCGAGTCCCCCGGGGCTTCCCGTCTCCGGTCGATCAGCCGCCGGCGATGGCATGATCCGTCCAATCAAGTAGTCCCAACGAACCGCAGCGGCCGGCGAAAGCCGGCCGCTGCGGTGTAGCAAACTGAACACCTGACGCGACGGCATCGGCCGCCCGTGCGGCATAGCAAGGACCGAGAGGGGTCCCGTGGAATACAAGGACTACTACAAGACGCTGGGAGTGCCGAGAGCGGCCACTCCGGCGGAGATCAAGAAGGCGTACCGGAGGCTGGCGCGGGAGCTTCACCCTGACCGCAACCCCGGAGACAAGACCGCGGAGGGCCGGTTCAAGGAAGTCAACGAGGCCCATGAGGTCCTGGCCGACCCGAAGAAGCGCCAGCAATACGACATGCTCGGATCGAACTGGGAGCAGTACTCCCGCGCTGGGGGCGGCGCGGGGGCGGGCGGGACGGGCTCGGCGGGCGGCCAGTTCGGTAGCGATCCTTTCGGGCCGGGCGGACCTTTCGCGGGCTACGGCGCTGCGGCCGGGGGCGACAACGTCCGATACGAGTTCCATTCCGCGGGGTCGGAGGACTTTTCCGATTTCTTCCGGATGTTCTTCGGCGGCGCGGCCCCGGCAGAGCCAACTCGCGCGACCGCCGCGACCCGTAAAGGCGGCGGCACGGCATCCGGCCGCGGCGGTTCCACGGGAGGTGGCGGCGCCACCGGCAGTGGCCGCCGCTCGGGGAACCCCCTCGACGAGCTGTTCTCGCGGCTGCGCCCCGACGGCACGGCCAGGGCCGGGGCCGCGGGCACGGCCACCGGGGGCGGAGCGACCGCTCCGACGGACAGGCCGACGGCGCGCAGCCGTGGCACGCGCCGTGGCAACGACGTGGAGGTCGAGGTCGACCTGAGCCTGGAGGAAGCCTTCCACGGCTCCGCCAGACTGGTCCAGGTTGGAGACAGGCGCCTCGAGGTGAAGGTTCCGGCGGGCGTGGAGACAGGCAGCAAGATCCGCCTCAGCGGGAAGGCCGGCTCCGGATCCGATGCCGGGGATCTCTACCTGATCGCGAGGATCCGACCTCACCCGGTCTTTACTCGCAACGGCTCGGACCTGACTCGCGAGCTGCCGGTAACTCTGGGAGAGGCGCTGCTCGGCGGCGAGGTGGATGTCGAAACGCTCCGCGGCCGCGTCCTGCTCAAGCTCCCGGCTGGAACGCAACAGGGCCAGACCTTCAGGCTGGCCGGCCAGGGGATGCCACGGCTGAGAAGCGACGGCACTGGCGACCTCTACGCCCGGATCAAGGTCGTGATGCCCGGCCAGCTGGAGGGACGGCAGCGCAAGGCAGCCGAGGAGTTCCTGCGCCAGATCGTCCAACCGAATCCGAGAATCAAGTCCTAAGAGCCGGAGACGACCGCCTGAGTGGCGATGACAATTGAAGACTGCCTGTCGCACGTACGGCGAGTCCCAGGCAAGGCGTGACCGAGAACCAGGAGAACCAGCGCCGACATCGGCCGGCCCAACGGCGAGCAAACCAAGGGAAACGCAATGAATCTCGACCACTTCACCCAGAAAGCCCAGGAATCGATCGTCGCGGCCCAACGCCTCGCCGAGGAGCTGCAGAGCCCCGTCCTCGATTCGGAGCACCTGCTTGCCGCGCTCGTCGAAGCCGATGACGGCATCCCTGCCGAGACACTGCGCCGTCTCGGTGTGGACGTGCCCGCGTTTCGCGGCGAGCTGGCGGCTGCGCTGAACAAGCGGGCGAAGATCCAGGGCGGCTCGCTGTCCGCCGATCCACGCGTCCGCCACGCCATCGAGCGGGCATCGGACGAGGCGAAGCGCTTCAAGGACGACTACGTCTCCACCGAGCACCTGCTCCTGGCCATCGCCGAGGGCGGCGGGGAGGCGCAGCAGCTGCTGGAGCGCCACGGAGCCAACAGAGAGGCGATCCTCCAGGCCCTTACCAGCGTTCGCGGCAGCCAGAGAGTGACCAGTCCCAATCCCGAGTCCACCTACGCGGCCCTCGAGAAGTACGGTCGCGATCTGACTGCCGAGGCGCGCGCCGGCAAGCTCGATCCGGTCATCGGCCGCGACGAGGAGATCCGCCGCGTCATCCAGGTCCTGTCCCGCCGCACCAAGAACAACCCGGTCCTGATCGGCGAGCCGGGCGTCGGCAAGACGGCCATCGCCGAGGGTCTGGCCCAGCGCATCGTCCGCGGCGACGTGCCTGAGACGCTCAAGGACAAGAAGGTCATCTCTCTCGACCTGGGCGCGCTGATCGCCGGCGCCAAGTACCGCGGCGAGTTCGAGGAACGCCTCAAGGCGGTTCTGAAGGAGATCAAGGACTCCGAGGGCCAGATCATCCTGTTCATCGACGAGCTGCATACGGTTGTGGGTGCGGGCGCAGCCGAGGGCGCCATGGACGCGAGTAATCTGCTCAAGCCGATGCTGGCCCGCGGCGAGCTGCACACGATCGGAGCGACGACGCTCGACGAGTACCGCAAGCACATCGAGAAGGACGCCGCCCTGGAACGGCGCTTCCAGCCGATCGTCGTCGACCAGCCCACGGTCGAGGAGACCATCTCGATCCTGCGCGGCCTGCGCGAGAAGTACGAGGTCCACCACGGCGTCCGCATCACGGATTCCGCGCTGGTGGCGGCGGCCACGCTCTCGAACCGGTACATAACCGAGCGCTTCCTGCCCGACAAGGCAATCGACCTCGTCGACGAGGCGGCCAGCCGGCTGCGTATGGAGATCGACTCGATGCCGATCGAGCTGGACGAGCTCGAGCGGCGGCGCATCCAGCTCGAGATCGAACGCGAGGCCCTGCGCAAGGAAACCGACGAGGCTTCTAAGGCGCGGCTCGAGGCGCTCGAGCGCGAACTTGCCGAGATCGGCGAGGAAGCCTCGGCCATGAAGCAGCGCTGGGTGACCGAGAAGGGAGCCATCGCGGCGGTTCGGGCAACGAAGGCCGAGATCGAGGGACTCCAGGTTCGAATAGACCAGGCCGAACGCGAGACCGACTACGGCACCGCCGCGCAGCTCAAGTACGGCAAGCTGCCCGAACTGCAGGCCCGCCAGAAGGAGCAGGAGGCGGCCATCGCCGCCCTCTCCGGCCCGGACCGGCTGCTCAAGGAAGAAGTCACGGCGGACGACATCGCCGAGATCGTGGCGGCCTGGACCGGCGTGCCGGTGACCAAGCTCCTCGAGGGCGAGACTACGAAGCTCGTCGAGATGGAAGACCGGCTGCATCGGCGCGTGGTCGGCCAGGACGAGGCGATTCAGGCCGTGTCGGATGCGGTCCGGCGAGCCCGCGCCGGTCTCAAGGACCCGCGCCGGCCGATTGGCTCGTTCCTGTTCCTCGGCCCGACGGGCGTCGGCAAGACCGAGCTNNTACGAGGAGGGCGGCCAGCTGACCGAGGCGGTCCGGCGGCGGCCGTATCAGGTCGTCCTGCTCGACGAGATCGAGAAGGCCAATCCGGACGTCTTCAACATCCTGCTCCAGGTCCTCGACGACGGGCGCCTGACCGACGGCCAGGGTCGAACGGTCGACTTCCGGAACACGGTCTTGATCATGACCAGCAACGTGGGCTCGCAGTTCATCTCCGCCTTCACCGAGCGGGGCAACGCCGGCGATGCCGCCGCCTACGATGGGATGAAGAAGCAGATCACCGAGTCGCTCCGGGTCCAGTTCCGGCCCGAGTTCCTCAACCGGATCGACGAGGTCATCGTCTTCCACGCCCTGAACGACGCGGATCTGGCGGCCATCGTCGAGCTGCTCCTGGCCGACCTGCAGAGACGGTTGGCGGAGCAGGAGATCGGGTTGGAGCTGACGCCAGCGGCGCGCTCTCTGATCGTTCGCGAGGGAACCGACCCAGCCTACGGGGCGCGGCCGCTGAAGCGGACGATCCAGCGGCTGGTGGAGAACCCGCTGGCGCGGGCGCTGCTGCGCGGCGAGTTCAAGCCGGGAACGAAGGTCGTGGCCGACGCGGACGCCATCGGTGGCGTACTGGTATTCCGCTCGGGCGATTCGACGGTCGTGGCGGACGCGGGCCAGCGGCGCGACGCCCGCAAGAGAGCGGCGCCGGAACCCGCCGGCGGGGCTGCGGCTGCGGAACGCATCTGGACGCCTCGCAAAGGCGACGACAAAGGCCCGAAGCGGGTCAACTAGGCAAGGCCAGACCCGGCCACGAGCGTTCGCGCGCGTTCGGCGATCTGCAGCATGGCCCGCGTGTTGTGATACGGGCACTTCCAGAAGTCGACCTTGTCCAGGTCTGGGATAGGCTCGCCTTCGCGCGTGAGGCGGCTGTACCACTCGCCGCCGACGCGGTCGATCTGGTGGGCGTCGATGAAATCCCACGTCTGCAGGGCGGCTCGAAGAAACTCGTCCCTGCCGACTAGTCCGTAGGCGTTGAGGAACCCGACGACGCCCTCGGCCTGGGCCCACCAGTGCTTGTTCGTGTCGAGCGGGCGGTCCGGAGGAGCCTCGTAGTAGACCCCGCCTCTGGCCTGGTCGTAGCCCCGCTCCAGCACGCCTTCGGCCAGCCGCACCGCGGCCGCAGCCGCCCGGTCAGAGAGGGCTTCGTCGGCCACCTCGAGAGCCGCTTCGCACAGCAGCCAGCTCGTCTCGATCTCGTGGCCGTAGGAGACGACGCCCGACAACGGCCGCCAGCGCTCGTCCTGGAAGAGGATCAGGTGGCCGGTCCCAGGGTCGATGATTCGGTCGAGGAAGATCTCGAGCAAGGCCCGCAGCCGTTCGCGAGGACGCGGTCGGTTCGATACGCTCACCAGCCCCGTGTAGGCCTCCAGCACGTGCAGGTGGGTGTTCATCGAGAACGGGGCGTTCATATCGGCGGCGGACAATCGAATGTCGTCGATGGGTCCCCAGTCCCGTCCGCGCGCCTCCCAATAGCCGCCGCTCGTCGGGTCGAGCGCATGCGCCTCCAAGTCCTCGAATAGGCGCTCCGCACGATCGATGGCCTCCTTTTCGCCGGTCGCTCGGAAGTACTCGGCCAGAGCGTAGATCCCGAAAGCCTGGCCGTATGTTTGCTTGCGCCCCTGCAGCATCCGGCCCCCGCTGTCGACCTCCCAGTACAAACCGGAATGCTCCGGATCCCAGAGGTGCTCCAGCAAGTAGCGAAACGCTCGATCGGCCATGTCCCGATAGAGCGGATCCGGCCAGCGGCGCAGCGCCGCCGAGAAGCTCCACAGGATGCGGGCGTTCAGGACGAGGCCCTTTCCGGCGCTCGAGTCCGGCCGGCCGTCCGCCCCGATCCGGCCGAAGAAGCCGCCTCCGTCGCGGTCGACCGCCCGGGTCTCCCAGAACGGCAGTATCCCTTCGCGCAGCTCGTGCTCGGCGGCGAGTCGGAGGGCGGGCAGTCGGTCGATCATCATGACGCGATCCTAACGGGCTCTCCGCCCGCCCGTCGGGGTCCCGCTGCATGGGGCTACGATCATGCGGTGTCCGATGACGGGTCGTCTGGCGCCGAAGACGGAATTGGAGGCCGCCCGGCATGAGGTTCGAGCTGGTTCGCGAAAGGCTGGCCGCGCTGCCCCGCGAAATGCCGGCGGCGCCGGCGATCCTGACGCCGGTGCGGGTCGATGCGCCGGAGTCGCTCTTCCCGGATGTCGGCCCGCGAGGCCGGCCCGCGGCGGTCCTCGTGCTGCTCTTCCCGGACTCGCAGGGTCGGGCCCGAGTGTTGTTGACGGCCCGCGCAACCCACGGCATCGGGCATGCCGGCGAGGTCAGCTTCCCGGGCGGCTCGGCCGAGGCCGGGGACGCCGACCCGATCGAAACCGCCGTTCGTGAGGCGGCCGAGGAGGTTGCACTGGATCCGACGGCCTGCGGCCTGCGCGTGATCGGCGCCCTCGAGGTCTTCGCTTTGACCGTGTCCGGGTTCCGTATCACGCCGGTCGTGGCCACCGCGGAGCGCCGGCCCGAGTGTCGAGCCGCTCCCGACGAGGTGGCCCGGATAGTTGAGGCTCCGGTCGAGGCATTCCTGCCCGACGCCCCGGTTGAACTGGAAGAACGGACGATCCGCCAGAGGCTGATCCGCTACGGCGTCTACCCGGTCGAAGGCGAGCGTGTGTGGGGCGCGACCGCCCGAATCCTCGGCCAGCTCGGTGCGCTGCTGGCCGGCGAACCGAATGAGCCGAAGGAGCCCAGAGAGCCAAGCGCGCGCCCCGAACCCGGCCAGCCCATCGTTCGACCCGCTGCCGACTCGGACCGACCGGCTGTCGAGGCCTTCCTGTCCGCTCTCGCGCCCGAGCTTGCGCATACGCTGCCGCCCGCGTCCGACCTGTTCGTCGCGGAAGATTCGGGCCGGCTGGTGGGTCTTGCCAGCTGGGCCCCATGGCAGCGTGAACGCAGCCGCGAGGACCCGCAAGGCTTCGACGGGCTGACGCTCGATCCGAAGGACGCCGCGGCGGAAGTCACCGTGCTCGCGGTGGAACCCCAGCTGCGCGGCCGGGGGATCGGCCGCCGGCTGGCGAACTCGATCGCGCAGGCTGCCGCCGCGGCCGGGTGTCGCCGGCTGCTTGCCTGGACGCTCGCCGACTCGGACGTCCATCCATCGTCGATCGCCGCTCGGGCGTTCTTCCGCTCGAACGACTTCACCGACCTCGCTCTCGACCGCCGCATCCAGGCTCACGGCGAGGATCGCCTGCTTCTAAGCCGCTCGCTCGGCTGAAGCCTCTCGGTAAGGCCTCCCAGTTGCGACCGCGGCACGGCGACGGTCCGGAGCGGCACGCGATACGAGCGTCCTGCCCAACGCAATCGCTCCTTCCCCGCTCGGCTCGCCGTAGGTATCGTTGTGCGGCCGCCATCCTCGCTGCCGGGGGAATGGTCCGGGGGGCGTGCTCAGGAGGAAATGACCCGTGGACTTCTTGATGCGCAAGATGACCGGCATCGAGGGCCCCATCAAGAACGGCGTTCCGAGTGACGCGTTCCTCGAAGGTATCGCGGACACGGGCACGACCATCACTTCGCCCTCCGTCGGGCCCGATGCTCCGGTTTACCAGTTCAGCCTGCAGGTGACACCCATCGGCGGCGCCGGCGCCACGTACCCGGTCGTCGTGAAGTCCGCGGTCCCGCGGCTGTACATCCCGATGGTCCTGCCCGGCATCCGCGTCGGGGTCATGATCGACCCGACCAACCCGCAGAAGGTCTCGATCGACTTCAGCCGCATCAACGCCGGTTCCCCGGCAGGCGCCGGCGGGCCCGGGGGCATGGACATCAACTTCGACGCGAGCGGACAGCCTCAGGCCGGCCAGGTGAGCGCGCTGGTCGGCGCGGTCCGGAGCGGCTCGATGCCCACGACCAGGGGGAGCGCCGATCAGCTCCTGGCCACCGGCACCCACGGCACGGCGGTAGTCACCTCGGCACAGCCGCTCGGCAAGACCGTTCGCGACATCAATCCCAACGCCGATCCCTCGCGCCTCAACGACCCGATGTGGGTCTTCACGGTTGAAGTAACTCTGCCCGGCATGCCCCCGTTCCCGGCCGTGTTCGGTCATCGCGTGCCGCTGACCAAGCTCGCGGCCGTGGCCCCCGGTGTGAAAGTGGCAGTCGCGGTCAATTTGGCCAACCCGAGCCAGGAAGTCGCCATCGACTGGGACCAGTCGCCAATCGCGTAGTCCGGAAACCGCATGACCGCAACCGACGCCGACTGCCGCCGGGATGGCACTGTGCGGCCGGTGGTCTGGCGCAAGAGTGCGCCGCGGCACCGCAACGGTACGGTAGGCTTTGCTCACGGAATGTGTGGCTGACCCGCTTCGCGGCGGATCTATCGCCTGCGAATCGGCTGCCGCGACAGAGGAGGGCTCCCGGTGAGGATGGCGCAGGGCTCGAGGCGCGAGCCGCCTTCGACTCAACCCCGATGGTACAGACGCGTTCTCCCCTCGCCGATTCTGGCGGCGATAGTGCTGAGCCTGTTCGGCTTCCTGGCCGTGGGGCTGGCCGGCGCCGGGCCGGCGATGGCCGCCGATCCAACGATGGCTCCCCTGGTCCCGGGGCAGCACCTCTACGACAACGGGAAGCTGCTCTCCGCGACTTCCGTGAAGACGGCCGAGACGCTCGCGTCGGACATCGAGGCGGAAGGCGGCGGGCGCGTTGTGGTCTACACGGCGGCCAGCGACACGGATCTGCCGGGCAACGACACGCTGGCCAGCCGCTGGTTCGTCGATGGCCTGCTGCTGACGGCCACCTCGGACGGGTTCGGTCAGCTCACGGTAGGCGCAACTCTCAAGGGCAAGCTCACCGCCGACCAGGCAAGCTTCGTCGCCGACAACTCTTCGAACGGGCCGGCGACGCCGGACAGTTGGATCACGAGCACGCTGGCCCGAGTTCACGGGTTCCTGAGCGGAACGTACGTCTTCGACGGCGCCGGGATCCTGGACGNNTCGGCGGGGACAGCGCCGAAACCGCGGCGTTCTTCAACGGCGCGGGATTGAGCGACACCTTCAGCAAGTCCTACGTCATCGCTCTCGCCGTATCCGACAAGCAGATCGGCGGATACATCGACTCCGGCGAGCTGTCGCCCAACCTGACGTCGAACGACCCGTGGAGCGGCGACGTCCTCTCGAACGAGACTGCAGCGAACGGGGACGTCCAGGCCGCGCTGCTGGCGGCGATCGACGCCATACAGCAGCCGCCTCTGATCAGTTCCGACATGATCCCCGTGATCATCTTCATCGTCGTGGTGGTCCTCCTCTCGCTCGCCATGCCATTCATCATCGGGCCGTGGCTGATCCGCAAGCTGACCGGCGCAACGGGGCCCATCAAGGGCGGCCTGCCAGGTGACGCGATCATCGAGAGCATCGCCGATACGGGGGTGACGGTCTCGATGCCGGGGGTCGGGCCGGACGCGCCGGAGTACAAGTTCGGACTGCAGGTCACGCCGGCCGGGGGCGGCGCTCCGTACCAGGTCGAGACCAAGGCGCTGGTGCCACGGATCTACATTCCGATGGNNCGCAGGCGCAGGCGCGGACGGTGTCGGCGCGGGTGCTGCCGGCGCCGCGCCCGGTGGCATGGACTTCAACTTCGACGCCAGCGGCCAGCCCGCGGCAGGAGACGTGAATGCGTTGATCGGTGCCGTGCGCAGCGGTGCCCTGCCCACGATCAAGGGCAGCGCTGATCAACTCCTCGCCACGGGAACTCACGGCACAGCGGTAATCACCACGGCCCAGCCGATGGGCAAGACCGTCCGCGACATCAACCCGGCGGCCGATCCCTCACGTCTCGACGACCCGATGTGGCTCTTCACCGTCGAGGTCAGCGTTGCCGGTGAGGCGCCCTTCCCCGCCGTCTTCGGTCATCGCGTGCCGCTGGCGAAGGTTGTTTCTGTTGCTCCCGGCGTGAAGCTCGCGATCGCCGTCAACATGTCCGACAGGAACCAGGAAGTCGCCATCGACTGGGACAAGTCGCCGATCTCGTAGGCCTTGGGCGGCTGGGGGGCCAGGGAGCCCGACGGCGGAGGCCAAGCAAGCTACCAGGGCTCCTGATCGGGCGACTCGCGGTCCGGGGGCAAGACGGCGGGCTTGGAAACGAGGCCGTCGTCGACCCGAGGCGGGTGCGCGGCCGGCTCTTCGGCCGGCTCTTCGGGCGCGTCGGCGGGCGAGTCGGCAACGCCGGAATCGAGCTCCAACGGCTCAGCTGGGCGCGTCGCGAATTCCACGATGATGGCCCGCATCGGCGTCAGCTCCGTCCAGGCCGAATGGACCACGTTCGGCGGCCAGACGACGGCCTCGCCGGCTGCCACGCGCGCCTGCTCGTCGCCAACGCGGACGAACCCGCCGCCCTCGATGACCAGGAAGTAGGCCAGGCTCGGGTTCGTGTGGGGCGCGATCGACGCGTTCGGCTTGAGCGCCAGTTCGGCGACGACGCCTCGCTCGTCGACGTGCACCGGCGTCGCCTCCGCGCCGCGAGTGCCTGGCGGACCGTCCAAGCGTCGGTGCCCAATACCGAAACGGCGGATCTCCATGGCGTTCGGGCGCGCCTATCGGGCCGCGCGAGCGGAGAGCTTGAGCGTGAGCGGGTCGGGAGGCACTGTGGAAGCCTCCTTCCGACTATCGCCGGCGGCGCTTCGCCTTGGCCGGAGCCTTGGCCCGGATCGTGGCCTCCGGGTGCGCCGTCTTGGAGCGCTGGAAGTAGCGCTGNNAAGAGGACCGCGCCGCCGATGATCGTCGGCAGGACGAAGATGAAGTCGAAACCGAAGATCGAGAACATCAGCAGGAGCGAGAAGACCCCGACCGAGGTCCACATCAGCCACTCGTTGAGGTCGAGGAAGACNNGAGCAGCGTGCTGATCTGGTTCCAAGGGCCGTCCACGCGGGACCCTCCAAGCGTTCAGTCATTAGCGGTCGATTGACCTGGACGGGCGCCCGCCGGCGATCGGGGCCGAGCGTCGGCGGAGGGGCCGAGACGCGGCCGTCGAAGCGGGCACCGGGTGCGCCTGCGATTTCGTGTGCAGGGAGTATGCCATGACCGGGCGCTATACTCGGCCCAATCCGGCAACCCGAGCCAGAAGTGCCCACGTGCGGCGGGCCGATCGGTCGAGCAGGCAGCGGCGCGTTGACCCCTGGACATCGGGGCCGAACCTCAGGCAGCTGGGAGGTACGCCTGGTGCGAGCCCTGCTCTCGGTGGCAAGCCGGGAGGGCATCGTCCCGTTCGCGCGCGAGCTGCTCGCCCTGGAGATCGAGGTATTCGCCACCGACGGCACCCGCGAAGCCCTGGCTGCCGACGGCGTCGAAGTCCGATCCGTCTCGCAGCTGACCGGCTCCGACCCGATCGCCGGAGGCCAGGTCAAGACGCTCCATCCCGCCATCTATGCCGGCATTCTGGCCCGACGAGACCGGCCCGACCAGCTGGCCGAGCTGGAAGCGCAGAAGATTGGGCTGATCGACATCGTCGCTGTCAACGTCAGCCGATTCGCCCCGCAGGTGGGCGCCCGCCTCGTGCCCATCGATGAGGCCATAGAGATGATCGACATCGGCGGCGCCGCGCTGCTTGCCGCGGCGGCACGCAACTANNGCGTATGGGCTCGTCGCCGCCTACCACGCCGAGATCGCCGCCTACCTGTCCAACGTGGCCGGCGAATTGTTCCCCGGACGACTGGCCCTGGTTCTCGAGAAGGTGGATGACCTGCGCTACGGCGAGAACCC
>PMNU01000013.1:14099-16735 GCA_003165675.1 Chloroflexota bacterium
GATCCGGTCGGGCTGGCTTCGGCGGAGGAGCTGGTCGAGGCCTGTCGCAAGGCTCTCGAGACGGATTCCGTGTCGTGCTTCGGCGGCATCGTCGGCGTGAACCGCGAACTCGACGGCGCCACCGCGCGCGAGATCGCCTCCAACTCGTACGAGGCGGTCGTGGCCCCATCGTTCAGCCAGGCCGCGATCGGGATCCTGGCCCACAAGCCGCAGATAGCCCTGCTTGCGGTCCCGCCCAACCCCATCGAGGGCCCACGCGACTACGGCATTGCCAACCTAGACTTCAAGCGCGTCGCCGGCGGCCTGCTCGTGGAGACCAAGGACGAGCTCGGGCTCGACAAAGCGCAGCTTCAGGTGGTGACGAAGCGACGCCCCACGCTCGAGGAGCTTACGGACCTGCTGTTCGCCTGGCGGGCGGTGCGCCACGTACGCTCCAACTCGATCGTGCTGGCGCGCGGCGGGGCCACAGTTGGTATCGGGGCGGCCCAGGCGAGCCGACAGACGGCCGTGGAAATCGCTCTGCGGCGAGCCGGCGATCGGGCCAAGCTGGCGGTCATGGCCAGCGACGCCTACTTCCCGTTCCCGGATGGGATCCAGTTTGCGGCCCAGGCTGGCGTCACGGCGATCATCCAGCCCGGCGGCTCGATCCGAGACGAGATGGCGATCGAGGTCGCCGATCGGCACCACATGGCCATGGTCTTCACCGGCCGGCGCCACTTCCGCCACTGACCTGCGCGGGCGCGGGTCCTCTTACGCCACGGACGAGTTCTTCGGCAGTTCCTTCGGTCGATGGTGATCCAACCGGGCTCCGGGCGCGAATCAGTGGGTGACAGCCGATCGGTAATGACGGACCGGTCGGTCGGTCGGAGGAGAGGGATCGCTCGGCCTCCGGGCGATCAGAGTGGCGGGCGACAGGTCGGAGCCCAGACAGCCGACGAGGGGCCTGTCGCCGCGCCGCCCGCCAACGAAGAGCTGCACATCGATTGCGAGCTCCCCTGGGTCGGCGATCGCGCTACGCTTGCTTGCGCCGAGGGCCGACGATGGCGTTGCGGCGCCTCGGTTGAAAACCGGGGTCGGTCGCGGAAACGGAGGCGGGGACGTGAGACGCTTCGGTGCTGGTCTCGCATGTGCGGCCTTGCTGCTGGGTCTCCTGCCATTCACCCTGAGCGGCTGCTTCATCGCCTGCGGCTGCACCTCGACGCCCGACCCGAACTGGACGCCCCCACCCATCTCGGCCCAGGAAGCGGCCGTGTACGCCTCGAAGTTTGCCGGCTATGCGGCGACTTTGGGCGACATGCCCGGCATGACAGCCAGCCCGACGGGTGGGCCGAACGGACGATCCTTCTACATCGCGACCGCCGCGAACACGGTTGTCCTGGTCGACGCGATCTCCGGCATGGTGGTCGAGGTGCTTCTCGAGGGCCGGATGCCCGACGACGCGACCGCCTCGGCCTCCACCGCCGATGCCCGCACCGCCGCCGAGGCGTTCATGGGCCGGACCGGCATGAGTACGGATGGGCTCACGGAGTCCGTCCAGGCGGTCCGGGGGGCCGGAGTTGCCGCCTATCAGGTTGAGTGGAAGCAAGCCGGCGGCATGCAGGACGCCCAATTCGAAGTGCTCGTGAATGCGTCCACCGGATCCGTCTTCGCGTTCGTCGACCAGCGGATGCAGCTGAACGTGAGCGCGCCGATGGTTGGCCAAGGTAGGGCGACCGAGCTGGCCATTGCCGCGCTCGGCGTCCCGGGCGATCAGGCGACCTCCGCCGAGCTGTCGATCGACTTCTCGACGGGCTCGCAGGCATCAGCCTGGCAGATAGGCCTCGGCGTCCCGAGTGCCACTCAGGCGGACGTCTTCGAGCACGGTGCCCTGGTTCGAATCGACGCGATCACGGGCGAGGCGACGATCATCAAGTCATAGGCGTGGGGCCGACCNNGGCGCGAGCCTCCGCGACCGACTGGGTCCAGCCGGGCGGTATCAGGTCCGGGGCCAGATCCGACAATGGAGCCAGCACGAAGAGCCGGCGGCCCGCTTCAGGGTGCGGAACCTCCAGCAGCCGCGTGGCCTTGGCGGGGTCGGGAGAGCGGCCCACCTCGGGCCGTTCCACTCTCATCCGTTCCTCGCCAAAGAGCAGCAGGTCCAGGTCCAGCTCACGCGGGCCGTAGCGAGCCCGAACCTGCCGGCCGAAGGCCCGCTCGATCGACTTGAGGGCGAGCAGCAGCGCGATCGGGCCGGTGTTGGCGCCCGGGCCCGCGGGCACATCCAGGACGACGACCGCGTTGTGGAAATCGGGTTGGTCCGTCACCTCGACCGGGGCGGTTACGTACAGGCGCGAGACGCCGGCGAGGCTCGCACCGGGAAGCGCGGCGAGGGCGTGAACGGCCGCCGTCAGCGTCGCCTGGGCGTCGCCGAGATTGGCCCCGAGCCCAATGTATGCCCGAACCATGCGCATCGACTGGCTCCCCAGTTGCCGGCGGCAGTACGAGAGTCGTGAGTGCCGCGCGGCCGTGCGCCGCGGCTAGACTCCGCTCGTGCGCCCGGTGTTCGTGCTCATTCTCCACCCGGCGGCCCCGCTAGATGCCGGGCCGCTGGTCCGCGCGCTCGCAGACGCTCGCCGAGCGCTTGCGGAGCGGCAGCG
>PMNU01000013.1:16872-44987 GCA_003165675.1 Chloroflexota bacterium
GTCACGGACCTCCGGTCGCGCTGGCGGTTGGGCGTCGACATCGACACACCGCTGGATCTGATCGTGCTGCGTGATCCGGCGGCGCGCCAACTCCACGACACGGCGCCACTCATCCGCGAGCGGCTGGCGGCACTCGCCGACGTAACCTCGAACCGCCGTGCCGAGCTGCTGGTTGCGGGCCGCGTGTCGGCGAGGACGCTGGCCTGGCTGGAGCGTGGCGTCGCCTGCCGCGTCCGGGCTCTGATCGAAGAGCGCGGCCTGCGGGCCGCGTCGGCGCTCGCCCAATCCGGCGCCACGGGCAATGCCCGGGCCACGGGCAATGCCCGCCCGCCGCGCTCGATCCTCGGCGAGCTGCTCGACCGCGACGGCCCGGAATCGCTGGCCCGCACGGTGTCAAGGCTGGCCGACGCCGCCGTCATCGACACGCGCGTCCTCTTCGCCCATCGGGCCGGCGCTACCGAAGCGGCGTTGCCGCCGACCGCCTGGCCGCACGCCGAGGAACGCTACGCCTCGGATCTCCTGCTGCCCGCGTCCATCGCCGATCCCTGGCTTCGCGCCCTCACCGCCTCGGCCGCCACGTCGCCCCCCGACCACCCGATCCTGCTGGGCGGCCACACGATGCTGAACGGCGGACTGCGACTGCTCGCGGAGCGAGCCCGTGCGGGGGCCCGATGACTCTCGATCGCCGTCCTCCTTCGCCGGACTTGCCGCTGCCGTCCAATCTCCCGTCTCAGTCCGAGCCTTCGACCGACCGTTCGGCCGAGCTCGTCTCTCTCATCCGCGCCGAGATCGAGGCGAGTCCCGAGCGCCGAATCACCTTCGCCCGATACATGGAACGGGCCCTCTACGAGCCCGGACTGGGCTACTACAGCCAGCCCGCCGACCGCCCCACCGACGCTGGCGACTTCCTCACCGCACCCGAGACGCACCCCATCTTCGGCTGGACCGTTGCCCGCCGGATCGAGGCGATGTGGATCGAGCTGGGCCGCCCGCGGCCTTTTACCCTGATCGAGCACGGCGCCGGGTCCGGCACGCTCGCCCTGTCGATCGTCGACGGACTGCGCCGCCGCAACTCGGCCGACCTGCTCGAAGCGATTCGATACGAGCCGGTTGAATCGAACCCGAACCGACTGGCGGACCTGCGCCGCCGATTCGAAGAAGCCGGCCTGGCCGATCGACTGCTGATTTCGAGCGCTCCACTGAACGCCCGGCCTCATGACGTCGGACCGCCTGCCTCCGAGCCAACCGCCTCTGCCATGCCAACCGCATCGGCCGGGGGCGTGCCCGTCACCGGCGTCATCATTGCCAACGAGTTCCTCGACGCCCTGCCCGTCCACCGCGTCGTCGTTCGCGGCGGAGATCTGCTCGAGCTCTTCGTCGTCTGGCCCGACGAGCCGCGAGCCGAACCGCGAGCCGAACCACGAGCCGAAAGCGGCGGCTTCGCCGAAGTCGCCGCCGAACCGTCCACACTGGAGCTCGCCGCCCGTCTCGCCGAGGACGGGATCGACATCGGCCAGCTTGCCGAGGGCCAGATCGGCGAGATCTCCCTGGGCCTCGACCCGTGGCTCCGGGGAGTGGCCGCGCGTCTCGACCGAGGTTTCGCGCTGGTGATCGATTACGGCTACGACGCTGCCGAGCTGTACGGCCCCCGCCGCCTCGCCGGCACGCTGCTCGGGTATCGCAGCCACCGCGTCGAGGCGAACCCGTTCGCGGCCCCGGGCCTGGTCGACCTCACCGCCCACGTGGATTTCACCGCCGTGGGGCGACTCGCCGCGAGCCACGGCTTTCGGACGGTAGCCCTTACGACGCAGTCTGAGTTCCTCGTAGCCGCCGGCCTCGAGGACGAGCTGCGCGCTCTCCAGACCTCGCCGGACCTGACCCTGGCCGACTACACCCGCGCTCGTTCCGGCATCGTCCGTATGCTCGACCCGCGCCACATGGGCCGCTTCCGCGTCCTGGTTCTGGCCCGCGACGAGCTTCGATAGGCCAATTCCCGTATTGCCGCGCCGTGGCGTTGACCGGCAGTCTGAGATCGGAACAGGGAACCGCGGCTCGGCGGTCGCCTCAGGTGTCGACCGATCCGGCCCGTCGGGACGCGTCGCTCCACTCGAGTCGCATTCCGTCTGCAACCGCCAGTCCTACCCCGCTGGCGGAACGGCCGGTCAAAGCGGGCGGTACCACGGCCACCGGGCCGCCCGCAGCCGGCTCCCCACTCCCGACCCTGGGCGGCGTGGGCCTGCGCGCCCCACGATCCGGCCGATGCCGGCGGCGGCGGCCAGAGAGCGGCCCCCCTGGTAGACTCTCCCGTGGATCGCGAGGGAGCGGGCATCGAACCCGGCCCCGTGACCGCCTGAGAGCAACCTTGAGCCCAACGCCGCGGACGCCGCACCGCGGGTCACGGGCCGGCTGGAGAACGATGACCGGCATCTGGTACGTAGTCGGCTTGGCGTTCGCAGGGGTTTCTTTCGTCTTTCTCGTGATCGGCCTGGCCTGGCTGATTTCGCACCGCAACCGCGGCGACCGCCACAAGGGCCTTCCGTACGAGAGCGGCATCGACACCTTCGGCGACACCTGGGGCCGGTCTGCCATCTCCTTCTACGTCTATGCCTTGCTGTTCGTCGCCTTCGACGTCGAGGTCGTCTTCCTTTACCTGTGGGCGATCGTCTTCCGTGATCTGCTGATCGGCGGCCTCGTGAGCATGGGCACTTTCGTCCTCGTCCTGATGCTCGGCCTTGCCTACGCCTGGCGGAAGGGAGTCCTGACGTGGCGGTAGGCGGTCGAGAGCCGAGGGGGAGCAAGGCGGCGCCTAGCCGTCCGCTCGCACCCGCCCCGCCCGGCGAGTTGTCCGTGCCGATCGCCGTCCCCAACACGCTGTGGCAGTCGTCCAACCCGCTCGCTTACGACGGCGGCCGGCCGGCGGAGATCACCCATCTCCGCGAGTTCGGCCTGACGGACGCCGGACGAAACGACGCCGCGCGCTGGGGGGCGCTCCAGGTCATCCCCACGAACGCGGACTACATCCTCGATCTCATTCGCGCCAACAGCCTCTGGCCGCTCCTCTCGGGCCTGGCCTGCTGCGCGTTCGAGATGATGTCGGGCGCCACCAGCAAGAACGACATGGACCGCTGGGGCATGTTCCCGTTCCGCGCCTCGCCCCGCCAGGCTGACGTGCTCATCGTCGCCGGGACGCTGACGACCAAGATGTCGGGCCCGCTCATCCGGCTGTGGGAGCAGATGCCCGAGCCCAAGTGGTCCGTGGCGCTCGGAGACTGCACCGTCTCGGGCGGGCGATACAAGCGCAGCTACTCCGTGGTCCAGGGCATCGACCGCGTCATGCCGGTGGACGTGTATGTCCCCGGCTGCCCTCCGCGCCCTGAAGGCCTGATCTACGGCATGCTCCAGCTCGGTCAGCTCGTCAAGGACCGCCGCGGTCACTGGAATGAGCGCGAGATCGGCCCCACCGCACCGGACGACATCTGACCGATGGATCGAACTCTCAAGGCCCGGCTCGAAGCCCGCCTCAGCGATCACCTGCGAGCTCCGGTCTACCAGCGCCACGACGAGACGGAGATCCGCATCGAGCCGGGCAGCGTGCCTGAGGTACTGCGCACGCTCCACGACGCCCTGGATCTGCGATTCGAGATCCTGGCCGATCTCGCCGGCGTGGACACGGGCGTAGCGATGCAGGTCGTCTATCACCTGTGGAGCCCGATGACCTCGGACTGGCTGCGAGTCATCGCCGACGGCATCTCCCGCGACGACCCTCGCGCGCCCTCGGCGACGTTCCTCTGGATCGGCGCGGAGTGGCTCGAGCGCGAGGCCTACGACATGTACGGCATCGTCTTCGAGGGCAACCGCGACCTGCGCCGCATCTTCATGCCGCCCGACTACACGAGCTTCCCGCTCCGCAAGGACTTCCTCCTGCCCGACGACGCGGCCCGATCGCCGGGCGCCGGCGTTCGCCACGTCGAGCGGGCCCACGTCTCGGCCGGGGCGGCCGATCCAGCGGCCGGCATCCGCCGGGCGCCGGCGAGCTGAGGGATCGCGATGCCAGCCCACCAGCACGCCCCTCGCACCTCGCCAGCCCGCGCGACGACGCGAGCCGCCAGGCCGCATCCGCAGCCTTCTGCGGACGACGCGTCGGCCCGCCAGTACTCGTCAGCTGACGACCCGCGGGTCATGCTCGACCGGCAGGTGGGCGCCCTGTTCGAGCCGATCCCGCCGTACCCAACACGGACCGAGCGCGAGGGCGAGTTCTACTCCCTGGGCGACGGCGAGATGTTCCTCAACGTCGGCCCTCACCACCCCGCCACTCACGGCGTGCTGCGCCTCGTCCTGAAGCTCTCGGGCGAACAGATCGTGGACGTGGACCCGGTCCTTGGCTACCTCCACCGCGGAGTCGAGAAGATCTGCGAGAACTCCGACTACTACCACGTCATCGACCAGGTCGACCCGCTCGAGTACGTCAGCTCTCTATTCCAGGAATGGGCGGCGGTTCTCTCGTTCGAGAAGCTCATGGACGTGCAGGTGCCGCGCCGGGCGGAGTACATCCGCGTCCTCTCGGGCGAGCTGCTCCGCATCGCCAGCCACACCCTCTTCATGGGCTTCCTGGCCCTGGACCTGGGCGGCCTGACGCCCATCCTGTACAGCTTCATCGAGCGCGACGAGATCGTCGAGATGCTGGCGGCCCTGACCGGGGCCCGGATGCTGTTCAACTACTTCCGCGTCGGCGGCGTCAACGGCGACCTCAACCACGAGTTCATGAGCCGGCTGGGCGACTGGATGACCCGCGCCGCGAAGCAGACCGAAGCCCAGGCCGGGCTGCTGAACGAGAACGAGATCTTCGTCCGACGGATGCGGGGCGTGGGCGTTCTCGACCGCGCCACGGCCCTCCGTTATGGGGTCACGGGCGGGAACCTGCGGGCCTCCGGCGTCCCATTCGACCTCCGGCGGGCGCACCCGTACAGCGTCTACCCGGAACTGGATTTCAACATCCCGACCCGCGACGAGGGCGACTCACTCGCGCGCTACTTGATCCGCGTCGACGAGGTCCGCGAGTCGATCAAGATCGTCGACCAGTGCCTTCACAACATGCCCGACGGCCCGGTCATGGCCAGGCTGCCGCGGCTCATCCGACCGCGGCCCGGCCGCGCCTGGGGAGCCTGCGAAGGGCCGCGGGGGATGCTCGGCGTATACACGATCAGCGACGGCTCGGACGGGCCGTTCCGCTTCAGAATCCACGACCCCAGCTTCCTCAACCTCGAGACCGTGCCGGCGCTGCTGCCGGGCAACCTGCTGGCCGATACGATGGCCGTAGTCTCCTCGCTCGACCCGGTCATGGGCGGGATCGACAAATGAGCGCCGCCACACCCGCCGGCGGCCGGATCCGCTCCGCGATGGGCCTCATGAGAAGCTTCCCGGCCCAGTTCTGGAGCCGCCTGTCGCTGCAGGAGCGACTTGCCCTGATCTTCGTCCCGGCCGCGATCGTCGCGGGCGTGGTGACGGTCCTGGCAGTCGTTCTGCTCGGGCCGCCGTTCCTCGACTTCCTGGGGGCCAATCTGCCGCTCGTCCGCTTCGCCGTGGCGGCCACGGCGATCCTGCTGTTGACGGTGCCGACGGCCTTCGTCTTGATCTACCTCGAGCTGAAGGTCATCGCCCGCATGAACCTCCGCATCGGGCCTAACAGGGTGGGGCCGTGGGGCATCGCGATGAGCGTCATCCACGGCTTCAAAGTCCTCTCCAAAGAGGACTTCGCGCCGACCGGCGCCGACATCACCGTCTTCACCCTGGCTCCGGTTGTGACCTATATGGCCAGCGTCATGACCCTCCTGGTCATCCCGTTCGCGCCGGGCCTGATCGGCCAGGATCTCAACATCGGGCTTCTTTACTTCTTCTCGATGGGCGGGCTGACCGTCGTCGGCCTGCTGATGGCGGGTTGGTCGAGCTTCAACAAATACTCGCTCCTGGGCGGCCTGCGCTCGGCGGCCCAGATCATCAGCTACGAGATCCCGCTCACGCTGTCGGTCGTCGGCGTCATCATCCTCGCCGGAACGATGAGCATGAACCGCATCGTCCTGGCCCAGTCGGGCTCTTTACTCGACTGGTTCGTCTTCAAGCAGCCCTTGGCGGCGCTCATCTTCTTCATCGCCGCCACGGCCGAAGCGAACCGAACTCCGTTCGACATGACCGAGGCCGACTCTGAGATCGTGGCCGGCTTCGCCACCGAGTACTCGGGGATGCGCTTCGGCTTCTTCTTCTTCGCCGAGTACGTGAACGTCTTCATCGTCTCCGCCCTGGTCGCGACGGTCTTCTTCGGCGGCTGGACGGCGCCGTTCCAATGGCCGTGGGCGTACAACCTGAACTGGTTCAACCCGTGGTCGTTCGGCTTCTTCGGCTGGCTCGCCATCGTTCTGACGGTCGGCTACTTCGGGACGATCTTTTTCGCGGTTTTCGCCCGCCTGTTCGGTGGCCGCGAATGGGGCCTGTGGGCCTCGATGGGTCTGGGCTTCCTGTTCCTTCTCGTCGTCGTAGCCGGACTGGTGGTCCTCGCCGGCTTCATTGCCTTCGACTGGGTCGCCGGCCTCGTCTGGTTCATGGCCAAGACGTACGCGTTCGTCATCACCTTCGTCTGGATGCGGGCGACGCTGCCGCGCGTCCGGGTCGACCAGCTGATGGGCTTCGCCTGGAAATGGCTGCTGCCGGCCTCGCTTCTCAACCTCTTCGTGACGGCCACTGCCGTCGTGCTGCTGAACCGGTGAGCGCGCGATGACCTTCGTACCGGGCCTCGGCATCGCAAAGGGCATGGCGCTGACGCTGCGCCGCTTCTTTGCGCCCAAGGCCACCATCCAGTACCCGGAGACCGCGCCCGACGTGGCCGTCCGCTTCCGCGGCCGCCTGCAGCTCTTGTACGACGAGCTGGGCAATATCAAGTGCGAGACGTGCTTCCAGTGCGCCCAGGCCTGCCCGGTGGAGTGCATCGACATGGGCGGCTTCGATACCAGGGGCCGCTTCCACGTCCACTGGGGCGCGCCCGAGATGTATGCCGAGCGGCGCGAAGAGTCGGCCCTGCGAAGGTCCGGACGTCCGGTGCCGGACACCGCATACACCCACTTCGATTCGATCGACACGGCCGCGGTCGACGCCATCCTGGCCAGGTACGACTTCGACACGGCGGAGATGCTGCCGATCCTCGAGTCGATCCAGCGCGCCTACGGCTACCTGCCCGTGGCCGCCCTCAAGCGCGTAAGCCAGGTTTCCGGGGCTCCGTACGCGCTCATCTACGGCACTGCCACGTACTACAGCCACCTGCGCTTCGAGAGAGCCGGACGCACTGTAGCCGTCTGCCGCTGTACGTCCTGCAGCCTGGCCGGCTCCAGCCGAGTCGCTCGCGTACTCGCCAGGGAGTTGGGTACGGAGATCGGCCGCCGGCCGGCGCCCGGCGGCGTGGCGCTGGAGCAGGTCTCGGCTCACGTTCCCGGCGCTCCGTCGCCGCTTGTCACGCTCGACGGGACGCCGCAGCCTGTGACCGCGGCCGGCGCCGCCGCCTGGGCTCGGGCCCTGATCGGAAGGAGCCTGGCATGACTTCGGCCGGCATCCTGACGACCCCGGCGCGCTTCCCCCGCCTGCTGCTCCCGGCGACACCGGCGCATAACCCACTCGACATTGACGAGGCGATAGCGTCCGGCGCCTTCACCGCCTTGCGGGCCGCGGTGGACGAGCTCAAGGCAGAGGGTGTGATCGGCGCGCTCGTCGAGTCCGGGATGCGCGGCCGTGGTGGCGGCGGCTTCCCGATCGGCGAGAAGTGGCGAGCCTGCGCCCGAGTCGAGGCGGATCGCCGCTACGTGATTGTCAACGCCTACCAGTCCGACCCGGCCGTGATGACCGACCGCGTCCTGCTCGAGACCAATCCGTACGCCGTGATCGAGGGCGCGGCCATCGCGGCCTTCGCCGTCGGCGCGGGCGAGGTCGTCGTCGCGGTCCGGACCGAGGCGGCCGATGCCATTCGGGCCACCGAGGCCGCGATCGCCGCCGCCGAATCCGCCGGCTTCATCGGGGGCGACGTCCTCGGCACCGGGACGGAGATCCGCTTCTCTGTCAGGCCTCTGCAGGGCTCCTACATGCTCGGCGAGGAGACGGTTCTGCTCAAGGGACTCGAGGGCAAGCGCGGCCAGCCGGAGCAGCAGCCGCCGTACGTCACCAGCCGAGGCCTCTATGGAGCGCCAACCTTGATCCACGGCCCGCAGACCTTCGCCGCCGTGCCGACCATCCTCACCGGCGGCATCGCCGGCTTCCCGGAAACCGGGGCGCGGGCCTTCGCGGGCACCGTTCTGGTCCAAATCTCCGGCACGGTCGCCCATCGCGGCGTCGCCGAGGTTCCGTTCGGCATCACGCTTCGAGAGGTCCTGGACGTCGCCGGCGGCGTACCAGCCCCGCATCGGCTCAAGGCGGTGCTCATTGGCGGCCCGTCGGGCGGCATCCTGCCGCCGGAGGGCCTGAGCGTCGGGTTCGACCACGACTCCCTCGCGAAGGCCGGCGCGTACGTGGGCTCCGGCTCGATCGTCGTCGTGGACCAGCACAGCTGCGTGGTGGACCTCGCCGCAGTCCTGACTCGCTTCTGCGCCGATCAAGCCTGCGGCAAGACCATCCCCTGCCGGATCGGCCTGCGCCGGCTGGCAGAGATCGGCGCTCGCATCTGCGATGGCCAGCCGCGCGACGACGAGATAGCGCGCCTGACCGACCTCTCCGCCGACATCGTCGGCAGTGCCCTGTGCGACCACGAGCGTCGCGCCACGCTCGCCCTGCTGAGCGTCGTCCGGTACTTCCGCGACGAGCTCGACGCCCACATCGTCCGCAACAGCTGTCCCGCCGGGATCTGCCAGCCCAAGGCCGATGCCCGAGCCGGGACCGTCTCCTGAGGCGTCCCATGCGAGAACCGACCCTTCGCCCCAGCCCCGGCTCCCCGCCCTCGGCCGCGCCCGCCAGGTCCCGGAAACCTCGCAAGGCCGTGGAACCGACGCCGGTCGAGACCGCTTCTCCGGTACCCTCGATCAACCCGATCGCGCCCGGGACGGCGGCACTTGAGGCCTACGAGGGTCACCCCGTGGAGTCGCTGCGCGGGCTGCGGCCACGAGCCAACCAGAAGGCCGTGTGGAACAAGCGCGCCGGTCGACCGGACAGCCGGCCCGACTCCAGGACGCCGTACGACACGATCGCACCGTTCGACGACTCGCTGGCGGAGCGCCTGATCACGACCCAGGCTCCCCAGCGCCCGCTCTCGACGCCAACCTTCCGTCTCTCGGTCGACGGCCGCGTGGTCGAGGGCATCGAGGGCCAGACGATCCTGGAGGTCTGCCGCGCCAACGGAATCGAGGTTCCGACGCTCTGCTACGAGCCCAAGCTGCCCGGATTTGGGGCCTGCCGGATGTGCGTCGTCGAGGTCGAGGGCGAGGAGCACCCGCCCATCTCCTGCTCCCGCGCCGCCGAGGCCGGCATGGTCGTTCGAACTCAGACCGAGGGGCTCCGGCGTCTGCGCCGGACCAATCTCGAGCTGATCTTCAGCGACCACAACGCCTACTGCCTGCCGCCCTGCCAGAACAAGTGCCCGAGCCATATCGACATTCCGGGCTTCCTGCGGGCCAACGCCGAGGGGCAGTTCCGCGAGTCGGCCCGTATCTTCAAGCGGACCATTCCCTTCCCGTCCATCCTTGGCCGCGTCTGCCCGGCGCCGTGCGAGGACCACTGCCGCCGCGACGAGGTGGACGAGGCCATCGCCATCCGGGACAGCCACCGCTACGCCGGCGACACGGTTCTCGCGGCGCAGCAGAGCGGCATCGAGCCGCCGCTGCCGTTCGAGACCTCTCCGAAGACGGGCAAGCGCGTGGCGATCGTCGGTTCGGGGCCGGCCGGAATGGCCGCGGCCTACTATCTGCTCCTGTCCGGCCACGAGGTCACCGTCTTCGAACGCGACCCGGAGCCCGGCGGAATGCTCCGCTACGGCATTCCCGAGTATCGCCTGCCGAAGGCCGGCGTTCTCGAGCCCGAGTACGAGGCGGTCTGGCGTCTCGGCGGGCGGCTGGAGTGCAACAAGGCGCTCGGTCGAGACTTCAGCCTGGACGACCTGCGCGACCAGGGCTTCGACTCGACCATCGTCGCCACCGGCTGCTACGACACCAACAAGCTCAACATCCCCAACGAGAACGCCGACGGAGTCATCGACGGCCTGGAGTACCTGCGGATCGCCACCCTCGGCCTCCCGTACCCCGGCCACAAGGGCAGCCGGGTAGTGGTCGTCGGCGGCGGTTTCACCGCCATGGACTGCTGGCGGACGTCGATCCGCCAGGGCGCCAGGCAGGTCACGCTCGTCTACCGCCGCGACATGAAGGACATGCCGGCCTCGACCGAGGTTCACGAGGCCCTCGAGGAGGGCGGCACCGCCGTCTTCCAAGCCGGCCCGACCCGCGTCCTGGTCGACGCGAACAACAAGGTCACCGGCGTCGAGTTCATCCGCATGCGCCCAGGCGCCCCCGACGCCAGCGGCCGGCGGCGCCCGGAGCCCGCACCCGGGACCGAGTTCGTCGTCGAATGCGACCGCGTCCTGCTCGCCATCGGCCAGGGACCGGACCTGTCGTGGATAGGCCCGGGCAACGAGGGGGTGGCCGCGGTCAGGTATCGCCTCGCCGCCGACGCGGTCACATTCGAGACCGGCAGGCCGGGCGTCTTCGGCGCCGGCGACGTCCGGATCGGAGCCGCGACCGTCGTCCAGGCCATCGCCGAGGGCCGTCGTTGCGCCTACGCCGTCGACGCCTACCTCAAGGGCGGCGACCTGGCCGAGCTGCGGACACGGCAGACGCTGGCCGAGGTTGAGCCGACCTTCCTCTCGATCGTGCCCTACACCAACGAGCCCAAGGAATCGCGCCACCGCATCGGGGCCCTTCCGGCAAAGGAGCGGTCCAAGAGCTACGTCGAGTACGAGACCCCATATACGGCGGCCGAGGTCATGGCCGAGTCGACCCGCTGCCTGCAGTGCACCTGCGAGGCGCTGGGCAACTGCGACCTGAGACGCCTCGGCATCGAGTACGGGACGACGCTGCCGACGCTCGAGCCCGGCCACGAACAGGGCGCCGGCTTCCGGAGCGTCACCGAGAACCGCTTCACGGGCGCCAACCACGACTACATCCGCGACGACAGCCACGCCTTCATCCTGCGCGAGCCCTCGCGCTGCATCGACTGCGGACGCTGCGCCGCCGTCTGCGCCGATGTCGTAGGCGCGGCCTGCTACGACTTCATGCGAACCGGCTTCGACACGCTCGTCACGACGCCACTGGACATGAGCCTCAACGACACTCCGTGCGTTTCCTGCGGTCGATGCGCCGAGACCTGCCCGACAGGTGCGCTGATGCCCAAACCGCGAATCCTCGAGAAGTACGACGTCGACGAGAGCCGCTGCATCCTGTGCGGTATCTGCGTCGACGCCTGCCCATATGACGCCCTGCGCGGCGGACAGGACAACGAGCTCGCCCACACGGACCGGGCCAACCCCGAGATCGACCTGATCGGGCTGGCGGCCGTGGACCGCGAGACCGAGGTGACCTACATCCGACGCGAGCGCGACTGGCTTGCCCACGCCCTGGCGGAAGGACGCATCGAGGCCCCCGGCGAGATGCTGCCGGCTCTGCCACCGTCCCTCGTCTCAGCCCCGGGCAATCGCAGGGGGGCCGATCGCCAATGACCTTCATCGCGTTCTGGGCTGGCGAGCCGGCCCGCAGGGAGGAAGGAGGCGAGGCATGCCGATAGGCGACTCGATCCCACTGCTCGGGATCCGCTGGGACGACATCCTGTTCGTCGTCCTGGCCGCCACGCTTCTCGTGTCGGCCCTGCTGGTCGTCACCCTGCGCGACATCATTCGGTGCGGCCTGGCCCTGATCGTCTCGTTTGCGTCTCTGGCTGGCATCTACGCCCTGCTCGGCGACCCGCTCGTCGCCGCCACGCAGGTGCTCGTCTACATCGGCGCCATCAGCATCCTGATCCTGTTCGCGATCATGATGACTCAGACCAAGGACGCGCCCACCCGGCTGGTCTTCCAGACCCAGGCCTGGATCGCGGCCGGGGCCTCGGCGGTCATCGGGGTCGTCATTGCCGCCACGGTCCTGGCCACCACCTGGCCGGCCGGCGGGCAGCGACTCTGGACCGCGACCGCGGATGTCGCCCACCTGCTCTTCCGCGACTACGTTCTGCCGTTCGAGGTCGTCAGCGTGCTGCTGACGGCGGCGGTCGTTGGGGCGGTCTACCTGGCCCGCCGCGAGCCAAGCCGGCGCGAGGAGGATCGGTCGTGAGCAACTCGCTCGACTCGTACCTGGTGCTGTCGGGCCTGCTCTTCGCCATCGGCACGTTCGGCTTCCTGGCCCGCCGCAACGCGATCAGCATGCTGATGTCGATCGAGCTGATGATCAACGCCGTCAACCTGACCATCCTGGCCTTCGGGGCGTTCGTGCCGCCGCTGAACGGACACGCCGCGGTCATCGCGCTGCTGGTCATCGCCGTCGCAGCGGCCGAGGCGACGGTAGGCCTGGCGATCGTCGTCGCCATCTACCGGAACCGCAAGACACCGCTGGTCGACGAGTACGACTCCATGAAGGATTGAGTGCCTTGAGAACGCCGCGGCTGTTCGGAGCCAAGCAATGACCGTACTCATCCCGCTGATCCCGCTGCTGCCGCTGGCCGGCTTCGCCATCACCGGTCTGCTCGGCCGCGGGATGGGCCGGGAGTCGCACCAGATCGCCGTGTGGGCGGTCGTGGCCTCGTGGCTGGTGGCGATGGTCGTCGCCTTCGGCGCCCTGGCCCACGTCGGCATCGCCGCGGCCGGCGTCGACATCAAGCTCTGGGACTGGATCCCCGCGACCGGCTTCCACGCCGACTTCGGCTTCTTCGTTGATCCGCTGACCGCCTGCCTGCTGATCGTGGTCACGACCATCGGCATGCTCGTACACATCTATTCGATCGGCTACATGGCCCAAGACCCGGGCAAGTGGCGCTTCTTCGCCTACTTGAACCTGTTCATGTTCTCGATGCTGATCCTGGTCCTGGCCGACAACTTCCTTCTCGTCTTCGCCGGCTGGGAGCTGGTGGGCCTGTGCAGCTACCTGCTGATCGGCTTCTGGTATCCGCGCCGGTCCGCGGCCGAGGCGGCCAAGAAGGCATTCCTGGTCAACCGTATCGGCGACATGGGCTTCGCCCTCGGCATCATGGCCATCTGGACGCAGCTCGGCACTCTCAACATGCAGCAGGTCTTCGCGGCATTCGAAACGGTCCCGCACGGCTGGCAGATGGCGATCGCGCTGCTGATCCTCTGCGGCGCCGTCGGCAAGAGCGCCCAGTTCCCGCTCCACGTCTGGCTCCCGGACGCGATGGAGGGTCCGACCCCGGTCTCCGCCCTGATCCACGCCGCGACCATGGTCAACGCCGGTGTATACCTCGTGGCCCGCTGCAACCCGATCTTCGGCGCCGCGCCCGAGGTCATGGTGGTCGTGGCCGCGATCGGTATCTTCACCGCCATCCTGGCCGCTTCGATCGCGTTCACCCAGACCGACATCAAGCGCGTCCTGGCCTACTCGACGCTCTCACAGCTGGGCTATATGTTCGCCTCGTTAGGCGTCGGGGCTTGGACGGCGGCGATCTTCCACCTGATGACCCACGGCTTCTTCAAGGGCCTGCTCTTCCTCGACTCGGGCTCGGTCATCCACGCCGTCGACGGCGAGCAGGACANNCAGGACATGCGCAAGATGGGCGGCCTGGCCCGCAAGATCCCGACAACTTACGCGACGATGCTCATCGGCTCGGTGGCCATCGCGGGCGTTCCTCCGCTGGCGGGCTTCTTCTCCAAGGACGAGATCCTGGGCGGCGCCTTCAAGAACGGCTTCCTGTGGGTCTGGGCCATCGGCTTCGTCGTCGCAGGCATGACCGCTTTCTACATGTTCCGGCTCATGGGCATGACCTTCTGGGGCGAAAGCCGCGTCGACCCGGAGAAGGAGCCGCACATCCACGAGTCGCCCACGACAATGACGCGGCCGCTCATCCTGCTCGCCATCCCAGCCGTCTTCCTGGGGCTGCTCATCGGCTTCCCGCCGGAGTCGGGACTGCTCCACCAGTGGCTGCAGCCGGTCTTCGAGGCCACGATCGCGGCCAGCGGCCGGACCGAGGCGGCCTACAACTTCTTCGGCATCGACGGCGCGCTGGCGATCGGGACGACGGGCCTCGTGGCAATAGCAATCGTCGTGGCCTGGCGTCTCTTCGGCGTCAACATGCCGGCCCTTGGGCTGCGAGCCCAGCCGCGACCCGACCGGGTTCGCGAGCTAAGCGCCCGGCCCGGACTGGCCTTCCTCTACCGCGGCTCATCGAACAAGTGGTGGTTCGACGACCTCAACAACCTGCTGTTCGTGGTCTGGGGCGGGAAGCTCGCCAATGCGGCCTTCTGGTTCGACCGGACGGTCGTCGACGGCGCGGTCAACGGCATCGGCACCGTGACTACGGGCGCCGGCACCATGCTCCGCCGCGTCCAGACGGGCCGCGTCCAGAACTACGCCCTCGGCATCGCCCTCGGCCTGATCGCGATGGCGGTCGGCTACATCCTCATCGCGGTTCGGTAGGAGGGAGAGACGATGAGCCTGCCGATCCTGAGCGTGATCACGTTCACGCCGCTCCTGGGCGCAATCGTGGTCGCCATCCTGCCCTCGCGACACCCCGATCTCATCCGGCGCACGACACTGGGCTTCACCCTCGCGGCCTGGGTCATGTCGCTGCTGCTGCTCGCGGCCTACGCCTTCGGTCAGACCGGTTTCCAGTTCATCGAAGCGCACAACTGGATCCCGTCCTTCGGCATCCAGTACAAGGTCGGCATCGACGGCCTGAGCGTCCTGATGGTCGTTCTGACGACAACCCTGACGTGGATCAGCGTCCTGGCCAGCTTCGGTCCGATCAAGGACCGGGTGAAGGGCTACATGATCTCCTTCCTGATCCTCGAGGTCGGCATGATCGGCGTCTTCGTCGCCCTCGACCTCTTCCTGTTCTACATCTTCTGGGAGATCGTGCTGGTCCCGATGTACCTGATCATCGGCATCTGGGGCGGCGCCAACCGCGTCTACGCGACCATGAAATTCGTGCTGTATACGCTCGTCGGGTCGCTGCTGATGCTGGTCGCGATCCTCGCCACGGCGTACGCCTACCAGGTGGCGCACGGCGGTTCCTGGGTCGGGGCCTTCGATTATGAGCGCTTGCAGCAGTTCGCGGCCGCGGGCGGCTTCGGCGGCAACTTCCAGCTGCTGGCTTTCGGCGCCCTGTTCCTGGCCTTCGCCATCAAGGTGCCGATGTTCCCCTTCCACACCTGGCTGCCCGACGCTCACACCGAGGCCCCGACGGCCGGCTCGGTGATCCTCGCCGGCGTCCTGCTCAAGCTCGGCTGCTACGGGCTCATCCGCTTCGCGGTGCCGCTCTACCCCCACGCGGCCCACACCTTCGCCTGGCCGATCATCGTCCTCTCCATCGTGGCCATCGTCTACGGCGCGATCGTGTCGATCGTCCAGCCCGACCTCAAGCGCCTGATCGCCTACAGCTCGGTCAGCCACATGGGCTTCGTGACGCTCGGCATCTTCGTGTTCAGCGCCACTGCGCTCCAGGGCGCAATCCTACAGATGATCAGCCACGGCCTGATCACGGGCGGTCTCTTCCTTCTCGTGGGCGTGGTCTACGAGCGGACCCACGACCGAACGATCGCGAAGATGGGCGGCCTGGCGGCGACGATGCCGATTTGGGCGACCGTCTTCGGCTTCTTCATCCTGGCCTCGGCCGGNNTCCGGCTTCGTCGGCGAGTTCCTGGTCTTCGTCGGGTCGTTTGGAGTCGCGCCCGGCATCGCGTTCGCCTCGATCGTCGTCATGGTGCTGGCCGCCACCTACCTGTTGTGGATGTTCCAGCGCGTCGCCCTCGGCGGGCTGTCCGACTTCCTGCGCGGACTCGGCGGCCACCTGACCGACATGAACGGGACCGAGCTGGCGACGCTCCTCCCGCTCGGCGTCCTGATCGTCGTGCTCGGGCTCTTCCCGAGCCTGGTGCTCGATCTCCTCCGCGCCCCCGCCCAGGCATTCGTGGCGGCGGCCGGAGTCGCGGTCGGCGGATGAGGGAGACTCGATGAGCTGGTCCGACATCGGAACGATCTCCCCGGTCGTCATCGCCATCCTGGTTGCGGCGGCGATCCTGATCGTCGACATGGCCGTGCCCGGCCGGCGCGCCCCGATAGTCGCCACGGCGCTTGGCGGCCTGGGCATCGTGGCCGTGGCGATCCTGATCCAGGCCGGCCATAACGGCCGCGCCTTCGGCGGCGCCTACTCCCTCGACAACCTGACCGTCTTCCTCGACATGCTCTTCGTCGCGATCGCGGCCCTGACGATCATGTTCGCGGTCGACTACCTCGAGTCGCGCGGCCTGCCTATCGCGGAGTTCGCGGCGGTCCTTGTCTTCGCCGTGACCGGGGCGATGCTCGTCGCCGGTTCGACCGACCTGCTGCTCCTCTTCGTCGCCCTCGAGCTGATGGTCCTGCCCGGTTACATGCTGGCGGCCTTCGCCCGGCGCGACCCGTACTCGACCGAGGGTGCGATCAAGTACTTCCTGCTCGGCTCGTTCTCCAGCGCGATCCTGCTGTTCGGCCTGGCCTATGTCTGGGGCATGACGGGTACGACGAGGGTCGACGGCGTGGCTGCGGCCCTGGCCACCGCCATAGCCCGCGGCTCGATTCAGCCCGGCCTGGCAATGGGGCTGGCCTTCATGACCGCGGGCGTGGCCTTCAAGATGGCGGCCGTGCCGTTCCACTACTGGACGCCGGACGCGTACCAGGGCTCGCCGACGCCCGTCACGGCATATCTGTCGGTTGGCCCGAAGGTAGGCGCCTTCGCGATCGTGCTGCGCCTCTTCGTCGGCGCCCTCGGCCCGCTCAAGGCGGACTGGCTGCCCGTCGTGATCGTCCTGGCTGCGCTCACCATGACCCTGGGCAACCTGGTGGCGATCAGCCAGGACAACGTCAAACGGATGCTGGCCTACTCCTCGATCGCCCACACCGGCTACATGCTGGTAGGCCTGGCGGCATACGCCGGAGGCCAGCAGAGCGGCCTCTCGGCGATCCTGTTCTACGGAGCCGCCTATACGTTCATGAACATGGGCGCCTTCGCGATCATCGCCGCGCTGCAGCGCAGGCCGGGAGTGACCAGCCAGATCGCCACGTTCGCGGGTCTGGGCCGGCGCGATCCGTGGCTCGGGGCGTTGATGACGCTCTTCCTGCTGTCGCTCACCGGCATCCCGCCGCTCGCCGGTTTCTGGGCCAAAGCCTACGTGATCCTCGCGGCAATCCAGGCCGGCGGCTGGCTCACGGCCCTGGCGGTCCTGGCCATGATCAACGCGGCAGCGGCGGCGTTCTACTACCTGCGGGTCGTCGTCTACATGTACATGCGAGAACCGGCCGCGGAGGCCGGGCCGAGTTCCCCGGGCCTACTGTTCCGGGCCGGCCTGGCGGTCACGGGAGTGGCGACGCTGATCTTCGGGCTCTTCCCGGCCCTCGTGACGGCGGCCAGCAACGCCGCGAACGTCTTCCGCGGCTAGGGTCAAGGCCGGGGTCAAGGTCGGGGTCGGGTCGGGGCCGGGGGGCGGGCGCGGCTGCAGGAGGCGCGGCCGCGGGAGACGCGGCTGCTACGAACGCCTATGCGAGTCCGCCGCGACTCGGTCCGGCGGGCTTAGCCGTCGCCGAACGGGGCGATCGTGTGCGAAGGCGCGGCCGTGATGAACGGCGTGGGGCTGATGACCGGCAGAGGCGTGGGCGAATCCGTGGGCAGAACCACGGCCGTCGGCTTCGGCGGCAGCGTGGTAGTGACGCCGGGCCAGGCCACGACGACTGCGACTGCGATCAACAGGGCTGACACAACGCCCGTGAGCGCCCCAAAAATGAGGCTCTTGCGACCAATCATGTCCTGAGGGTACCAAGGATCGGGCCCGCGCGTCACGGATGCCCGTCACAGATGCCCCACTGAAATCCAGGCGAAGAGGCCACAGCGACCCTTCGCGGTGGCGCGCCAGCGAGACCCATCGCCACTCCCTGGCGCCTCGCCGGTGGATAGCGGAAGCGCTCCGCTCGGGCACCGCTCGGCGCCACTCGGTGCGCCGCGACGCTTGCGCCATTGGGTGCCGGTTCAGGGTGCATGCGGAGGCGGATCCGTCGGGCGCCTGATAGGATGCCGAACCATGCGGCACGTTCGTCCGATCCTTGGGGCCCTCTACCGCTCGGTCTTCAGGCCGATCGCCCGGGTGGCGGGCGACTTGCTCGGCCTGGTTCCGGCGCTCGTGGCCGGAGCCGGCGTCTTCCTGGTCGTGGCAGGGCTCTTCTACTACCTCCAGCCGGCGGCGGCCGAGCCCACGGACACACCCACTCCTGCACCGGCCCAGTCCGTGGCCCCATACAGCCTGCCGCCGCGAGCCTCGGTTGCGCCTTCGGGAAGCCCCATCGTGGCGGCCGCAATTGCGACGCGCGTCACGATCCCAGCCCTCAGCATCGACCTGCCTATCGTCGTCAACCCGAACGAGGAATTCCCGCTGTGCAACGCGGCGGAGTACATGATTCTCGACAAGCCTCTCGCGTACCCCGGCCTGCCGCAGGCCACCTATCTGTACGCCCACGCCCGCACGAACATGTTCCTGCCGCTCCTGACCCAGTCCAAGACGAAGAACGGGGCCGCCATGATCGGCATGTGGGTAGAGGTCTACACCGACGACGACCAGCGCCACGTCTATCAGATCAGCGAGGTCGTTCGCCACGTGCCAGACGACTTTTCGGCATTCGACCGCGCCCTCGCGGCCAGGACGGATCAGCTGTGGCTGCAGACGTCGGAGGGACCGATCGGATACCCGTACAAGCTGCAAGTCGTGGCCGAGCCCGTCGGCGTGCTGGCAGCCAGCGCCGCCGACGCTCATCCAACTGCCAAGGGCAACGTCTGCCCGGATGCTCCGAGGTGCAAGACGGCCAACGGCGGCGGCTGTCGGCGTTAGCGCGGATCGAATCAAAGCCGGCGGACGAACGGGCCTCGCCCGTCAGAAGGCGATTTCGCGGTACTCGGCCGCCTCGTCTCCCGGATCATCGGCCGGTCCGCGCCCGGGCCTGACTCGGAGCATGAACGCGGGCACCAAGGCTATCAGCGTAACCGCCGACGCGACCAGGAAGATGTCGACCAGGATCGCAGCCCCCTTCGTTGCCGCCCACTGCTCGAGCGCCTGGGCGACCAAACCGTCGTCGATCGGTCGATCGCGCAGGTAGGCCGGGATGTACTGCTTGTAGGCGTCTCCGGAGCCGTAGATCTCGTTCGAGACGCGGGTGATAGTCGTCGATCCGTAGGCCGTGAGCGCGGCCATGCCGACGGCCATGCCGATCATGCGGGCCACCGTGACCGTTGCCGAGGCTGCGCCGTACGCAGCCCGACCCGCCGCTTCGATGGCGGCAGTGGATCGAGGCGTGACCGTCAGCCCGAAGCCGATCCCGAAGACGGCTCCCGACGCGGCGAAGGCGGTCGTCGACGCATCCGGGCTCCACGTCGACATCCACGCCAGGCCGCCTGCGCTCGTAATCAGACCGACGAGCGTCAGCAGTCGGAGAGAGACCCGGCGGGCCAGAAAGCCCGACGCAAGGGCGCCGATCGCCATCGCCCCGGCAATCGCCCCCAGAACGACGCGCTGCTCCTCCGGGCCGCCGTACAGGACGCGATCCACGAACACCGCCCCGCCGACGATCGCGGTGGCCATCCCATACCCGGTGAGAAGCGAGATCAGCGCCGCAGAGGAGAAGACACGGTCCGCAAAGAGGCGCGGGTCGAGGAACGGGTACGGCCGGTGCAGGCCGTGCCAGATCGCAAGCAGCCCGGCCACGATGCCGCCCAGGATCAGACCGCCTACCGCGATCGTCGTCGGCACGCCGAAGACCTGGTCCGAGTTGCCGATGAGGGTGGTTCCGAACAGGATCCCGGCGAGGGCTGCGGTGAAGAGGGCCGCGCCGGGCCAGTCCAGCCTGGCGGGCTGGCGGCGCGTATCCCAGCCGGCGCTCGCCGCCCACGCGATGAACAGGGCGCATATCCCGATCGGAACGTTCACGTAGAAGACCCAGCGCCACGCCGGGGAAACGGTCGACACCAGCGGCCCGCCGGCGACCCCGATGTTGGCGAGGGCCGTCTCCGGATGGACCGTCTCGAGGACGGCCGCACCCACGAACGGGCCCGCAGCCATGCCCAGGAAGGTGAGCGCGCCGATGATGCCAAGCGCGCGCGGCCGGGCCGCGCCCTCGAAGAGGTGCGAGGCGGCGGCGGTGGCAACCGGGATGATGGCACCGCCGCCGACGGCCTGGACGAGCCTCGCGGCGATGAGCTGGTCCAGGCTTTGCGAGAGCCCCGCCAGAAGCGAACCGATCGTGAACACGGTCAGGGCCACGAGGAACAGCCGGCGCGCGCCCCACAGGTCGGTCAGGCGACCGGCAAGGGGCATGGTCACCACGTACACCAGCAGGTAGCCGTTGATGATCCACGACGCCTCGCGCAGGTCAGTCCAGTTGGCCATCGTCGCCAGGATCTGGGGCAGTGCGACGGCCGTGACCATGAGCTCGAGGCCGGCCAGGAAGACCCCGACGCCGAGAACGCACAGGAGCAGGTAGGAGTCGCGGCGGCGCATGTCGGCCAGTTTACGAGCGAGCTTGTGCGGCTGCGTAGGGCGCCCGCGCTGTGGCGGCGAACGAGCCGGGACGGCGCTCGACCGTGGCGTCAGCTCAGACCACGCCTGCCCTCGGGCGCGCCGCGGTTCGGACCGGGCGACCCTGCCCGTGCCGCCCTCGACCACCCGGGCCTACTATTCCGGGACCGCCCTCCAAGCCAATCGAGGGCGTTCTGGAGGTCATCGATGGCAGGAGTCCGGATCCGCCGCGCGCCGCTCGTGCTCGCAGCTCTCATGGTGCTCGTCGCGCTAGCCGAAGGCTGCGGCCCAGCCTCACCGTCGATCGGCAGTCCCGGCGGCAACGCCAGCTGCGGCCCCTGGTGCGGCAACGGCTCGGCAACGGTGACGATCGGCAGTACCGCTACCACGATCTCCAGCGGCGGCTGCTACGACGGCGGCTCGGCGGGCGTCGACGCCCGCTTCGGGGACTGGTCCCCAAATGGGACGGGCGACTACCTGACTCTCACCGCCTATCGAACGGGCGGCGCGACACCGACGCCCGCGGCAACGCTGGCGAGTCCCGGCGCCTCGGAATACCCTTCGCCGAACGTCACCGGCAGTGTCGCCGGCAGCCCCTTCATCCTCGGCCCCGACACGGTCGTCACTCTCGCGGCTGACGGAGCGGGCTCCTTCTCCGGCACCGATCTGAACGGCGGCGGCCTGGTCAAAGGCACCTTCACCTGCGGCTGACGGGCCCTCGCCACTGCTATCCGTCACGTCCATGGCGCGGCCGGGCTCGGACCCTCGGGGCTGGCTTGACACAAACCGACCTTGCGACCTAGCATCAACCGGCCTTTATATGAAGGTCTACTGAGCGGGGCGCGGCCGCCTCGACAGGACGCGCGGGACCCGCCAACTGGCAGCCCGCACCACGGATACGAGGCCTCGCACTTGCCCTCCCCCGCGCATTTCAGAGGCACCGTCGCAACGATCGTCGATCAACCTGACGACCTGCGCGAACTGCGCACCTTCCACAAAGCCCTTGCCGACGTGAATCGCCTGCGCATCGTGAAGAGACTTGCCGAAGGACCGGCCACCGTGGGCGAGCTGATCGACACCGTCGGCCTGAGCCAGCCGCTCGTCTCATGGCATATCGGTCGCCTCAAGGCCGCGGGGGTCATCGAGACCAGGCGGACCGGCCGCGAAGTGTTCTGCCGGCTCCGGCCGAATGTCTTCGACGAGGTCGAGGAGCGGGAGCGCTTCCTGCTTGGCATGAGCGGGGCCGCCCATATCGCCGCCGACGGGCAGGTCGTGGGAGCCTCTCAGGTCGGAGGATCGGCGCAGCCGCCGATGCCGAGCACAGTCGAGGCGCACTGACCGTGGGCGATCAGTCGTTCGTCTCCCGGGAGACTCGCGCACGCGTGCGTGACGCCGTCACTCCCCTTGCCGTAGGGGCGGGCAAGCTCGGTCTCACCCCCAACGCTCTGACCGTCATCGGCTTCCTGATCTCCGGCGTCGCGGCGGCCGCGGCCGCCGCGCAGCTATGGCTCGCCGCGGCTGCTCTGGTGATCTTCGGCGGCTCGTTCGACATGCTCGACGGCGGGCTCGCCCGGGCCCAGAACCGCGTGACCCGGTTCGGGGCGTTCCTCGATTCCACTCTCGACCGCTGGGGCGAGGGCGTCGTCTACATCGGAATCGTCGCCGGTGCTTCGGCTGCCGGCTTTGTCGTGGGAGCGGTCCTGGCCGCCGCTGCGGCCGTATCCAGCTTCCAGGTCAGCTACACGCGGGCCAAGGCCGAGAGCCTGAGCCTGCACGGCGAAGTGGGCATCGCGCCCCGCGCCGAGCGGCTCTTGGTCCTGACCGTCGGACTCGCTCTGACCGGCCTGGACGGAGGCGTCGCCCCAGGCGCTCGCGGTCAGCTCTGGCTGGCGCTCGCCCTTGGCATCGTCTTTCTGACCGCCAGCATCACCGCGGTTCAACGGACCGCGCACGTTCGTACGCAGCTTCGCAAAGAGGAGTAACGAGCACAGTGAGCGACAAGACCAGCAGCGACGCCGCGAACGAGACGGCGCCGGCACGGAGCCCCGAGAAGAGCCGCAAGATCCGCGTCGCCATCGTCGGCGTGGGCAACTGCGCGAGCAGCCTGATCCAGGGCCGCTACTACTACGAGAACGTCAGCGACACCGACTTCGTCCCGGGGTTGATGCACGTCAACCTCGGCGGCTACCACGTCCGCGATCTCGACTTCGTGGCCGCCTTCGACATCGATAAGAACAAGGTCGGCAAGGACCTCTCCGAGGCGATCTACGAGAAGCCCAACAACACCTTCGTCTTCTGCAAGGTGCCCCATATCGGCGTCAAGGTCGACCGCGGCATGACCCACGACGGTCTGGGCAAGTACTTGAGCCAGATCATCGAGAAGGCGCCCGGGCCCACCGCCGATGTGGTCGGGATCCTCAAGTCGCGCAAGGTCGACGTCCTGATCAACTACCTCCCGGTCGGATCGGAAGAGGCGACCAAGTGGTATGTGGAGCAGGCCCTCGCCGCCGNNCGGTCTTCATCGCCCGCGAGCCGTACTGGCAGCGCCGCTTCGCCGAGAAGGGATTGCCGATCATCGGCGACGACATCAAGAGCCAGGTCGGGGCCACCATCAGCCACAGGGTCCTGACCCGCCTCTTCATGGACCGCGGCGTCCGCGTCGATCGCACCTACCAGCTCAACTTCGGGGGCAACACCGACTTTCTCAACATGCTCGAGCGCGAACGATTGGAGTCCAAGAAGATCTCCAAGACCAACGCCGTCACGAGCATGCTCGACTACGACATCGACCCCGACAACATCCACGTCGGCCCGTCCGATCACGTGCCCTGGCTGCTCGACCGCAAGTACTGCTACATCGTCATGGAGGGCACGACCTTCGGCGACGTGCCCCTCAAGTGCGAGATGAAGCTCGAGGTCTGGGACAGCCCCAACTCCGCCGGCGTCGTCATCGACGCCGTGCGCTGCCTCAAGCTCGGACTCGATCGCGGCCTCAAGGGCGCTCTCGTGGCACCCTCGGCGTACTTCAAGAAGAGCCCGCCCATCCAGCTCCACGACGACATCGCCTTCAACCGCGTCGAAGCCTTCATCCGGGGCGAGGACAACGAGACCCTCGTCGGCACCGAGACGCTGCCCAAGAAGTTCACCCGCCGAGCCCCCCTCCGCGGCGGCGCACCGGCGGTCGAGGCCAAGTGAGCGAAGAAACGTTCAGTATCGGTTCGCCAGCGGCGAGCGACGGAGTCGAGGCGAGGCCATCCGGCGCCTCGTCTGACGCCGCGACGCAAGTCGCTGCGGCACCTGCAGGTAACGAGGCGGCGTCCGCTGTGCCTCGCGTCGGTCTGCCCTTGAAGTCGGGCGGGCCTAAGGCCGAGCCGACCAAGAAGTTCGTAGCGCCCCACCGAATGGAGAAGGAGACCTTCTTCACCCACCTCGCAGGCCTGTCGGCACTGAGCTTCTGGCGCACGTCGTCGTGGATCGTGGGCCACCTTCCCGCTGGGCTCACGTATCGAGTCGGCGGCTGGATCTCCATGATCGGCTACGCCGCCAGCCCAACGCGTCGCCGCTGGCTGCGAGCGAACTTCGGCCACGTTCTGGGCGTCTCGCCCAACGACAAGGCCGCTCACCGCATGGCCCGCGCGGCATATCGCAACTACTCCCGCTACATCATGGAGCTGATGCGCCTGCCGTGGCTCAACCAGGGTCAGGTCGACGGGCTGCTCGAGGTTCACAGCCTCGATCGGTTCCTCGAGATATACCGAGCGTCCAAGGGCGTGGTCCTGGTCGCGGCCCATCTCGGCAACAACGAGGCGGCTGCGGCGGGCTTCGCCAAGCAAGGTCTGGAGATCAACGTCGTCGGCGACGACAGCTCCTACCGCGAGCTATACGAGCTGTTCGAACGCCAGCGAGAGAGCTGGGGGGTAAAGATGATCGCCTGGCGCAACCTGCGCGGCGTATACGGTGCCCTCCGACGCCACGAAGGGCTCGTCCTACTGGTCGACTGGGGTTATCGAGAAGACGGCATCCCGGTCAAGATGTTCGGCTCGTGGACGACGCTGCCGGCAGGTCCGGCTCTGCTGGCGGCCAAGCACGGCTCCACGATCGTCCCGTTCTCGATCAACCGGCTGCCCAACGGAACCTTCCGGGCGGCGGCCGACGATCCGATCCACGTCCCCTCCGACTCCCCGGCGGACCTCGCGGTCGCGACGCAGAGGATCGCGGCCGCACTCGAGGGCCACATCGCGCCGGCGCCGGAGCAGTGGTACAACTTCAAGCCGATCTGGCCGGCCACGGCCGAGGAAGCGGCAAAGCTGGAGGCCCGGAACCGCGCGGCGATGGCGAACGACGCGAAAGGTGCGGCCCCGAACGGAACGGCGGCCCCGAACGGCGGCGAGACGCCAAAGCGCCCGGAGAAATGACCCGACAAGCGTCCCCCGCGCCCGACCAGCCTCCCGCCCGGCGGCGCGGGCTACGACGCCGCATAACCGATGGCATTACTGCGGTCGTCGTGATCGGCGCCCTGAAGCTGATCCTGCATCTGCCCGAACGGCCGGTCTGGGCGCTGGCCGACTTCGCCGGCGGGATCGAGTACCGCGTCTCGGGCAGTCGCCGCGACCGCGCCCGACGGAATCTTCGGCGCGTGGTCGAGTGGATGGAGGCCAACGGTCGGGGACCCGAGAAGTACCGCGCCGCCGCCACGAACCCGAAGGCTCTCGAGGCGATCGTCCGATCCGCTTTCACGAACCACGCCCGCTACTACGTTGAGATGGCACAGGCGCCCAAGTTCACCGCCGCCCGGGTGAACGAGCGGCTCGAGGTCGAGAACGCTGAGGAGACCGCCGCGTGGATGAAGGAACGCCGGGCGCTCCTCCTGATCGGCATGCACTTCGGAGCGATCGAGCTGCCCGGCTTCTTCGCCGTGCACCGCCTCGGACGGATCGTGGCCCCGATGGAGACGGTCGCCAATGCCCGAGTCCAGCGCTATATCTTCTCGACGCGGGCCACCATCGGCGTCCGAATCGTGACCCTGGAGGAGGCAGGCGTGGAGCTTCTGGGGGCGCTTCGCCGGAACGAGCCGGTCGGGCTCATTGCGGACCGCGACATCACGCGCGGTGGCATTGAGGTCGAACTGTTCGGAGCCCGGACCAGGATCCCGGCCGGGCCCGTGCTGCTCGCCGCCGAGACCGGCGCGCCGATGTACGTGTCGGGCGTGCGACGGGTCGGCCCGGGCCGCTATCGTGGCAGCCTGCGACTGCTTCAACCGCCGGAGGGGGCGAGCCGGCGGGAGCGCACCAGGGCCATGGCACAGGAAGAAGCGCGACTATTCGAGCATTTCATAAGCGAAGCACCCGAGCAGTGGCTCGCCGTACTCCATCCGATCTGGCCCGACCTGGAGCAGCCGCCGATGCGCGGAATCGGAGACGAAGCGTGACCCCCGACAGAACGGCACGGCTGGGACAGGCGGACATGCACATCCATTCGATAGCCTCGGATGGAACGGGGTCGGCTGCCCAGATCCTCGACTACGCGGAGCACTGCGGGGACCTGGACCTGATCGCCATCGCCGACCATGAACGCATCGAGGCCGCGGTTGAGTGTCAGCGGCTGGCACGCGAGCGCGGCAGCCGGGTGGAGGTCGTCGTCGGCGAGGAAGTCACGACGCGCAGCGGCCATCTTCTGGGTCTTTTCCTGCAGGCGCGCTTGAAGCGAAATCAGCTCCTCGAGACAACAGTCGCCGAGATCCACGAGCAGGGCGGTCTGGCAATAGTGCCGCACCCGTTCTCCGCATTCACCCGCGGCATGCGCAAGCACGCCATCATGCGCGTCCATCTCTCGACCGATCGGCTGGTCTACTGGGACGCCCTCGAAGCTTACAACCCCTCCACTGCCGGACGCTATGGCCGTGCGGCGACCGTCCGACTTGCCGGCGAGCTCGGCTTGCCGCTCGTCGGCAACAGCGACGCCCACACTCTCGACACGATCGGCGACGGCCGGACCTGCTTCCCGGGTTCCACTGCGGAGGACTACCGGCGCGCGCTCGTCGAGCGAACCACGAGTGGCGTCTGCGCAGACTGGGGCTTCGTCCGCGAGGCGCTGATCTACGGTCGCCAGGTCCGCAAGCAGGCCCGCGACGTGGCCCGCTGGGGGCGCCGCAACCTGCTTCGGGACGACGCACCGCGCGACCTTGGCGTGCCGCACGACCAGCTGGCCCTGCAGCGGCAGCTCGAGTCCGAGTACCTTTCCGGCCGCGGCAGAGCCCGCCACATGGCCGAATCCGCGGAGCGCCAAGAGGCCGAGGAGCCGTCTGCGTGAAGATCGGCCTGGTCACGCCGTACGTCTACCCGCTTCCCGGGGGCGTGAACGAGCACGTCCGCTTCCTGTACGAGAACCTCCGGCTGCGCGGGCACGACGTCCGAATCCTGACCAGCAGCCACGGCCTGCAGCGCTCGTCCGAGGGAGACGTGATCCGCATCGGCAAGGGCTTCAGCGTGCCGAGCAACGGCTCTGTTGGAACGATCACCCTCTCGCCGCGCTACGTATCGCAGGTCCAGAAGGTCCTCGACCGCGAGCGGTTCGACCTGCTCCACTTCCACGAGCCATTCGTGCCCTTCCTGTCGCTCGTGGTGCTGCGCCAGTCGACGAGCGTGAACATCGCGACGTTCCACGCGTATGCCGGCTTTTCGCCGGCAATGGAGCTCGGGAGCAAGACGCTCCAGAGCTACGCTAGCCGGCTTCATGGCCGAATCGCGGTCAGCGCAGCCGCTCGACACTTCGTCGATCGCTTCTTTCCAGGCGACTACAAGGTCATCTCCAACGGGGTCGACGTCGGTCGATACCAACGCGCGGTTCCAATCGCCCGCTGGCAGGATGGCTGCCCGAACATCCTCTTCGTCGGCCGTCTGGAAGATCGGAAGGGCCTGCCCCATTTGCTCAAGGCCTTCCGGCTCGTGCGCAAGAGCGGCGTGGAGTGCCGGCTGCTCATCGTTGGCTCCGGCCCGCAGGAGCGCGAGGCCCGGCGCTACGTCATGACCCGCCGCCTCCAGCACGTCGAGTTCCTCGGTCGCGTCAGCGACGCCGAGAAGGCTCAACTCTTCCGTACGGCAGATGTCTTCGTCTCGCCGGCCACAGGCCGCGAATCGTTCGGGATCGTCCTGCTTGAGGCGATGGCCGCGGGCGCGCCAATCGTCTGCAGCGACATCCATGGCTACAAGGGCGTGGTCCAGCGTGGTCGTCAGGGCATCCTGGTGCCGCCGCGCGACGCGAAGGGGCTGGCGACGGCCATCTCAGAGTTGCTGGCGGACCCGGAGCTGCGCGCCCGCATGGGCGCCGCCGGGCAGGATCGGGCCGAGCAGTTCAGCTGGGA
>PMNU01000140.1:0-5467 GCA_003165675.1 Chloroflexota bacterium
TCGCCGACGAGGTGATGACCGGGTTCGGGCGGACGGGGCGGTGGTTCGGGCTCGATCACTGGGGCGTGCGGGCCGACATCATGGCCGCGGCCAAGGGCGTCGGCGGCGGCTACTTCCCGCTTGGTCTGGCAGTGGCCAGCGGGGACGTCTACGACACGATTACGGCCGGCGGAGGCTTCGTCCACGGGTTCACCTACAGCCACTCCCCGGTGGGCGCGGCCGTGGCGGGGGAAGTCCTGCGCATCCTCGAAACGGAGAACCTCGTGGAGGCGAGTGCCGTCAAGGGCGAGCGGCTGCTGAGCCTGTTGACCGATCGTATGGGCGGCCATCCGAACGTCGGCGAGATCCGGGGTCGGGGGCTCCTCGTCGGCGTGGAGCTCGTTGCCGACCGGGCCACGAGGCGGTCCTTCGCGCGGTCGGCGCGATTTATCGAGGCCGTCATGGGCCACGCGCGCGCGGCCGGCCTGTTGTTATATCACGGTACGGGCAACGCCGACGGCACGAACGGCGACACCGTCCTGCTGGGGCCGCCGTTCGTGGTTTCCGACGGGGAGCTGCTTCAGATCGCCGATACCCTCGCGCTGGCCGTTGAACGCGCGGCGGCCGAGGTTTCGGGACCGCAGGGCTAGCTCGACGGTTGGCGTTCCTTCGCTGCCTGACGCCCAGACCACCGGGCCCGAGCTGGCGCAAAGGCCCACAACGGGATCGACCGGGCGTCCTCCCCAATCCGTCACTTGACCGATCCCCCGAGCAACAGCCGTCGCTTTCCAGCCGTCGCTGCCGCGGGCTCCGGCACGCCCAATATGCGCCCCCGCAGCGCTCCGCCGGTGCCTTGTGGCACCGGTCCTACGCTGTCCGGCGCAGTCGAGGATTGCCCATGTTGGGGATGGAACATGTAGGGTCGAACCCGTAGGGTTCGCGCATGGTCCCAGCCAACCACGAGCGAGGCGTGCCCTTTGGCGCACCGCGGAGAAGCGGAGGGCTTCCGATGCTCGCGGCAATGGGCGCCAGGGTGGCCCCGGTCGCTGCTACCGCCCTCGTGATACTCATGACCCTGCTCGCGATCGGAGACGCACTTGAGCCTGGCAGCGGTTCGATCGTGGCGGTCCTGGCACTGGGTCTCACCGCGGTAACAGCGATGCTTCTGGTTGGGCTGCGCGGCCTCCACGCTGTTGAAGCCTACGCCGCCGCAGCTCTCGATCGTGCCGCCGCCTCCGAAGCTACCCAACGCGCGAGTGCCGATGAACTGGCCACCATGCAGCGCCAGTTCGCCGGGGTCCAGCGCGTCCAGAGCGAGCTCGCCCAGGCCTCCAAGCTTGGGGCGGTCGGCGATCTTGCCGCGGCCGTGGCCCATGAAGTCAACAACCCTCTGACCGGGATTCTCGGCTTCTCGGAGCTACTCCTCGCCGAGCTGCCGGTGGACGACAGCCGCCACGAGGAGGTGGCCGTGATCCGCGAGGAGGCGGTCCGAGCCCGCTCCATCGTGAAGGCGCTGGTCGAGTTCGCCAGACCACGCCCCCCGCAGCGCATCCGCACGAACCTGAACGACCTCGCCCAATCGACCCTGGAGTTGGTCCGACCCCGTGCATCGGAGGCGGAGGTCAACATCGCCGCCGACTACGGCGATGTTCCCCCTCTCGAGATCGACCCCGATGCCTTCAGACAGGTCCTGCTGAACGTCTTCAACAACGCCATCGATGCCATGCCGAACGGCGGCGAGCTCCGGATCGCGACGATCGTCCAGCCTTATCGAGTCGGAGTAGCCGTGGCGGATGTCGGGATCGGCATGGACGACAAGACGCGCGCCCGCATCTTCGTGCCGTTCTTCTCCACGAGGGCCGGCAACGGCGGAGCGACCGGGCTCGGCTTGTCGGTCAGCCTGCAGATCGTCGAGGGCCATGGGGGTACGATTGAGGTTCAGAGCGCGCCCGGCCGGGGTTCGGTATTCACCGTTTGGCTGCCCCTGTCGTGGCCGGCTTTCACGGGCGCGTTCCCGGTTCCGGGAGTGGACCCGTCGCAATCGGTTCCGTCGAGCGACCCGGAGGCGAACGCCGGTTCTACTGGGCAATCGGCGGTGGTATCGTCCAGCTCCTCACCGAGCACCGCAACCGCCGGTGCCGGCGGATCACGGAGTGAGGTCGCCGCATGACCTGGGATCTGCGGCCGTACCGTTCGGGCAACGCCCGTCCGCGCGTGCTGTGCGTCGATGACGAGCCGGTCATCCTGCAAATACTTCACCGCCTGCTCGAGGTCCAGGGCTTCGAGCCGGTTGTGTGCAGCGACCCGCTCGCCGCCGTCGCGGACTTCAGTGAGGGCGCCTTCGACGTCGTCATTACGGACCTCGACATGCCGCATATGGATGGCCTCGCCCTGATGCGCGCCCTCCGAGCGATCCAGCCGGAGCTGCCGGTGGTCGTCGTGACCGGCCATGGCACTGTCGACACGGCCATCCAGGCGCTGCGCGAGGGTGCGACCGGCATGCTCGTCAAGCCCTTCACCGGCGGTGAGCTTCTGGCGGAGGTCAAACGGGCCCTGTCCTCGGCTCAGATACGCTACGAGGCTCTGCAGTATCGATACTTGAGCCCGGTGCTGGATTCGATCGCGCTGACGCTCTCGACGGCAATCGAGGCCCGCAACCTCGAGACGGGCGAGCACTGCCGCCAGCTCGGCGTCCTGGCAGAGCGGATGGCGGCGGTGCTAGGCCTCGACGAGCACCAGCAGATGACCATCCGCATCGGCGGCTATCTGCACGACATCGGCAAGATCGGTATCGCCGACGCGATCCTGCTCAAGCCGGGGCGCCTTACCGAGTCGGAGATGGCGGAGATGCGCCGCCACAGCGAGATAGGCGCCGCGATCCTCGAGGTCCACGAGGCTATGGCGGACATCGCTCAGATCGTCCGCCACCACCACGAACGCTGGGATGGACGCGGCTATCCGGACGCCCTCGTTGGCGGTGCTATACCACTGGGTGGTCGCATCATCGCCGTCGCTGACGCCTTCAACGCCATGACCAGCGACCGCATCTATCGATCGGCTCTGCCGGTCGACCGAGCCTGGGCCGAGTTGCGTGCCAACTCCGGCAGCCAGTTCGATCCGGAGATAGTCGCGGTCTTCGAACAGGTCGTCGACGATCAGGGCGACCTTCGGCTGCTCGATCCCACGCTGGAGCTGACGCTCGGCAGCGAAGTCCACGTCCTTCCGGCCGCGGCCGAGGAGCTGCACGCCAGGCTCGCTGTGCTGCCCGCGCTGGAACCGATGGACGTCGCCGTCAAGACGGAGGCGGAGGAGTACCGCGTCGTCGGCGATGGCGGGGAGGGCGAGGCGATCGCGTCTGGCTAAATCTGCGAGAAAGCCGTGGCGCAGGACGGCAAGCCTACGCCTCCTTCGGGTACTCGCCGGGTCGCCTGAGGCTCGGTGCGCCGGCGGTTGCAGGGGCCGTGCCCGCAGTCGTCCGAACGTGCGTCAGAAGGTACGGGCGCCTCTGTGGCGCGTCACGATGTAGAGCCCGAGCAGCACGATCAACAACGGCCCGATGAGCCGATCGGTGGGGAAGTTGAGGTTCGATGCTGCCACATCGCTGCCACCCCACAGTGCCAGCAGCCCGCCGATGCCGAGCGCCCATCCCCAGCGGCGACCGGCCGACGACCGGACCAACGCTATAGCCATAACGCCAAGGCCCAGGAAAAGGGTTCCCCAGCCGGACCCGTGGATAACGCCCATGCTGCTGAGCAGGTCCGATAGGGCCAGAGCCGAGATGAAGACGCCGGCGTAGAGGGCCAGGTCGCTCCGGTCTCGCATGCCGAAGAGGACGAGGATGACGCCGACGATCAGGAAGAAGGCCGACGCGCCGAACTGGGCCTCTTTGAAGAGCTGGCCTGCGGCCAGGAAGAGTCCGAGGACGATCAGGAAGACGCCGATGAGCGGCACGCCGGGCCGACTCCCGGGCCAGCTTCCATCGAAGCTCCAGCTGTCGACGCGAACGGCCTTGGGCGGATCTTCTCTGCGCATACCGGGAGAGTAGCAGCCTGGATGCACGCCTGCGAAACGGAACCGCTCTGGCGCCGCAGAACTCGAGCCTGAGCCCCTAAGACGTCAGGCTCGCGTCAACGCTGAGCTCGACGTTCCCCTTCAATGCCCGGGAGATCGGGCAGCCGTCCTTGGCTTGCTCGGCCAGGGCCCGGAAGCGCGCTTCGTCCAGGCCGGGCACCTGGCCGCGGACCGTAAGCCTGCTGGACACGACGGTCAATTTGCCGTCGATGCGTTCGGCCGTCACTTCGGCCGAGACGTCGAGGCTCTTGGGCGGCGAGCCCGCTTTGGCGAGGTCGCTCGAGAAGGCCATCGAGAAGCAGCTGGCATGAGCGGCCGCAAGCAGCTCCTCCGGGCTGGTTCTGCCGTTGGCCTGCTCCGTCCGGGAAGCCCAGGTCACCGGCAGACCGGCGAAGGCGCCGCTCGTGGTGGCGTCGACGCGACCGGACCCTGTGGCGAGGTCCCCATTCCAATTCACCGTAGCGCGACGAACTGCGGCCATGGCGTGACTCCTTCTCATTGCTCGGCTAGTCGGGTCGATGTTCGCACGCCCGTGAAGTTCCGGCTTACGGCGATCTCCGCAGGCCTGGCCGCGGGACGCCGGAGGTTCAGGAGCTGGCAGACTTGCGGGCGGCGCCGCGAGGCGCGCGCGGTGCCGGTGCGCGGCGGACGGGAGCGGCGAACGCCACTTCCCGAAAGAGAGCGCGGTGAGCCATGCCTGCGGGCGGCACGAGCGCGTCGGCGACGCCAAACGCCAGGTACGAGGCGAGGGCCGCCGAGAACGCCGGTACGAAACCGGGCGCTTCTATCGGGTCGAAGCCGGGCTCCCAGGCCAAACCGAGGATTCGCACCGACTTTGAGGCGCGGTCGATGCGCGGCTCGATTCGACCCACCATTCGGTCGCCGAATAGGATTGGCAGGACGTAGTAGCCCCAGCGGCGCTTTGCGGCAGGCGTGTAGACCTCCCATCGATAGTCGAAGCCGTAGAGCGGCTCTAGCGCGTCGCGGTCCCACATCAGCGGGTCGAGCGGTGCGAGGAAGCTGACACCGGCGGGACCGTCGCCGGGGCGAGAGATGGCGCCCGCCGCCTCGGCTGCGATCTCCCGTTCCGCCTGGGCCAGCAGCGGTAGCTCGTCCGCCACGACGAAGCGGCCGCCGCGCATGCCCTCGACGCCAAGGGCCACGATCTCGCCGCGATCCACGAGCTCGGCTCGAAGCTCCGCCCGCAGCGCGGCCGGCCCGATGCCGAGCCACAGTTCGCCGCTCCCGGCCGCGCCGAGCAACCCGTGGGCGCGGAAGCGGGACAGGAGCTTGTGGCGGCGCTGCTCGCGTTCCGGGACTCGGATTGCCAGGAGGTCGGAGGGGAACAGGCGCTCGACCAGGTCGTAGTAGCGGCGGTTGCCCTCACGGCGCGCCAGCCCCAGGCGACCGGAAACGG
>PMNU01000140.1:5578-9660 GCA_003165675.1 Chloroflexota bacterium
CGGTAGCCGGCGATCCGGGCGGCCAGAACCAGGTCGTGGTTGCGCCCGGCGACTTCGAGGGGGTCGAACTGCAGCGATCCTAGGCGGTCCACCACGGCCAGAACACTCTCGGGCGACGCGGACAGCGCGCGCGGCGGCGCGAGCAGGTGGCGGATGGCGAGGAACCGGCGCGCCACGGGGACGCTGATCTGGTGGGGCATAGCGAGATTGTCGTGTATGCGGCGGTTTGCGGTCGGCCGGCATTCGGTCGGCCGGAAGATTGCCCGACCGCCGGTCTCAGCTCGTGGCTCGGCCGACGGAGCGCAGCAGGACGAGCGAGCGCGGCCCGAGGACGAGCGTCCCTCCCGTGGCCAGCGGTGCACTGTCGGCGGCATCGGTCCCTCCGGCCGAGGTGTCCAGCTCGCACTCCCAGGTCCGATGGGAGCCTAAGTCCGGCACGATGAACTCCAGGGGCTCCCACCAGCCGTTGAGTACGAGCAGCAGGTCGTCGTCGAGAACCGGCCGGCCGTGGTCGTCGCGGTCGGCGTCACGGGTGCCGTCCAGGTACGCCACGACGCTGCGCGTCCAGTCGGCGCCCCAATCCGAGTCGGTCATGGCGAACCCGGCCGGGGTGAACCATTCGATGTCGTCGCTGCGAGCGCCGCTGGCGAAACGGCGGCGTCGCAGCACCGGATGGCGGCGTCGCGTGGCCACGAGCGCGCGTGCGAAGGCGACCAGATCCTCGTCCACAGCCCCCCAATCGAACCAGGAGATCTCGTTGTCCTGGCAGTAGGCATTGTTGTTGCCCCGCTGAGTTCGGCCGATCTCGTCGCCGCCTAGAATCATCGGCACACCCAGGCTCAGAAGCAATGTGGCCAGGAGCGCCCGCGACTGCCGTGCTCGCAGGTCGATCACCGCAGGGTCGTCTGATGGGCCCTCGGCCCCGCAATTCCACGATCGATTGTCATCGGTGCCGTCATCGTTCGACTCGCCGTTCGCCTCGTTGTGCTTCCCGTCGTACGAAACCAGATCGCGCAGTGTAAAGCCGTCGTGGCAGGTGACGAAGTTGACCGACGCGTTGGGCCGGCGCCGCGACGGGCCGTACAGATCGGAGGAGCCGGTCAGGCGCGTCGCCAGATCCGGAAGCGTGCCCGCCACACCGCGCCAGAAGTCGCGGACTGTATCGCGGTACCTGCCGTTCCACTCGCTCCACTGCGCCGGGAAGAGGCCCAGGTCGTAGCTGTCGGACTGGCCCATGTCCCAGGGCTCGGCGATCAGCTTCACGCGCGACACGACCGGATCCTGCGAGACCAGGTCGAAGAAGGCCGACACTCTGTCGAACCCGCCGTGCTCCCGCGCCAGAGCAACCGCGAGATCGAACCGGAAGCCGTCCACGTGCATCTCGGTGACCCAGTAGCGCAGCGAATCCATGATGAGCCGCAGGCACGTCGGATCGTCGGGGTTGAGGGAGTTGCCGGTGCCCGTCGTGTCGTAGTAGTAGCGCGCATCGCTTGCGACGAGCCGGTAGTAGGCCGGGTTGTCGAACCCGCGGAAGGAAAGGGTCGGGCCCAGATGATTGCCCTCGGCGGTGTGGTTGAAGACGACGTCGAGGATCACTTCGAGCCCGGCGGCGTGGAGCGACTTGACCATGCGCTTGAACTCGGCGACCTGACCGCCGGGTCGCCCGGCTCGGACCTCGGCGGAGTAGGCCGCGTGCGGGGCGAAGAAGCCGAGAGTGTTGTAGCCCCAGTAGTTGTCCAGGCCTCTGGCCCGCAGGAACGCGTCGTCGAGGTGCTGATGGATCGGCAGCAGCTCCACCGCCGTGACGCCCAGGCCGGTCAGGTGATCGAGCGCCGCCGGGGAGGCCAGTCCGGCGAACGTGCCGCGCAGCTCCGGCGGCACGCCGGGATGGCGCTGGGTGAAGCCCTTGACGTGCATCTCGTAGACGATCGTGTCGGAGTAGGGGATCGCCGGCGGGGCATCCGCGCCCCAGTCGAAGTTGCCCCCCACCACCAGTCCGCGCGGCACGTGCGGCGCAGAGTCCAGGCTGCTGAGTGTGTCCGGGGTGCCCGGCACGTAGCCCAGTACGTCATCGCCCCAGGCGACGTCGCCCACGATCGCCCGCGCGTAGGGATCGAGGAGCAGCTTGTTGGGGTTGCAGCGGAGGCCCTGGCCCGGATCATACGGTCCCGATACGCGGTATCCGTAGCGCTGACCCGGCTCGACACCGGGCACGAAGCCGTGCCAGACGCCGGCGTCCTGCTCCTGGAGGGGGATCTGCCGCTCCGTGCCCTCGGCATCGAAGAGGCACAGCGCGATGCCGTCGGCGACCCCGGAGGCTACCGCGAAGTTGGTGCCGTCCGGGCCCGGTTCGGCCCCCAGAGGGATGGGCCGGCCCGGCCAGAGTTCCATCTTCCGCTGCCCCTTCTGTGACCGAGCGGCCGCTCGGGCGTCAGCGTGCCACACGTTCGCCGCGCGGTCCAGATTCGGCCCGTCAGTACCAGCCGTTGGCCGACCAGAAGTTGTACGCGGCGCAGGCCGATCCATATCGGCTGTTGATGTACCAGAGGCCCCACTTCACCTGCGTCAGGGGGCTGGTGCGCCAGTTCGATCCGAAGGCGGCCATCTTGGAGCCCGGGTACGCCTGGGGAATGCCATAGGCGCCGGTCGGGCTGCCGGCGCGCGGGTTCCACTTCGATTCGGCCGTCCAGATGGCGTTGACGCAGTCGTAGCCCCTGGCGCCGACACGGTTCTTGACGTACGTCCGGGCATTCCAAACGGTGTCCCTGGGCGTCGGGGCGGGCGTCGGCTTTGCCGTGGGAGTGGGCTCGGGCGTGGGTGTGGCCGGCGGCCGGGTTGGCCCCGGAATGTAGACGTTCTCGGTTGACGCGGGCCACCACGTCGGATCTGCGAACCAGAAGCCAGTGGGCGATGCCGCGGCGACCGCTCCTGCGGAGCTCGACGTGGCCGGCGTTGCCGACATCGCCGGATCTGCCAGCGTTCGCGGCGCGAGCACGATCGCGGCATCGATCAGGAAGATGCAGGCGGCCGCCAGAATGAGGACTGCCGGGGGGGAGAGTCGCTTCAAATGGTTCCTCAGGTATTGCGTCGGCTCCGGCCTGACCGGAGCCGACGGGCCCAACCTTGACGGGTTTGGCTGGGTGGGCGGGAGCGGCCGTGACGGGTGAAGTGGCCCTCTGCAGGCCGCTCCTTTGAGAGGCCGGGGACCGTGGCGGCGGGACCCGCACGTGTCCGGGATTCAAGGGTTGGCGCGCCGCCGATGATGTGTGGAGGTGCGCGACCGCCGGAGGCCCGCAGAATAGCATGGTTGGAGCGGGCCGAAGACGGAGCGCCGGGTTGGCGGCGCTCGGGTTGAGGCGGGTTTGGCGCCTGGGTTTGACGCGGTGCGCGGTAATCCCGATAATAGGACTCGGAATTAGCACAATCCACGGCGGCGGTCCGGCGTCCCCCTCCGCTCGGACCGCCGACCCGTTCAAGGAGCGCGATGGCCACCAGCCCCGAGATCGTCTCCAGTGAGTACAAATACGGCTTCCACGACGACGTCGACTATCTGGAGGAGACGAAGGCCGGCCTGACTCGCCAGACGGTCGAAGAGATCAGTCGGTTCAAGGGCGAGCCTCAGTGGATGCTCGACTTCCGCCTGCGAGCCTACGCGCACTACCTGGCACGGCCGATGCCGACCTGGGGCGGCGACCTTGGGCAGATCGATCTCGACAAGATCGTCTACTACCGCAAGCCGTCCGAGGGTGAAGAGAAGTCCTGGGACGACGTCCCGGACAAGATCAAGAAGACCTTCGAGCGCCTGGGCATCCCTGAGGCCGAGCGCAAGTTCCTGGCAGGCGTCGGCGCGCAATACGACTCCGAGGTCGTCTACCACAGCGTCCGTGAGGAGCTGTCCAAGATCGGTGTCGTCTTCATGGGCACCGACCAGGGTCTGAAGGAGTATCCGGAGCTCTTCAGGAAGTACTTCGCCACCGTCGTCCCGCCCGAGGACAACAAGTTCGCGGCCCTGAACAGCGCGGTCTGGTCGGGCGGCTCGTTCGTGTACGTGCCGAAGGGCGTCGAGGTCCCGCTGCCGCTCC
>PMNU01000039.1:0-3797 GCA_003165675.1 Chloroflexota bacterium
GCAGAAGGACAAGAAGGCGCAGTCGGCGCAGGGCGCCCCGGCCGCAGTCTGAGGCGGAGCTATGAAGATTGGGCCAGGTCCATGGCGCAAGGTCGGCGAGGTTTCTCGTGGGCCCGATGGCATCGAAGTCGCGCGGGTCGAGCCGGCAACCGAGGTTCGAACGTGCGCCTGACCGCCGCGCCTCCGGACCGTGGAACGTCGCGGCGTCTCCACCCAAGCCGGCCTGGCCTCCCTCGCTCCTTCGGCCGTTCACACCCCGGGCTGGCCCTCGGGGCCCTGGCCGCGGTGGCGGTGTTGGTTGCAGGGGCATCGATGCTAACCATTTGGCCGAGTCCGCCCGTGGCCCCGAAGTCTCCGCGGCCTATCGCATCACCGACAACCGGCAGCTCCAGGGTTCCATCGAGCCCGTCGATTTCTGCGACATCAACCGACGCCCCGGAAGGGACGAGACATCAGTTGGCCCAGTTCTCGAGCCCCGGCACTGTTGCCTGGTCTCCGGGCGGGTCCCGTTTCGCCATTGAGGAGGCGGAGGCTCGCGGCACATCCTCTTTCGAGATATTCGATCGGGACGGGAGCACCGCAAGCAGCCCTGTCGAAGCAGGACAGTTCGCCTGGCTGAGTGGAACCAGCTACGTCGTGGCGAACCTGGACCAGCCGACGTCGGCCGACTGGTGGGTCGGAACCTGCCGCGCCTTTATCGGGCGGCTGGGATCTGACAGTCTGGAGCCGATCGGGCCGGTCAACTCAGCCGTTGGTGTTTGCGATGGCCTTGTCGCGAGCCCAACGGGCGCGGTGGCTGTGACGCTGCCCTGGGACGGAACCCTGGCGTCGCAGCCCCAATTCGTGGTCATGGTCGGTGGTGTAAGGAGCGGGCCGTTCGATGGGCTCCCGTCGGCGTGGTCGCGTGACGGGACAGAGTTGGCCGTCTTCCACCCCACCAGTCTGTCGCGAGAGCTTGACCACCAAGCCACACCGTCAGGGTGGCTCGAGGTCGTTCGTCCCACGGGAGAAACCATCGTTTCCGCGCACTCCGTCCACACATCCATCTTCTCGCAGGTGGCCTTCAGCCCGGTCGAGGTGGCCTTCAGCCCGGATGGATCGAGGCTTGCCTTCCGGGACGACACGTACGTCGCGACCAAGGGCGAACAGATTGGCGTAGTGGAGGTTCGAACGGGTGCTCTTGCGTGGGTTCCGACCTTCGGCCCCTTCACTTGGGCGAGCGGCGACGAGCTCTTGTTCGCCGACTTGAGATCGGACAAATCGGGTAACCCGAAGACCAACCCGGAAATCCATTCTTGGTCGGCCAACACAAAGAGAGTGGACACGTACGCGAGTGGCGAGGTCGTGACCGCTTCCGGCCAGGGCGCCGTGATCGTCGGGGTCGCGGGTGCCGTCACCTGGAGCGATTGGAGCACTGGGCATAGCGGCACCTGGACGTTCGATGGGGATCTGGGATGCGCCTGGTCGCCCGCGACCGGATTGGCGCTGGCTTGCGCGATTCAGGATTCGGCATGGTCTCCGGACCGACGCGCTGTCGTGCTTGTCAGGAGCTACGACGTCTGGTACGAGATGGCGTTTGTAGCCCGCTTCTGACTTCGTTCGGCCGAGCCGACTCGACCAGGGCGTCGGGCAGCCGCAGCTTGGTCCCGTGCTGGGCTCTGAGCTTGGCCGCGCCGGCGGCAATTCCGCGAGTGGCAGGTTCCACCCGAGCGGGGAGGGCGGCCAGGAACTCATCGACTTTCGCGGCCGCGCTCGCACTCTTCCGGTAGGGCGCGACGAGTACTTCAGCGCAGGCGGAGGCTGGGATGACGAGCTCTTCGTGCGTGGCCAGGTCGGTCTTGCGGGCGATCCCTCCTTGCCGCCTGGTGACTAGAAGTCGGCGCTGCCAGGCGTGCGGGGGAACGGGATGACGTCTCTGATGTTGGCCATCCCCGTGGCGTAGGCCACCGACCGATCGAATCCCAACCCGAACCCGGCGTGAGGCACGGTGCCGTACCGGCGCAGATCGCGATACCACCAGTAGACCGCCGGATCGAGCCCCGTCTCGCGGATTCGCGCATCGAGCACGTCGAGGCGCTCCTCGCGCTGGCTGCCGCCGACGATCTCGCCGATGCCGGGGGCGAGCACGTCCATAGCCGCCACGGTTCGTTCGTCGTCGTTCAGGCGCATGTAGAACGCCTTGATCTCCTTCGGGTAGTTGATGACCACCACCGGCCGCTTCGCGTACTCCTCGCAGAGGTATCGCTCGTGCTCGGCCTGCAGGGCAACGCCCCATTCAACGGGGAATTCGAACGAACGGCCCGACCGCTTCAGGACGTCGATGGCCTCGGTGTACTGCATCCTCGCAAAGCTCGACTTGACGAACTCCTCGAGCCGCGTGATCGCCTCCTTGTCGATCCGTTCCGCGAAGAACGCCATGTCGTCGGCGCGCTCGTCGAGGACCGCACGGAAGCTGTACCTGAGCAGATCCTCGGCCAGGTCCGCATCGGCCGTGATGTCGGCGAACGCGATTTCGGGCTCGACCATCCAGAACTCCGAGAGGTGGCGGCTGGTGTTCGAGTTCTCCGCGCGAAACGTCGGCCCGAAGGTGTAGACGCGCGAGAGCGCCATGCAGTAGGTCTCAACGTTCAGCTGACCGGAGACCGTGAGGTAGGCTGGCTTGCCGAAGAAGTCCCCGCTGAAGTCGACCGCGCCGTCGGGCGTGCGCGGCAGGTTGGCCAGGTCCAGCGTCGAGACGCGGAACAGCTCGCCCGCTCCTTCGGCGTCGCTGGCCGTCAGGATCGGCGTGTGAACCCAGTAGAAGCCGTGCTCATCGAAGTAGCGGTGAATCGCCATGGCNNGGGTAGCTCTCCGGATCGTCCACCCAGCCGACCACCTCGACGGAGTCGGCCTGGAGTTCCACGGCCTGTCCCTGGGCCGGCGATGCGGCGACCGTGCCGGTGACGGTGACCGCGCAGCCGACGGTCAGGTGCAGGATCTCGTTCTGGTAGTTGCCGAGCGTTGCCGGCGCCACGACCTGGAGGGCGTTGAAGCAGGACCCGTCGTGGACATTCAGGAACGACAGCCCGGCCTTCGAATCGCGACGTGTCCGAATCCAGCCCTGGACCGTCGCGCACGCGCCGACCGCCGTCCGGCCGGCGAGGATATCGACGACTCGTTCTGCCTGCGGCATGAGGTTCTCCCTCCGGTTTCGAGGAGCACGCGGTATCGGGCCGTGATCGTGAAGAGGAGCGTTCGGCGGCGTGACCAGCTCAGGATGAACCATACCGAGCGTGGGCGCTGATGCCAGGGGCGGCTCCGAGCCGACGGGTTGCGCGACCGCGCTGATCCTCGAGCCCGCCTCCGAGTTGAGGGTTGCGCAGTCATGTTCGTCATGCTAGGACGCCGAACAGCGAACGGCCGCCGACGTCTCCGAACTGCGGTCGCGAACGGCGTCGATCGAACAGATCCTGCGGACGGTCGAGTAGTCCAGACTGCCGGCCGTCAGCCCGTGCTCGAGTGGGCGACGGCAGCGGACGGGAAACGCCAGGGGCAGCAACGTGAGTCAGGGAACTTCGACGGCGCTAAGTCCCGATCGCCCTGGTCGTGGGGTGGTAGTGGCGCCGGCCGTGCGGCGACCTCCGGCGGCCCCCGGCGGCGCTTCGCGAAGGGTCGTCGCATTCTTCTCTAGTGCCCGAGCACACCGGAAATCAGGAGGGGTACTCGCATCCGGCCAGCGCGAGCAATAGCACGGCGAAGATCACCAGTAGCACCAAGAGTCGTCCCGTTCGGCCATCGATCATCGGTCGTCTCCTGCT
>PMNU01000039.1:3856-7166 GCA_003165675.1 Chloroflexota bacterium
CAGGATCTTCCCGTTCAGGTACCCGTCTAGAGTGGTCTTTACAGTGTCGACGACGTTACTGGGCACGCCGATCCGCCCAAAGTCGAGGTGCGAGAAGTCGATCGCGACCGTGGTCGAACTGGTCGCCGATAGCGAGAACTGGGCGTACACGGGACCCGAGGCGGGATAGCCGGGCACTTTCACGAAGGCCGACATCTCGATGGAGCCCTCGTGGATCCGGAACTGCATCTGGCTGACGCGCGGGTTGGGGGCGCTGTACTCCGGCAACGCCGCCAGCGCGCCCTCGCTGATTGTGTCGTCGATCTGGACGCTGCCGGAGTAGTGATGCTTGCTCGCGAGGGTGTAGTTCTGCGTCGGTGACGGCAGCTCGATGCCCCATTTACTGGTGAAGGCGTTGAGCGCGGCGGGATCCCTGACCATGTGAAGGTCGCGCGGGTGATCCATTCCGAACGCCGCACTCAGGACCGGTACCTGGGCGACGCCCAGCCATGACACCACGCCTGCCGTGGCGACTACCAGGACGATCAGGACCATCAGGACCTTGCCGAGCATCTTGGCGGCTCCACCCGTCGCGGTGCGGCCACGGGGCGCTGCCCCCATGTAGGCGGGTGTCGGACCAGCCGAATAGGCCGGCGGATATGACGGGCCGGGCGGCGTCGGCCAGGCAGGCGGGGCGACGGGCGGCGGCGCGACGGGGGGCGGAGGCGGGAGCGAAGGCGGCTGCGCCAGTAGCGGAGGCGGAGCCGCAGGTGAGAATGCCGAGCCGCACCCGGCGCAGAACTTCTGATCGTCCGAACCCCGCGGTGTGCCGCAGGTGGCGCAGAACTCGAATCCCGTCGTCATCGCGAGTATCCCTCTCGTTCCACTTGTCGAGGAACTGTGGAGGTATCGGGCTCTTGGGTGGCAGCCTTCCGGTTCGGTCAGATGTGGTCGTCCCGAACCCCGTCATCCTAGCTCCCCCGCAATCTACGTGGAACGGTGACGTCGTAGCCTTAGGCCGCAGTCCGGTGCGGCAGGGCGCCCGATTGGCTGACCTCAGGCGAACCCCGCGACCGCGTTCGCCAGGCCCTGCTCGTAGGCGGCGATCAGGCGGTCCCAGCGAGCGTCCATCTCGGCGTCGATCAGTTGTCGGGCCGGGTCGGCGTCGAACCAGGCGACGGTCCGGCGGATTCCCTCCGCGTATGGCGTCACGGCGCGAAAGTCGGGTACGAAGCGTTTGATCTTGGTGGTGTCGAAGACGGCGCTGCCCGACTTGTCGCCCAGCAGCGTGCCGCTCCACTCCGGCAGGCAGGCCGCGATGAAGTCGGAGGCGATGTGGACGATCCGCGCCTCGGCGCCGGCGGCCGCGGCGGTCTGGCGATAGATCTCGTCCCAGGTCAGGACCTCGTCCGAGGTGATGTTGAAGGCATGGCCGATTGCCGCTCGGCGTCCCAGCAGGCCCACGAAGCCCACCGCGAAGTCGGTGTTGTGGGTCATCGTCCACAGCGCAGTGCCGTCGCCGGGCACGATGATCGGCCTGCCAGCCCGCATCCGCGCGATCGCCGTGAAGGGCCGTTCCCAGCTGTTCACAGACAGCGGCACCTGCGTATCGCCGTAGGTGAGCGAGGGGCGAACGATTGTGACCGGGAACCCGTCCTCGCGGTATGCGCGCATCAGGCGTTCTTCGCAGGCGATCTTGTTCTGCGAGTAGTCCCAGAACGGGTTGGCGAGCGGCGTGTCCTCGCGGATGATCCAGTCNNGGAAGAGGCGCAGGTCTCGCTCGATGTCCTCCGGTGTGTAGGCGATCCAATCGACCACGACATCGAACCGGTGGCCGGCGAGTACTCCCTCGGTTGCTGCCTCGTCATGCGCGTCGGCGACGAGTGAGGTTGCGCCGCCTCTGTCCGGATCGCTGCCGCGATTGAGAAGGAAGAGTTCCACGCCACGCTCCACCGCAAGACGGGTGCAGGCGCTGCTGATCAGGCCGGTGCCGCCGACGAATAGGACCTTCATGCGCGATCTCCTGTATGGGCGGGGCCAGCGAGATTGCGATCATCTCGGGTGGGAATGGTACGCCCGGGTGCAGGAGCGTCAACGCGCGAGAGCCGGCGGCGGGCGACCGCCAGCGGGCGAAGGGGCGAGTCCCAGCCGACGCCGCTTCGAAGCGGAAGGATCGCTAGATCAGGAACTGCTGCAGCGCCCTCTCGTCGGCCGGGGAGAGGTGGCCGCTGCGCGACTGCAGCTCGAGGGACGGCGTGGCGGTCCTGCCGGTCAGCGCGGCCCGCATCTTTGGGAACTGGCTGCCGGTCCGGAGCTTGTAGGTGGTGAAGAGCGCGACCCTGGGTCGTGAAGTGGAGAGGGCGGGCATGTCGCGGACGAAGGCCAGCCACGGTTCGTCGGGGTGCTGCATGACGACGAAGAGGCCGCTCGTCCAGCAGCCGAGGAAGAGATAGTCGGCGTCGGCGAGGGTCGTCATGTCGCATTCGCCGACGGAGACGATCTGCGCGGCCACGCCCCGCCCGTTGAGAAACGCTGCGATCGCCTCACCGTAGCGGCGGGTCACGCCGGAGTGGCTGCGGTACACGACGATGGCCCTGGCCACTTTCTCACCTTCCTGTCGCTCTGTGCTCGCGGGGATCGTTCGGTCGGTTCGGTCGGTTCGATCGGTGGGCTCGATCATCCGGCTGCCGGATCGCGAAGGCAATCGTTCCCGCGGTCGATCGGTTGTCAATCGACCGAATGATGTCAGTCGGCTCTGCGCGGCGTAGGATCGGGACGTCCGGCTCTGCGGGCAGGGAGGCCGCACGGCCAGACTGTCAGCCAAGAGGACCTGCATCCGAGGACCCGAATGACCACCAAGCAGCAAGTCGATGACTTCCTGGCTCTCAAGCGCATTGCGGTTGTGGGCGTCTCTCGCGACCCGAAGGGCTTCGGGACCGTGCTGTGGCAGGAGTTCCGCCAGCGCCGCTACGACGCCGTGCCGGTCAATCCGCTCGCCAAAGAGATCGATGGGCAGCCGTGCTTCGCGAGGGTTACGGACATCAAGCCCGGCGTCGACGGCGTTCTGATCATGACGTCCAAGAAGTCGACCGACGATATCGTCCGTGACTGCGCCGAGGCCGGCGTGAAGCACGTGTGGATGTACGGCGGCATGGCTCCGGGCGCGGCCACGAAGTCCGCGGTGGCGTTCTGCGAAGAGCAGGGGATCAGCGTCGTAGAAGGGCTCTGCCCGTACATGTTCCTACCGGGCACGCCGGCTTTCCACGCTCCGCACCGCGTCTTCAAGAAGCTGACCGGGCGCTACCCGAAGTAGCGCCGCAGGTCTCGCGCG
>PMNU01000098.1:0-2812 GCA_003165675.1 Chloroflexota bacterium
GCCGCCAACGTCGCCCGGCCTCGGAGAACCCCCGGCCGGAGGCTCGAACTGTCCGGGCCCCGGCCGCGGTAGTTCGGGGCCCGGGATTCCGGCCTGTACCTGGAACCGTGCTGTCGCCATCAACATCTGGCAGGATCGGGCAGCCTCCAGCCGCGGGATCGGCCTGACTGGGCTGACTCAGCCGAACTGGTACTCCGGTTCGACCCCGCTGCCGCCCGTGACCGTGAGCTCGCCGGTTGCGTTGCTCAAGACCGCGCTTCCCCAGGAAGCGGCTCGGCGGACGAATCGAGCTGCCCGCGAGCGGCAGAATCGGCTCCAGAGTCCGCGTTGGGCTCGCCGACCGGACTTGCCAGATCGGTCTGATCGGTCTGATCGGACGCATCGGACGCATCGGCCCAGTAATGCGCTTCCGCGGCGTCGACCGTTTCTACCCCCGGCAGTTCTCGATCGTTGTGCGCCGTGTAGTCGGGCACCGTACGCTCGTAGGAGCCGGTCATGAGCGGCGACGAGATCATGAAGTCGGCTGAGGCCCTGTCGCAGGCGACCGGAATGTTCCACACGACCGCGATCCTCAGCAACGACTTGACGTCCGTGTCGTGTGGCTGGGGCTCGAGCGGGTCCCAGAAGAAGACCAGGAAGTCGATGCTGCCGTCGGCGATCATCGCTCCGACCTGCAGGTCTCCGCCGAGCGGGCCGGATTGGAGGCAAGTCACGGGCAAGTCCAGCTCGCGCTGGAGCATCGTCCCGGTGGTCCCCGTCGCCACGAGGTCGTGCGCTGCGAGCATGCCCCGGTTGTATCGGGCCCACTCGATCAGGTCGCTCTTCTTGTTGTCATGGGCAACGAGCCCGATCCGTTTGCGTGGTTTCAGGTCCAGCGTCATGTGAACATCCTATCCGGCTGCGGCGGCACTTGGGCCTCGGACCTGCCGCCAGGATCGCGGAGGTGGGCAATCGAGATGCCGATGCCGTTGCCGACTGCCGCACCGAAGCGCAGCGGCTTCTCCAACGCAGCATCTACCCAGCGGCCAGCCGACTCAACGGGCGTGGTGCGGATGCTGCGATCGAGCCCACCTGCTGAAGCACCAACTCTGTGTGGTCGCCCGCGCTTCGTGGCGCGGGGCCGTGAGATCGCCCGTCTCGCAGTTGACGCTGCATGACCATCCGCTCACCATCGTGGCCGTGAGCACGCGCCGAACGTGTGGCCATCCCGGCGTGATGCCACCTATCAGCGATGAGGAGGGACACGATGACGCCCCACAACATCCTCGGTCGGAGCGGATCATCGACGAACGGCGACTGCCGGCGCTGGACTCATGGCACCTGGCTCGGAGTCCTCGCGCTGGTACTCGCCGCGCTGGCGCTTGCGGGCTGCGGGACCGGCGGCGCGTCGCAGAGCCAGGTTAGCCAGCACAGCGACACCGCCGCCGGGACGGCGGCGCAGAGCACGGCCGCCCAGCGAACCGGCACACCCGCGGCGACAGCGGTGCCGACCCTCGGCGGCTCGACGGCGACCGATGACATCCCGCCCGGGCGCCAGATTGCCGAGGGCGGTGGTGGACCGCTCACGTACACATTCCGGGAAGAGTGGCGCAAGGCTCGCTCTGAGGCGCAGAAGTGGCGCGACGAGGCCTACCTCATCGCCGCGGTCGGGGACTTCGTCAACGACGATGGAGTTCCGAGCAGCTGGTCACTCAACTTCATCGACAGGGCGGCCGCCGACGCGGTGCTGGTCGTCGAGATCGATCCGTGGGGCAAGGTCACCGGAACCCGTGAAGTCACCGGCGACGAGGTGACCTCTTTCGTGAGCCAGTACACGAACCGGATCCCCTACTCCATCATCGACAGCGACCACGCCGTCGGGCTTGGCAAAGCGGCCCTCGCCTCCCGTTACGATCTGGACAAGACGAAGGACCCGCGAATTGGCTTGAACTACAGCTCGCTCGACGGCAGCGGTCCGTACTGGGTGTACACCATCTTCTACGAGTCGAACGCGGAGTACGTCTCGGCGCAGGTCGACGCCCTCACCGGTGACGTAACGTCGCTCCACTGAGGCTCTTTGCCAGGAGCTGGGCGCNNTGCAGGCTGGTGGCGTCGCCCGCGGCGTAGACGCCGGGCACGTTGGTGTGCTGCTCTGACGTGACCACGATCTGGCCGATCGCGGTCAACTCCAGGCCGAGTTGCCGGGCGAGACCGTTGGAGGCCCTTGTGCCCCGGACGGTGTAGACCTGCTCGACGGGGATCCGAGTCCTCCCGGGATCGTCAAGGACGAGCGCCCGCATCTGGCCATCCCGGTTCTCGTACTCGGCAACGCCATGCGCGTGGGCGGCAATGCCGTGCGCGGCCAGATCCGCCATTCGCGAAGCCGGAACCTCGAAACCCTCCGGGCGACCGGCGACGATCGTCACGCGATCGGTGAAGACGAGCAGGTCCAGGGCGGTCTGGACCGCGTCCTCGTCGTGGCCTACGACGCCAACGACGCGGTCGATCGATTCGTAGCCGTCNNGTGGCCAGGATCACCGTCCGGGCCAGCACCTCCAATGGGGCGCCTTCGGGCACCTCGCGAAAGGTCCGGGCCATCTCCGCATCGCGCGAGGCGCCTGGGCCGGGCCCGTGCCCCAGAGCACCGCCCTCGGGCAGACGTTCGATCCGCAACCGGAACCGATCGCCTTCGCGGGTCGCGGTGGCAACGTGGCCGAGCAACAGGTCAACCCCATACTTCGCCGCCTGGCGCCAGCCGAGCCGGCGGATCTCGGAGGCCGGGATCCCGTCGGGGAAGCCCAGGTAGTTGTGGACGCTGTGCTGCCAGCGGAAG
>PMNU01000098.1:2849-8556 GCA_003165675.1 Chloroflexota bacterium
TGGGCGGCATGTGTGATCGCCGCGGCGGACCGCGCGCCGCAGATCAAGCGGCGGTCGATTGCCCGGCGAACTACGGTTGCCAGTAGACCTGCGTCGCCCCGGCGGTCCCGGCGAGTGCCTTCGCTTGGGTGCCGTCGGCGCCGACCACCACGATCCCGGTCGAGCTCCCGCTTGCTGCGTCAGCTGCCCCCAGGCAGGCGATCTTCCCGCCGTCTGACGACCAGGAGACGCTGGCCCATGGGGCATCGACCTGGAAGACCGGCCCGTAGACGTCGGACACGGCCTTCTGGGCCGGTTGCACCACGACGAGGCGCCCCCCGGCACCGGTGCCCGAGGTCCTGACCAGCGCGAGCCGGTTGCCCGCCGGCGACCAGACCGGATCGCCATCGGAGCTTCCGACGACGCCGAGACTGACCTGCTGCGTACCGTCGAGGTCCGCTACAAATGCGTGCGAGTACACATCGGCACTGTTCGGATCGCTGACCGAGTAGGCGATCTTCGATCCGTCGGCCGATACCGAGACGACACCGAACTGGAGTTTCGAGGACGTGATATCCGTGATCTTGCCGCTGGCCACGTCCACAAGGGCCAGCGGGCCCCAGACGTTCGCCGGTCCCCAGCGGGCCCACACGAGCGTCTTTCCATCGGGGGTCCAGCTGATCGGGCCAATGCTCCCCTCGGCGGTGGCGAGAGTTCGTAAGTTCGTACCGTCGGAGTTCATCACCATCAGGTCTTGCTGCATCGCCGTCGGGTCGACCTGACTGACCTTGCCCTGGCAGATGTCCGCCGTCAAGCCGTGAGTCCTTCGGAAGAAGACAACCTGGCTGTCATCCGGCGACCACCTGAAATAGTAGTCGCCGGCCTTGAACTGCACGGGGCTCGGGGTTGCCGGACCGCCGCTGGCGGGGTAATCCGACAGGTGCGGCACGCAACTCGAGTCTTCGGCTACGACATGGATTAGTGAGCCGTCATGAGACCAGCTGGCCTGCACGCTCTGGGCGACGTCGCGACGCCCGCTCCCGTCAGCCCCGACCACAGCTGCCTCGCCGTTCGCGAAACTGCCCTGGTCAGCGGGCGGCACGAAGTAGAGCAGCAGCTGCCCCTGCGACCCCACGGCGGGCGTCACGGCAGGGCTCGACGGCCCCTGCGTCGGGCTCGATGTCGCACTGAGAGTCGCTGCAGGTGCCGACGCAGGCGCCGACGCGATGGGTGTCGACGCGGCTGCGGAGGGCGACGTGCCCGAAGTCACGCATCCGGCCAGGGCGATGGGCAAAAGGGCGGCGATGGCCCCAATGGATCTCAGAGAACGCATCTGCGACTCCTCCATTCCTGGCTGGGTCAGGCGGCGCCGGCCTCTATGTCTAGACAATCATAGGCGCTGAGCCCGGTCCATCGGAGCCGAGAACCTGGCCCCCGACGCGGCCACTCTAGCATTAGCCAGAGTGTTGCCACCGCACCCAGGGCCGGGGTCCGCGGTGCGCATGCTGGGGGGAATGGTGGGCGATACTGGACTCGAACCAGTGACCTCGCGGATGTGAACCGCGCGCTCTAACCAGCTGAGCTAATCGCCCACGAAACCGGCCGCTCGAAGCGCCGGAGGCCGAATTATAGCGGCCCGATGCGCGAGACCGGGTACCGGCACGGCCAGCGTTACGGTAACCCACTCGCGGGCGGCGTCAGGTTCACCGCCGGGAATGCGAACCGAGAGCGGCCGTCTCGACTAAACCTTGATGCCGGGCCATCGGCGGGCTACATCCTGCGGCAGGAGCCCGTCGACCACGATCAGCTTCTGGCGACCCGTCGCCCCGGCGACCAGCCGCACCGATGTGTGGGACACGTCGAGCTCCTCCGCGAGAAGCCGGAGAAGGGCCGAGTTCGCCAGGCCGCCGACGGCGGGGGCCGAAACCCGGGCCTGGAGCACGCCGTCGTCGGAGACTCCGTCGACCCGGCCCGCACCGCCACGCGGCGTCAACCGCACGGCAAATCTGGCAGAGGCATGAGTGCGGTCTGGCTGGCGGCGGTCGGAGTCCATGTCGGTCCGATTATCGCCGCCGCACGGCGTATGACCACGTAAACTCGCCTCGAATCCCGCCGCGTGGCCCGGAGTGATCGGCTAAGCGGAGCCCGCCAGGCCGCTAACCGGGCCCTCTGCGACGCGGCCGGGTCGCGTCCCGAACAAGGCCCGTCCGACGCGGATCACCGTCGCCCCCTCCTCCACCGCAACCGCGTAGTCGTCCGTCATCCCCATCGACAGCCCCGCGCCCAGCTCCGGAACGAGCTCGCGCAGACGCGCAGAGAGGTCGCGCAGGCGGGCGAACGTCGGGCGCGCCTCCTCGGCTGAACCGACCAGCCGGCCGACCGTCATCAGCCCGAGGAGTCGCGTGTTTGGCATCTCGGCCAGCCCGGGCAGCACCGCAGTCAACCTCTCGGGGAGAAAGCCGGACTTCGCCTCATCGCGGTCGACGTTCACCTGAAGATAGACGCCCAACGGCGCTCGGCCAACCTCGCCGGCCCTTCGATCGAGACGTCGCGCCAGATCGACCGAGTCCACGGACTCGATGACGTCGAACAGCTCGACTGCCCGGCGGGCCTTGTTCGACTGCAGCGGGCCGATCAGATGCCAGTGCGCACCCGGAACCAGCGGCGCCTTTGACTCGGCTTCCTGAACTCGGTTCTCGCCGAACAACTCCAGCCCGGCCGCCATGGCGGCCCCGAGACGGGAGGCATCCACGGTCTTGGAGACGGCCACGAGGGTCACCCCATGAGGGTCGCGGCCAACGCGCCGGCACGCGGCTTGAACGTTGTCGAGCACGGCCGACCGGGCTGCCCGAAAACCGGCTACGGCATCAGAGTTGAGAGACGAGCCCAATGCGGCGAACGGTTACCCCCTCTCCTCCTGCGGCGGCCGCCGGAGGAAGCTGGGGATCTCCAGGTCCTGGTCGTCGTACACGGGCCGGATCGGCTGGCGGTCCGGCATGGGCCGATGCAGCGGCGATGTCTGGACCGGCACCGGCACAGGCTGGCGTTCTGGCGCACCCGTGGGTCCATACGTCAGCGCCGAGCGCTGGTGCGACCCGACCGGCTCCGCCGCGTACACCCGCTGGCGCTCCATCTCCTGAAGGAAGTCGGCTCCGTCAAAGCGCGAAGAGTGAACCGGAACGGGCGTCTGCGTGCCGGACTCGCGGCGCTGCGGCTCGCGGTTGCGGCTCGGATCGAAGCCCGTCGCGATGACGGTGATCATGACCTCGTCCGCGAGACGCTCGTCGAAGCTGGTGCCGAAGATGATGTTTGCCTCCGGGTCCGCCACCGAGCGGATCTCCTCGGCCGCCTCTGTGACCTCGAAGAGGCTCAGGTTCGAGGAGCCTGTGATGTTGAAGAGGATTCCCTGGGCGCCGTTGATGTTGACCTCGAGAAGTGGACTGGCGATGGCCTGACGCGTCGCATCCAGCGAGCGGTTGTCTCCGCTCGCTCTGCCGATGCCCATCAGTGCCGAGCCGGCGTCCTTCATGACGGCCCGAACGTCGGCGAAGTCCAGGTTGATGAGACCCGGAACTGTGATGATGTCGCTGATCCCCTGGACGCCCTGGCGCAGCACGTCGTCGACGTAGCGGAAGGCCTCGACCATGGAGGTGTTCTTCTGGACGACATCCCGAAGCCGATCGTTGGGAATGGTGATGAGGGTATCCACCTTGGACTTCAGATCGTCAGCAGCCAGCTCAGCCACGAGCTTTCGGCGGGACCCCTCGAAGGAGAACGGCTTGGTGACCACGCCGATGGTGAGTGCGCCGAGTTCCTTGGCAATCTCGGCCACGATCGGGGCGGCGCCGGAGCCAGTGCCGCCGCCGAGTCCGGCCGTGATGAAGACCATATCGGAATCGCGCAGCGCGTCCGCGATCTTCTCGGAGTCCTCTTCGGCCGCCCTCTGACCGATCGAGGCATCGCCGCCCGCGCCAAGACCGCGGGTGATCTTGTCGCCGATGCGGATCTTGTGGGGCGCGTCCGACTGGAGGAGAGCCTGCGCATCCGTGTTGCAGGCGATGAACTCGACCCCCATCATCTCCGCCCGAATCATGCGATTGACGGCGTTACTACCGCCGCCTCCGACGCCGATCACACGGATCAGCGCGAAGTTCTCGGAATCGGACCGTAGCGGCATTCTTGATCCTCCGGTGGCTCTCCGGCAGATGTTTGTCGTTCGGTCCGGCCCCCCCGAGGTTGGTAGAGCACTAACGCGTGACGGGGTTGGCTCGGATGCAACCGAGTATACGCCTCCTCAGCATTTCGCGGGCCAGAAACCGCGCACCGAAACGGGATTCTCACGAAGGGCGTACGAACGTACGTTCGAACTTTCGAGGGAAACCGTCAGAATCGCGAAACAATCTGGTGGGACCTGTGGAGAGACCGTTTCAGCCCCCCAGGAAAGCCAGTCTGACGGTGCGACTTGCGTTGTCCGGATTGGGGTCCAGAAGGGCGATCGACTGCCACGCGCCGAGCGTCAGACGGCCTCCGACGACCGGGATCGTCACCGACGTCGGAGCCACGACGGGCACGACGTGGTCCGCTCCGTGGCCAGACGCACCGTGGCGATGGATCCACCGGTCGTCACGGGGCAGAAGTCGATCCAGGGTCGCCATGAGGTCCGCGTCGGAGCCGGCGCCGAGCTCCATGACCACCACGGCGGCGGTGGCATGGGGCACGAAGACAGTGAGCAGGCCGTCGCCTTCGCCGGCCACGAATTGCTCGCAGGCTTCCGTCAGGTCGAAGAGGCCGCGACGCCGCCCCGTCTGGACGGCAAGCTGCGTGGTCTTCATCCGGTCAGTCTGCCCTGGTCACGTCTGTACGGGCCGTCGCCCCAGGAGCCTCGGCCGGCTCTACGGGAAGAGGTTGCGTATGGCGTCCCGCACGCGCGACGGCAATCCGCCAGCCGGGGCCGACTCGAAGCGCTGGACCTCCCCGGACTCCAGGCCCTTGGCGCCCCAGTAGAGCAGGCCGATGGCGGTGCTATAGGCCGGGTTGAGGATGTTGTCCGTAAGCCCGCCGATGCCCGTGGGTCCGGCCACGCGAACCGGCATGTCCAGGACTTGTCGACCCAGGGCCGCAGCCCCAGCCAGCTGAGATGCACCGCCGGTGAGCACGACCCCTGCCGGCAGCATCCCCTCCCCTGACGCTCGTATCTCGGCCCTGAGCATCTCGAAGATCTCCCGCATGCGGGCCTCGATGATGCGGCATACCTCGATGCGGTTCACGGTTCGGCCGGCGGCCTCACCCAGCATCGAGACGCTGATGACCTCGTCCTCGGCTACGGTCGACAGATCGCAGCTGCCTTGCTGGCACTTCAGCTCCTCTGCCACCTGAAGACTGGTCTTGAGGCCGATGGCAACGTCGTTGGTGACGTTGTTTCCGCCCACCGGCAGCACCGCCGTCTTGAACGGTGAGCCGTCAAGGAAAAGAGCCAGGTCGATCGTGCCGTAGCCGATATCGGCCACGGCTACGCCCAGATCCCTTTCCGTCTCCGACAGAACCGACTCAGCCGAGGCCAGCGAGTTGGCGACCAGCTCGTCGATCTTGACGTTTGCGGCCTGAACGCACTTGGCGAGGTTGCGGACGGCGGTGGCGGAAGCGGTGACGATGTGAGTCTCGATCTCGAGGCGGATGGCACTCATTCCGAGCGGGTCCTTGACGCCCTCCTGGCCGTCGACGATGAAGC
>PMNU01000024.1 GCA_003165675.1 Chloroflexota bacterium
GCCACGTCGGGGCCGTCGTGAACGTAGACGGGCACTCCCGCCTCGGCCATCCGATTGATTGCGCCACGCCCGATCCCCTGGCACACGACGGCATCGAAGCTATTGGGCCCGAGGATGTCGGCGGCAGGCGCGCACTCGCCGTGGCCGTGGGATACCGATGGGTTCGCCACGGTCACAACGGCACCGGTCTCGGTGTCGGCTAATGCGTAGTACGGGGCNNGCGCCGTTGGTGTCGGTGGTGGGGATGAGCAGGCGCATTCGGTCTCCTGGATGGTGCTTCTGCGCCGGTGTTTCCGGGCAAGAGATGTATAGCGTCAGCAGAGCTTACGTCCCTGCCCAGTCAGCGCGGAGCGTGTCAGCCGCGCAACCTGATGGCGAAGAGCGCGACCGGCCGGTAGAGAACGTGGGCAAACTTGCCGAACGGGACGAGCAGGACGAGCGCCATCGCGACGCCGACATGGACGAGGAACATCGGGTAGCCCCATGACGGAGCGGATGGCAGGTAGAGCCCCAATTCGAGAACAAAGCCCGTCACGCCGGCGATCCAGAGCATGCTCAGGAACGTCCAGTCCGACGTCGTCGAATGGAGGCTCGAGCGGTCGCTCTTGCGCAGTCGCCTGGCGATCAGCACGGTGGTCCCGTAGATCAGGAGAGCGCCGGCCAGCGTGCCGAGCAATCGCACCGGGTACCAGATCGGCACGGCCGTGCCGACGGCCTTGATGCCGAGCAGTTCAAGGCCGTAATCGGCCATCGTGGCGCCCAGCAGGCCCAGGAAGCCCCACATCGTGGCGAAGTGGATGAACCACCGCTGCGAGTACCACGGTCTGGTCGGCGCAGCGTCGCCGGACTCGGTGGCATCGGCGCAGTCCTTGCGGAAACGGGTCTGCGCCAGGGATTCCGTGCCGACGGCGTAGACCGCGGCCCCGGCTACCTTGCCGAGCGTCGTCTTTGCGGCGGCAGCCTTGGGCCCACGCAACACACGTCTGACCATCTCGATCACGCCGACCAGCGCGGCGACTCCCATCACGGCCATGGCCACGATGCCCATGTTGTGGACGACGTCGCTCGGGACGAAGTCGAAGAAGGCGAGCGTCGAGCCGTCGACCGGCTTGTGGACGGAGTACATGAACGCGGCCAGCAGGCCCACCAGCGCGATCACGAAGACGCCGGCGAATAGGCGAGATGTCGCCAGCATGTAGGCGAGGTGCGTTCGGTCGTAGCTCGCGACCGCGTAGCGCCGGGCGGCGGCCATGAACGAGGCCGGATCTGCCCTGGTCGGGCACGAGTCGGTGCACTCGGAGCAGCCGTAGCAGGACCACAACTCGGGGCTGGCGAGCAGCTTCTCGCGCAGGCCCAGCTGAGCGTAGCGCGACATCTTGCGCGGGAACGACGCGCCGTCCACCGAAAGCGGGCAGATCGCCGTGCAGACGCCGCAGTTGTAGCAGGCCGAAATGTCCGTGGCGCCAAAGCGCTGCAGCTCCGGGTAGAGGTTGTGATCGACGCGTGCGGTCATGCCCGTCCCTCCGCCGGTACGGCCAGGTACCGGAAGTAGCCCTCCGGAGTGACATCCTTCAGCTCACGGATCCAGCCGTAGCGGCGCATGCCCATGACCCAGAACATGGCCTCGTGGCTGGGCCGGCCGATTTCTTGCGCGATCTCCGGGACCGTGTGCGCCTCCTCGGCGCAGAACTCGAGGATCTGGCTCCGCATGAACGGCTCCTCGCGGATGACCTCGCGGTTGTCGCGGTTCGTGTTCATGCGATCGCCTCCTCGAGCATGCCGTCGATCTCGGCGAGTATCTGGGCGTTCGTGTAGCCGCGGAGGTCGATCGCGCCCACCGGGCAGACGGGGACGCAGCCGCCGCAGCCCTTGCAGGCGGTCTCGCTGATGATCGCCACGTCGCGGCCGTTGAGCGACAGCTTCTCGATGGCCTCGTACGGGCAGGCGGCGATGCACTTGTCGCACCACTCGCATGCGTCGGGATCGACAGTGGCAACGAGCGGGTCGAGTTCGGTGACGCCCTTCTTGAGGACCGAGGCGCTCTGGGTCACGGCCGCCAGGCCGGANNAGCTTCGGATGGATCTCGTTGAAGAACCCGTCGCGGCCGATGGGGAGCTTCAGGATAGAGACCATCTCCTCGTTCTTGCGGGGGACCATTCCCGTGACCAGGACCACAAGGTCGACGGGGATCTCGAGATCCTCGCCGCCGGAGAGCAGGTCGCGGACGCTGATGAGCGGCCTGCCCGACGCCTCGGTCGTGACGACCGGGGGAGCGTCGTCGGGGTACTTGATGTAGATGGCACCCTGCTTGCGCGCCTCCGTGTACAGGAGTTCGAAGGTGCCGTAGGTGCGGATGTCGCGATAGAGATGGTACTGCCGAAGGCTCGGATCGAGCTTGCTGACCGCGATCGAGAGGTGCGCCGTGGAAGTGCAGCAGAAGCGGGAGCAGTAGTCGTTGCCACCCTGGCCGCGGCTGCCGACGCAGTAGACGTAGGCGAGGCTGCGGACCCGGCGCCCCTTGTACTCGAGGGGGCCCGTGGCTGAGTCGACCATCTCCTTGAAGTCGGGCAGGGTGACGACGGCCTCGCTGCCGTAGCCGAACTCGCCCTCTTCGGGCTTGTAGCTGTCGAAGCCGGTCGCGACGATGATCGAGCCGATCTCGAGCGGAATGGTCTGGAGCTGGTCTCCGGACATCCGGACGTCCACGCGGTAATTGCCGAACGAGCCCGACTTGGCGACGATCTCGGCCTCGGTGAAGACGTTGATCGAGGGGCGCTTCTTGACCTCGGCCACGAGGCTCGCGATCAGCTCGCGACCGTTGCGGTCGTGCGGGAAGATCGGGCCGAAGCCGCCGATCCAGCCGCCCAGCTCCGCTTCGCGCTCGACGAGAAAGACGCCGAGTCCGACGTCGGCGAGGCCGATGGCCGCGCGTAGACCGGCGATCCCGCCTCCGATGACGAGCGCCTTCTGGGTCGTCTCGACGACGATCGGCTCGAGCGGGGCGCTCTCGCGGGNNGGTTGTACTCGTAGGGGTTGAGACCGGCCCGCTTAGCCACGCCGCGGAATGTCACGACGTGGAGCTTGGGAGAACAGGAGGCGACGACGAGGCCGTCGAGGTTCTGCTCCTCGATGTCGGCCTCCATCTCGGACTGGCTGGCGTCGGCGCAGGCAAAGATGGTCGTCTTCGCGACGACGACGCCCGGCTCGTTCCTGACCGCGTCAACGACGGCCTCGACGTCGACGTAGTCGCTGATGTTGCCGCCGCAGTGGCAGACGTACACGCCGATGCGGCGCGCCTTGGGATCCGGCAGGGCGGCGTCGAGGACCTTCTTCGCGTCGCCCTCGTGGGCCGGCGCCCCGGGCTCTCCCGCCTTCTCCGGGTCCTTCCAGGCGAACTCCGGCAGCTTGCCACTCATGCCGGCACCTTCACCGTCTGCGTCTCGCCGGCCCTTGCGGCCGCGGACACGCTCTCGAGATGGGCCGCGACCTGGGCTACCGCGGCACCCGCGTGGAGGATGGAGTCCGCGATGTCCTTGGCGCCCGACGCTGTTCCGGCGACGAAGACGCCGGGGATGCTGGTGCGGCCAGGGTTCAGGTCCTCGTCCGGCTCCAGCACGTAGTGCTGGTCGGTGAGCTCGAGCTTCTCGTTCTCGAAGAGCACCTCGACGTCGCGGTTAGGCTGGACGCCGACGGCCAGGACGACCATGTCGTACTCGGCCTCGACGAGCGCCCCGCCGTTCTCGATGTCCTCGTAGCGCAGNNCCCGGGGCCCGGATGTCCATGTAGTGGACCGTCACTTCGGCCAGCGGCAGGGCGCCCATCACGAGCTGGTTCTGCTTGATCGAGTACATGCAGCAGAACCGGGAGCAGAGCGGGTTGTCGACGGTTTCGTCTCGTGACCCGGTGCAGAGGATGTAGGCGATCCTCTCGGGGACCTTGCCGTCGCCGGGGCGCAGGATCGTGTTGAACGGCCGAGTCGGCGCGAGCAGGCGGTCCATCTGGGTTCCTGTGATCACGTTCTTGTACCTGCCGAACCCGTACTCGGGCTTGGCGTCGGCCGTGAACAGCTTGTAGCCGGTGGCAACTACCACGGCCCCTGCCTCGATCTCCATGACCTTGTCGCGGGCCTGCAGATCGATGCAGCCGTCGACCGGGCAGACGTTGACGCACTCGTGGCACCCGGAGCACACGGCGCAGTCGACGCAGCGGACCGCGCCTGAGCGGGCCTCGTCCTCGGTGAGCCCGGCCTCGACCTCGCGGAAGTCCGTCGGGGCCGCCAACAGGGCAGCGCCGTTCGCGGTCGCCGGCCTCGGCTCATAGGCGGTCTGCCGTGCAAGAACCGCCTTCTTGTCGACGACCGGGAGGGGCAGGTCGAACCCCTCGAGCGGGAGGCCGTTAAGCCAGCGGTCGATCATGTGGG
>PMNU01000121.1:0-197 GCA_003165675.1 Chloroflexota bacterium
GCCTCGGCGGCCAGCCTGGCGGGTGTTTGCAAGCTGGCCGCGGCGGGGCGGATCCCGGCCGATGCCACGGTCGTCTGCGTCCTGACCGGCCACGGTCTGAAGGATCCCGAGACGGCCGAGCGAACCGCGGGCGGTGCCGGCGCGATCATCGAAGCGGCGCCAACGACGGCCGCAGTGATGCGCGCCCTGGGCTGGTA
>PMNU01000121.1:215-4995 GCA_003165675.1 Chloroflexota bacterium
AATACTATGTGCCATGAGCAGGCCAGCGAGGACGCTCTTTCCCAAGACCAGGCAGCAGGCCGACGCGTTGGGCGAGCGGCTGAAGGCTGCCCGCCTACGCCGCCGCATGAGCGAAGCGGAGCTTGCTGCTCGGGCTCTTGTATCACGACCCACGATCCGTCGGCTCGAGTCGGGCGATCTGAGCGTCAGCGCAGCCGTGCTCGTCCGTGTGCTCGAGGTGCTGTCGCTGGGGGCCGATATCGACCGGCTCGCGGAGCAAGATGAGCTCGGGCATCGCTTGGTCGATGCCCGATCGCCCCGGCCGTATCGGTCGACTGTAAAGGGGCTCGCCGATGAGCTCTGAAGAACAGCTCATCGTCACGCTCGATGCGCCCCAACTTGGCCCAGCGCGCCCGGTGGGCGTTCTGACCAGGTATGGGGGACCGCGACCTACCGTCGCATTCGAGTATGCGCGTTCCTGGCTCCAGAGCGACGAGGGATTCGAGCTTGAGCCTCGGCTTCGGCTTGTGGAAGGGCCGCAATACGCGCCGGGCGGCGGCATGCCTTCAATCCTTGGCGATACCTCGCCTGACCTGTGGGGCAGGCTCCTCCTTGAGCGTCGGGAGGCGATCGCGGCCAAACAGGAGGGCCGCCGGGCGCGTCGGCTCAGTGATTGGGAGTTCCTCGCTGGCGTGGCCGACGAGACCCGGATGGGGGCACTCCGGCTCCGCCGCGGCATCAAAGGCCCGTTCGTCGATCATCGCGATCCGGCCATTCCGCCGCTGACCGGCCTCCGGGCTCTCGAGGACGCCGCGCGGGCGTTCGAGGAGCACCACGGCGAGCAGATTGCCGATCCTACGATCGCGCTCCTTATCACCCCTGGCAGCTCGCTTGGCGGGACGCGGCCAAAGGCCAACTTCCTCAGCGTCGAGGGCTACCTGTGGATCGCGAAGTTCCCGTCCCGGACCGATCGGCTGGATTCCGGCGCGTGGGAGGAGGTCTACGCTCGCCTCGCGCGAGCAGCCGGGATCGAGGTGGCCGAGACGTCGCTGATGCGGTTGGGAATGCACGGGCACACGTTCGCGACTCGTCGGTTCGACCGAACGGAAGCGGGACGACGGCTCTACGCATCGGCGATGACGATGACCGGTAAGGACGATGGCGAGCCCGCCGGCTACCCTGATCTCGCAAAGGCAGTGGCCGATGTCGTCGCCCACACGGCCGTGCGCGACGATCTCGAGCAACTCTTTCGGCGTCTCATCTTCAACGTCCTCGCCGGGAATCGGGACGACCACCTGCGTAACCACGGGTTCCTGCGCTGCCCCGAAGGCTGGCGCCTCGCCCCCGCATTCGACATGAACCCCGCTCGGGAGAATCGCGAGCACTCGCTGGCGATCGACGGGACGACGACCGAGCCGAGCCTGCCCGCGGCCCTGGAGACGCACCGCCTGTACGGGTTGTCGGAAGGTCGCGCCCGCGAGATCGTCCGCGAGGTCGCCGCGGCAGTCTCGGGGTGGATCTCGGTCGCAGACTCCGTCGGGATCTCGAGGACCGAGCAGGAAACGGTGGGAACAGTCCTGCAAGCGTTGCCGTTCGAGCTCGCCGACTAAGCCGGAGCGGCGACAGGCAAGGCTACGCCATCGCCACCTTGATCAACCCCATCAGGTCGGCGTAGGTCTCGACGGCCGGGAACTGCGGGAATTGCCGTTTCACACTGTCGGGCGCGCGGAACAGGATCCCTGCGTGAGCCTCGCCGAGCATGGCGGTGTCGTTGAAGGAATCGCCGCCGGCGATGACGTGGTAGTTCATGCGTTTGAACGCGGCCACGGCCTCGCGCTTCTGCTCCCGGATGCGCAGCTGATAGCCCGTGATGTGGTCGTCCTCGACGACCAGCCGGTGGCACAGCAGCGTGGGGTAGTTGAGCTGGCGAAGCAGAGGAGCGGCGAACTGCTCGAACGTGTCCGACAGGATGACGACCTGCACGGAACGGCGCAGATCGTCCAGGAACTCCTTCGCACCGGGCAGGGGCGCCAGAGTGCCGATGACACCCTGAATGTCCGACAGATTCAGGCCGTGCTGGTCCAGAAGGGCCAGACGCCCGCACATGAGCTTGTCGTAGTCCGGCTCATCGCGGGTCGTGCGGCGCAGTTCCGGGATGCCGGTCTTTTCGGAGACGGCGATCCAGATCTCCGGCGTCAGCACGCCTTCCATGTCCAACGCGACGATCGATTGCTTCATGGACGCGAGTCTTGCATGACGATCGGTCGCGTGTCCACCTCGCTCGCCGGTGAGGGCGATCGGACGACTCGACAACTCGGAGCGCCGCCGGGCGGCGCCGAGCAGACCCTCGGCCACGCCTCGGCCGCCCCACGGCGATGTCAGTCCGAGTCGTCGTCCTCGTATTCCGGCAGCGCCGGTTCCCCTACGGCCTCTGCCCATGGTGCGTAGAGCGCCGCCGCATCCTCGGGCTCGAGCATGTCGGCCATCACCAGGGCGGCCACCGCGTCGGCAACGGCCGGCCCGGCGGTTTCGCGGATGCGCGCGTCCTCCCTCGAAACGTAGGCGCGCTCCTGGTGCTCGGTCGTCCGGCCTTCCATCCAGGCGAAGATCTCCTCCTGGGCCAGTCGCAGCTGCTCGCGCCAAGTCGCATCCTCGTCGGCGAGAGCCTGCACGGCCCTGTGGGCGATCTTCAGTTCCTCTCTCGGGCGTTCGCGCCAGGCGGCGACGACCTCGGCGATCTGCGCGGGTTCGAGGGCGCCGAGCCTGGCCAGGAACTCGACCACCAGCGCGGTGTTGGGGCCGAACTCTCCCACGTCTTCCGCGNNGCGCCGTAGAGAGTGGCGAAGTCGACGTCGGCCAGCTCGTCCTCCAGGACCAGGGCGTCCACGGCGTCCGTGGCCGCGTCCGCTACGACGCCGTACAGAGCCTCGTCCTCGTCCGTGAGCAGCAAGGAGGCGTGCCAATCGTAGACGGCCGCTTCCGCCGTGCGCAGCTCCGCGCCAAGCTCGCCACCGCGGTGGCGCCTCCGCACGACGGTCTGGGCCACCTTGCGTTCCGCTTCCGGGATCGCCTCATACGCGTCCGCGATCGCCTCGGCTGTTGCGTAGTCGATGGTCGGCAGTGAGTCGAGCAGCGACACGACGGCCTCGCCGTTGGGGCCGTACATCTCCGCCGCGTTCGAGCCGGTCAGCCCGAACTCCTCGGCCTGGCGCTCGAGCTCGGCCTGGAGCTCGGCTGCGCGGCGGGCGGCGGCTTGCGGATCGTCGTCCTCGAGCTCGTCTTCGGCCTCGTCCTCGTACGAATCCGATTCGAGGATCGGGTCGGGGCCCCGGCCGGCCGGGTCATCCGCGTCGCCCGACGTCCAGCTGAGCTCGTTGGGCCTGGCCTCGATGCGAAGCCGATTGGCCGTCCCCTGGTTCCTGCTGCGTCTGAACATCGACCCTCCGTGCCCGAGCGCCGCCCGGGCCGCAGCTCACTTCTTCGTTGTCTTGCCGCCGGTCTTTGGCGCCCCAGGGCCGGGTCTCGCAGCCGGCTTGACGGCCGGTTTGCCGGCGGCCTTGGCCGCCGGTGCCGCCTTGGCCTTGGCTGCTGGCGGTGTCTTGATCTTCGCCGGTTTCTCGGCCGGCTCCTCTTCGCTCGGAACCGGGAGCGGCGGCGCGCCGATCAGATTGAACCACGGCCCGTAGAGGGCGTCAGCGTCCCGGCGGTCGAGCAGGTCGCCCAGCACGAGGGCGGCCATCGCGTCGGCGAGAGCAGGCCCGGCCATCTTGCGCGACTCGCCCTGCCCGGCCTGGCCGAGGAATCCGGCGGTTTCCTGGAGACGGCTGGCGTTGAGCCAGGGCGAGAGCTGCTTCTGGGCCCGGCGAACCTCGTCGCGCCATTCGGAGTCCTCGTCCACCAGCGCCCGGAGGCTCTCGTGCGCAGTCTTGAGGTCATCTCGATCGCCGTTCTGCCAGCCGCTGACAAGTCGCCCGACCTGCTCGGGTGTAAGCAGCCAGAGTCGATTCAGGAAGTCGGTGACCGCATCCGAGTTGGGCCCGAAGTCGCCCTCGGCCTCCTCGGCACTCTCGCCCTGTTCGGTCTCATCGCCCTCGTCCTCTTCGTCGCTGGATTCGCTCTCGGCAGGGCCTTCGAGTCTGGCGGCGTCGGCCTCGAGCTGGGCCATCGTCTCCTCCCAGGGCTCGAGCAGGGCCTCGTAGTGCGGCTCCTCGATCTTGCCCTCCAGGATCACGGCCGTGGCCGCGTCCAGCGCCGCCTCCCCGGCCTGAGCGCAGAGGCGGCCCCAGTCCGGCTCGGCGTTGACGAACTCCGGGTATGGGCCCGTGACCGCCATCCACGTTCCGACGGCTTCCTTTGCGAGTTGGAGGTGGCGGGCGATCTCCAGGTCCTCCTCGGCCAGCTTGCGGGCGGCCTTCCGGGCCCGCTCGCGGTCGGACTTGGGTATGGCCAGCCACGCTTCGGCGAGGGGCCGCGCCTCGTCCGGCACGATCTCTTCGAGACGATCGAGGATCTCAAGGACGGCCTCGGCGTTGGGGCCGTACATCCAGACGTCGTTGTCGGCGAGATAGTCGGCAGCCTGCGACTCCAGGTCGGCCGTCATGTCCTCCGGCTGGTCCCCGGACACTTCCTCGCCGAGTTCGGCCCCATCGAGATCGTCGGGACTTTCGAGGTCCTCGTCGGCAGCGGCTTCGCGGACGTCATCCGGGCCGTCTGCCTTGTCGCGCCGATCGGGTCGCCTGAACATGTGATCCTCCGCTGCCGGCGCAAGCATGCGCGCCCCGGAATGGTCGCACAGGCTGGA
>PMNU01000032.1 GCA_003165675.1 Chloroflexota bacterium
GAAACTGCCAGTCACCCATACCGGAGGGGCAGGATGCGGCTGAACGAAAAGGTCTCGATCATCACCGGCGCGGGCGGGGGGATGGGGCGAGTGGCGGCGCTGCGTTTCGCCGCCGAGGGGTCGCGCGTGGTCGTCGCGGACAACCGAAAAGCTGCCGCGGACGAGACAGTTCGCCAGGTTCGTGCTGCGGGGGGAGAGGCCACTTCAATAGCCGTGGACGTGTCGGCNNGTGGACACGCCGGTCGAGGCCTGGGACCAGGTGATGGCGGTCAACGTCCGGGGCGTCTACCTGGCCTGCAAGCACGCCATCCCGCGCATGATCGAGCGCGGTTCCGGTTCGATCATCAACGTGTCGAGCTTCGTCGCCATCCTCGGCTGCTCCGTCCCGCAGGACGCCTATACGGCCTCGAAGGGTGCCGTTCTGGCCCTGACTCGGTCGCTGGCGGTCCAGTTCGCCCCACACGGCGTTCGGGCGAATGCCATCCTGCCCGGACCGGTCGAAACGCCGCTGTTGATGGACTGGCTTCTCAAAGACGAGGAGGCGAAGAAGATCCGCCTCGCCCGGAACCCCACCGGCCGGTTCGGCAAGGCCGAGGAGGTTGTCGCCCTGGCGGTCTACCTCGCCTCCGACGAGTCGGCCTGGACCAACGGCGCCTCGCTCGTTGTCGACGGAGGGATCAGCGTCAACTACTTCTGATGTCCATGGACCGACTGGGGCAGGACGAGCGGAGGAGCGCAGGTGGCAACTGAGGTAAGAGCGGGCGATCTGGCGATCGGGATCGACTTCGGCGGCAGCGGCATCAAGGGCGCCGTCGTCGACATTCGCACCGGGCAGCTGGCCGGCGATCGCATCCGCGTCCCCACGCCGCAGCCGTCCGTGCCGCGAGAGGTCGTGGCGGTGATGGATGGGCTCGTGCGGAGGCTGGTCGAGCCTCTGGTCGGGCGTGAGGAAGCACCGCTTTCGGCGGCCGTCGCCGGGGATCTGCCCGTGGGCGTCGGCATTCCCGCCGCCACTCGGGGCGGGACGGTACTCACGGCCGCGAACATCGACTCCGCCTGGATCGGCTTCCAGGCCGAGCGGGAGATGTCCCTGGCGATGGGCAGGACCGTGGCCATCGGCAACGACGCAGACCTTGCCGGCCTGGCCGAGCTGCGCTTCGGTTCGGGCCGCCGGCAGCGTGGCACGGTCATCGTCCTGACGATCGGGACGGGCCTCGGCTCCGCCCTCTTCGCCGACGGCCGGCTGCTGCCCAACACTGAGATCGGTCATCTCGAGCTGAACGGCCGCGATGCCGAGGAGCGCGTCGCCGAGTCGGCCCGCGACAGGCTCGGTCTCAGCTGGCAGGCGTGGGCCGCCGGCTTCGATAAGTATCTGCACCTGCTCGAACGGCTCTTCTGGCCCGACCTGTTCATCCTGGGCGGCGGGGCTTCCAAACGTGCCGACAACTACCTGCAGTACCTGACGGTCAAGACGCCGGTGGTCGTCGCCACTCTCAAGAACAACGCCGGGATCGTCGGCGGCGCCCTGGTCGCCCACGAGAAGAGATCGCGCGAGGCGGTCAGCGGCACCGGCGAGCACATCGCCTGAGAGGGGCTTGAACCGTGATCGTGCCACTGGATGGTGACTGGCGGCTCGAGCTGGCCGGCTCGGCAATGTCGGGGCGATCAGACTGGACGGCCGCCGTGCCAGGGGGCGTGCACGAGGCGCTGATAGCCAGCGGCACACTGCCGCACCCCTACCTCGATTACGCCGCGGCTGCCGGCCGCTGGGTCGAGGAGCGCGAGTGGCGGTTCAAGCGGACGCTCTCCGGACTGGGCACGCGCGCCCCGGGCGAGCGCGACTTCCTCGTGTTCGAGCGACTCGACGGGCGCGCCAGCGTACTGCTTGGCGGCGAGGCCCTCGCCACGCACCACTCTACTTTCGTGCCGCTCGAGCTCGACGTCACGGGGCGCGTCGACGCGGATAGCACCCTGGAGGTCGTCTTCGAGCCGATCGCGGCCGGGTGGGCCGGCCGACACATAGAGATGCCGTGGGGCTGGTACGCGCCCGAGGAGCGTGTCTGGGTTCGCAAGCCTCAGGCCCAGTTCTGCTGGGACCACTGCCCCCGTTACGTGAACGTCGGCATCGGGAGCGTGCGGATCGAGCGGCGCCTGGACGCCCGGCTGCGGCGCCCCTGGGTGCGAGTTCTGGCGGCCGACGCGGGGCAAGCCGTCGTCGCGTTCCAGGTCGATGTCGAGGCGTGGGGCGAGAGCGCGGGCGGGGCGATGACCGGTCTGACCGTGGAGGTCGAGCTGCTCGATGCGACCGGACGGCAGGTCGCGGCCGCGACGGCGCCGGTGCGGGATGGCGCGGCCCGAGCGGTGCTGACGGTGGACCGGCCGCGGCGCTGGTTCCCGAACGGGATCGGTCCGTCGCCGCTGTATCGACTGCGCGCCAGGCTCGTCTCCGGCGGCGCGGCGCTGGACACGTGGGAGCACGCGGTCGGTCTTCGGACGCTGGTCCTGCGGCGCGAGCCCCAGCCGGAAGAGCCCGGATGCGAGTCGTTCACGTTCGTCGTGAACGGCGTTCCCGTGTTCGCGAAAGGCGCGGACTGGGTCCCGCCCAGCCTGTTCGCGAGCAAGCCGGATGACGCGGGCCGCGTCGAGTCGCTGGAGCTGCTCGCCGAGACGGGTGCGAACATGATCCGAAATTGGGGCGGCGGCGACTTCGAGACCGACGCGTTCCACGACGCGTGCGACCGTCTCGGGATCCTGGTCTGGCAGGACGCCATGTTCTCCTGCGCCCGCTACCCGGACGACGACCCCGAGTTCCTGGCACTGGCCACGGCCGAGAACGAGCACCACATCGCCCGGCTGCGCAATCACCCCTCGACGGCGGTCTTGTGCGGAAGCAACGAGAACGAGTGGCACGAGGACACCCACGTGCCCGCCGACCCCGGGCACGAGTTCCCCGGCAGCCGCCTGTATCGCGAGGTTCTGCCGGCCCTGGTCGAGCGGCTCGCGCCCGACATGCCGTACTGGCCGTGCAGCCCCTACGGCGGAGACGACCACAACAGCGAGTTCGCCGGCGACCGCCACAACTGGTCGACCTGGCACGGCATGCCGATGCGGCGGCGGTTCGGCGAGGACTGCGTCAACGGCCAGACGTCCGAGGCGGTCGGCTACCGGCACCTCGGCGAGGACCGGGCGCGGTTCCTATCGGAGTTCGGCGTTCACGCCATCCCGTCGCTTCGGACGCTGCGCCGGTACGTCGCCGCGGAGGGGCTCGAGCTGGGCTCGCCGGCGATGCTGGACCGCGACAAGAACGAGGTGAAGGGCCGGCTCGATCTGGTGCTCGATGCCCATGCGCCCGCGCGCGCCGACCTCGACGACCAGATCTTCTGGTCTCAGCTCGTGCAGGCCGAGGCCCTCACGCTCGGCATCGCGACGGCCCGCACCCGGATGTGGTCCTGCTCGGGCGCCCTCTTCTGGCAATGGAACGACTGCTGGCCGGCGATCAGCTGGTCGGTCGTCGACATCGACCTGCGGCTGAAGGCCGGCTGGTGGGCCGCTCGCAGGGCCTTCGCACCGGTGCTGGCCTGCGCCATCGTGGACGGCGACGACGTGGCGGTGTTCCTGGTGAACGACACACCGGCGCCGGTCGCGCACGAGGTCGAATGGTCGCTCCTCGGCTTCGACGGGCGTCGCGTTGCCGGTCGAACCGCCCACGTGGCCGTGCCCGCGTCGACGGCTCGACTCGTCGATCGAGTGCCGGGCGTCGCCGGCGACCCGGACCTTCGCCGTCGCGCGCTCGTGGCGGTGAGCCTCGACGGCGCTTCCGCGGGAAGGACGCTACTGGCGGAGCTGAAGGATCTCGCCAGGACGCGGCCGGCGGTGACTGTGACCTGGGAGGTCGATGGCGGCGGCGCGATCGCCACGCTAGCGAGCGATGGCCACGCTCTTGGGGTGCACCTGGAGGCGGACGACCCGGCCGTTCACGCGGAGGACAACTGGTTCGACCTCGTGCCGGGACACCCCCGTCGAATCCTGGTCACCCATCGCCACGGCGGAACCGTGGATCCAGCTCAGATCGAGGTGGCATGGCGATGATCGACGACGGTCTGCGGGGCCGGCTCGAGGAAGCCCGCGCCCAGCTGCGGCAGCACCTGACCGAGGGCATCGTGCCGTTCTGGCTCGACCGCGCGATCGACAAGGAGTGCGGCGGCTACCACGCCGACTTCGACGGCGAAGGCCGGCCGATACCAGGGCCCGGCGACAAGTACATCGTCGCCCAGGCCCGGCTTCTGTGGGCCTTCTCGCGCTTCGCTCGGTCCGGCGTCGGGGACACCGCCCGGCTCGAGGAGGCGGCCCGACATGGGTTCGCGTTCTTCGCGGGGCACTTTCACGACGAGCGCCGCGGCGGGTGGCACTGGCGAGTGGACCGGGCGGGGCACGTGCTTGACGGGGCGAAGCTGATGTACGGCCAGAGCTTCGCCTTGTACGCGGTGTCCGAGTACGCAATCGCCACGGGCGATCCGGCCGCGCGGGCCCTCGCGGAGGNNCGAAAACTTCGACGCCGACTGGCTGCCCGCGGCGGGCGGGTCGGCGGCAGGCGATCGGAAGTCGCTCGACATCCATCTCCACCTGCTCGAGGCATTCACGCGGCTCACCCAGCTGACCGAGGGCGAGCTCCATGCCCGGCGCCTGGCGGAGGTTCGGGACGTCATCCTGGGCCACATGATCGACGGGGAGAGCGGCGCCGGCGGCACGCAGTACGACCTCGCGTTCCGCCCGCTCCCGCCGATCGTCATCGATCGGACGTGGGTCGCCGAACGCCCGGCTGAGCGGCCGGCCGGGGCCACCGATGCAGGGGCGTCCGGAACCGACTCCATCGGCGCCGGCACCTCCCATGCCGAGCCCGCCCGCGTCGTGGGCGAGACCTCGTACGCGCACAACCTGGAGCTCGGGTGGCTCCTCGCCCTCGCCGACGACGTCCTGGGTCAGCCCGGGGCGCACAACGCCGAGATCGTCCGCTTCGGTGAGCACGCGCTGCGCTGGGGCACCGACCCGGACTACGGCGGCGTCTACCGTGATGGTCCGTTCTTCGGACCGGCCTCGGACACGGACAAGGAGTTCTGGCAGAACGCCGAAGCGATGCCGGGATTCCTGCAAACGTACGCCAGCAGCGGCGACCCGCGGTTCCTCGAGGCCTTCCTCGGCGTGTGGGGTTTCGTTCGGCGGCACCTCATCAATCCGACCGTCGGGGAATGGCACACGCGCACGACCGCCGCGGGCGGCCTTCTGGTGGCGGACATCGGCGGGCCGTGGAAGGTCTGCTACCACTCCGGCCGGGCGACCCTTGAGGCCATCGGGCGGCTGGACGCGATTCTCGCCTGAGGCGCGCGCCCGGCGGTCCGGGCGTGGGCGAGCTGAGTGGCCGTCGGCGCGCAGCAGGCTTCGGCCCCGTCGCCGGCCTTGATCTGGCCGGCCCCGCCGCGATCGATTCGGCAGGGGCCGCGCCGCCCTGCTACCGCCGGACCTTGAGCCCTCGCTTGATCTCCGTCGTCGCCCAGCGGTAGTGGTTGGGGCCGCATTCGTACACGAACGACGCCAGCGTCCCGCGGCCGGTCCAGGCGTAGCGACCCGGCATGTACAGGTCGGCCTCGGACGTGGCCTCGGTCAGGGCGATCAGCCGTCGCGAAGTGTCGTGCCAGTCCGCCAGGGCGTGTTCGAGCTGGTCGTCGCGGTGTCGGTCGTAGATCGCCCGGTTGAGCGCGTCCATAGTGGCCCAGGTGTAACCCTCGGCGGGCACGGGCGGGTTCTCACTCCGAGCGCCGGCGTCGTACCAGCCGAAGAACAGCCGCTCCCACTCGGCCAGGTGGGCGACGTGATCCTTGGCCGACCAGCCGTACGCGCCCGGCCACAGCATCTGCTCGCGGCTCATGCCCCCGAGCATTGCCGCGAGCGCCTCCCTTTCCTTCTGGGCATCGACCAGCAGCAATGCCCTGGTTCGTGGCATGCCCATCGTGCCTCCCTTCCGGATCGACTCGGCGGCGGGCGCCCGGTTCCTCCCGACCGCTACTCCTTCGGTTCGAGCCCGCGCAGTTCTCGAAGCCGGGGCACGCTGCCCGAGACGACCAGCGTCTCGCCGACGCGCAGCACGCGNNGCAGCGAGCTCACGGTCGCGCCATCGAGGGTCGCGTGTCCGGCCACCACCTCGACCTCCTCCATCGAGAACGACAGCTCGCCGTGGGAGAGCGCGGCGTCGATGAAGTCGACCACGCGCGGCCGCGTCGCCAGCTCTGCCAGTCGATGGCCGGCCATCGTGTACGGCGAAACCACGCGGCTGGCACCTGCCTGCATCAGTCGGCCTTCGGAGTCGGCCGTGTTGGCTCGGGCGACCACGAACAGCTTGGGGTTAAGCGCTCGCGCCGAGAGGATCACATAGACGTTGTGGGCATCGGAATCGATGGTGGTGATCAATCCCTTCGCGCGTTCGATGCCGGCGGCTCGAAGGGTCGCCTCCTCGGTCGCGTCGCCCTCGACCTCGAGGAATCCCTCACGCCTGGCTCGACCCAGCGATTCGGGCAGAACGTCGATGACGACGACCTTGCGACCGGCATGGACGAGCTCACGCGCGACCGTCTGGCCGACTCGGCCGAAGCCGCACAGGATGTAGTGGCCCGACAGCTTCTTGACCGCGTTTGCCATCCGTTGCGCCTCCCGTCGTCCGCTGGTCGCTTCGACAACAAAGTACTCGGCCACGATACCGACGGATCCGAAGATGAGACCGACGCCGGCCAGCGAGAGAATCATGGTCCAAACCCGAGCGGCGTCGCTCAGAGGCTGGACCTCACGGAAGCCGACGGTCGTGAGCGTGATGACCGTCATGTACAGGGCGTCGAGCAACCGCCACCCGGGGTTCAGGATCATGTAGCCAGCGGTCCCGATGACGATCGCCCCGACGACGACGCCCAGCCAGATCCGAACGTGGGTCGCCGTGATGGCCGTCGGTGCGGAGAGCCCGGCCCTGGGAGTCCGCCCGCCCAAGGCCCTGGGCGCGGCCGTCACGTCCGTTGCCGAACTCGATCCGTCGCGATCGACCACCGCATCACCTCGAGATTGGCTGAGGCGCCCTCTTGCGATTCTAGTCGGACAGCCCCTGTACCGCCCACCGAACGGTGTGCTCGCCGGCCGCGCGCGCGCCGTCGCTCGCCGCTCGCCGCCCCGTCGATCGCCTGCGGCTTGTCTTCGAGATCGACCCGAGGAGGGAAGCAGCGACCCGCCGCGCTTGCACGACTCGACAGTTGGCGCGATCGCAGGAATCCTCCACACTCAGTTGTTGAATCTGGCGAAGGTCGAGAGCGGCCAAACCCATCTCCTCGAGGGGGTAACCAGATGATCGACGACAGCGAGCTCAAGGCCCGGCTAAGCGAGCTCGAGGCCCGCGTACCAGTCACGGCTGCCCCGGCGCCTGGACGACGGCGTCGCATGACGCCGCTCCTGGGAGGATCCCTTGCCGCCGCCGTGGTGCTCCTGGTCGCCGCGACCGCGACGATCGGCGCGGCTGTGGTCACGCGCACCGATGTCCGAGGGTACCCCGGCGTCGAGAACCCGGGCCAGCCGCTCGCGGGCGCGAAGCTCGAGTGCATGACGCCGCCCCAGGCCCAGGCGTATCTCACGGCTCGTGGGTTCACGAACGTCGTCTGGCAGATCGAGCGAGACGGGAGCGCCACTGCCTTCGCGTCGAATCCGCCCGCCCGCGGCTACGTCATTGCTGGCTTTATCGATGATGAGGGCGTCCTGAACATGCTCGTCGACCAAAGGGCGTCGGCCCAGCCGTTCCTATCCTGCAGCGGGAGCCCGACGCCGTGACCGACCTGTCCGTCGGTGCCAGGCACCCTGGTTGGCCCGATCGCCTGCCCGCGGACCACGGCGACGAGCCTGCCGCCGGCGAGATCGTCCATGTCGCCGACGAGACCCTCGATGAGGGCTCGGAGGGTGCTTTCGCGAGCACGATGGCTCCGCTGTACTCCGGGCTCGTTCGGCGACTTGTTCTGGTTCTCGGTGTCAGGGAGGAGGCGGAGGACGTCGCACAGGATGCGTACGAACGGGCCTATCGCTCGTGGGACGGGTTCGATGGTCGGGATCCACGGGCGTGGCTCTACACGATCGGCCTCCGTCTCGCGTTCAATCAGCTGAAGCGGCGCCATCGATGGGCTGCGATCCTCGTTCGCTCGACAGGCCAGGCGTGGCGCGACGATGTCGATCCGGACCTCTGGTCCGCCTTGAAGGCGATGGAGCCTCGGGCCCGGGCGACGCTGCTGCTCAACACTCTCGACGGGTACACGCTCGCGGAGATCGCCGCGATGCTCGGCGAGCCCGAGGGTACGGTGTCGAGCCGGCTGTCGCGGGCGCGGCTGGCGCTACGGGAGGCGTTGAGAGCTCGCTAGGTTCGCGATCGCGAGTCCGCGCCGCCTCGCCCGGCACCGTCCGGCCGCTCTCGCCCGCGGCCGGTATTTGCCCAGGGGTCGGCGACCCGGGTGCCGGCGCGCGTATGATCCGCGCGACCGTCGGCGAGCGCTCCCGGCCGGCGAGCCCACACACGCAAGCCGCCCGAACGAGGTGCCGCGATGACCGCCGAGATGCCTGCGCCCGCAGCCCCCACTCTGAGGATGGTCATCGGCGGCGAGCAGGTCGCGGCCGCGGACGGCG
>PMNU01000090.1 GCA_003165675.1 Chloroflexota bacterium
GACCGCCCGAACTGCACCTACTTCGAGAAGGGCACCTGCAAGGCCTGCGAGAAGTTCTGCGAAACCAACGCCATCGACTTCACCCAGGAAGACACGGTCCTGACGCTCGAGGTCGGCAACATCATCATCGCCACGGGCTACGACCTCTTCGACGCCCGCAAGATGACGCAGTACGGCTACGGCCGGCTGCCGAACGTCTTCACGAGCCTCGAGTTCGAGCGGCTCTCCAACTCGGCCGGCCCCACCAACGGCGCGGTCGTCCTTCGCGACGGCGTGACGGAGCCCAAGTCGGTCGCCATCGTCCACTGCGTCGGCAGCCGCGACCGCAACCACAACAACTACTGCTCCGCGATCTGCTGCATGCAGAGCCTCAAGTTCGCGCACCTGGTGAAGGAGCACACCGAGGCGACGATCTACGACTTCTACATCGACATGCGGACCGCCGGCAAGGGCTACGACGAGTTCTACCAGCGGATCCTGGAGGAGGGCGGCATCTTCGTCCGCGGCAAGCCCGCCGAGATCACGGACGTGGCCCGCACCCCGGATGAAGAGGGCAAGCTCATCATTCAGGTCGAGGACACGCTCGTCGGTCAGCAGCGCCGCTTCCCCGTCGACATGGTCATCCTGTCGTCAGGACTCGAGCCCCGCGCCGACGCCAAGGAACTGGCCGTCCGGTTCGGCATCTCGTGCAGCTTCGACGGCTGGGCTATCGAGAAGCATCCGAAGCTCGATCCGGTCGCGACCATGACCGAGGGCGTCTTCGTCGCCGGCTGCGTCAGCGGCCCCAAGGACATCCCGGCCTCGGTCGCGCAGGGCGCAGCAGCGGCCGCTCGAGTTCTGGGCCGGATCCAGATGAAGAAGATGAACCTCGAGCCTATCAAGGCCACGGTTCACGCCGAGCACTGCTCCGGCTGCCGCATCTGCAACACGATGTGCCCCTACAACGCCATCAGCTTCGACGATGTCAAGGGCGTCTCGAGCATCAACGTGGCAATGTGCCAGGGCTGCGGCACCTGCGTCGCCGCCTGCCCCGCCGGAGCGATCTCCGGCACCGGCTTCAGCGACGAGCAAGTTCTGGCGCAGATCGAGGGTCTGCTCAGGATCGGAGCCGACGGGACGCCGCTCAAGCGAACCGCCTACCCGGTGGCCCACCGTGAAGAGATCGAAGAGGCGGTGCGAGCATGAGCGCGCAGGCACCTGTCGCACCGGCGCCCGTGGAAGGAGCGGCGCCCGCCGCCACCTTCGAGCCGGTAATAATCGGCTTCACCTGCAACTGGTGCAGCTACCGTGCCGCGGACCTCGCCGGCACGGCACGGACCAAGTACCCGCCCAACGTTCGGCTGATCCGGCTGATGTGCTCGGGCCGGCTGGATCCGACGTTCGTGCTCAAGGCCTTCGCCGAGGGCGCCGACGCGGTTCTGGTAACCGGCTGCCATCCCGGCGAGTGCCACTACATCGAGCAGAACTACAAGGCCCTGCGGCGGTTCCAGCTGCTGCAGCGGACCATCGAGGCCCTGGGCATCGAGCCGGGACGGTTCCAGCTCGTATGGGCCAGCGCCGCCGAAGGCGTCCGCCTGGCCAACGAGATCGCGCGCGTGACCGAGGAAGTACGGGCTCTCGGCCCGCTCAACTGGCCGGCCGGAGACATCGTCGACATCGACGGTGTGGACCTGGACGCGGCCTGGGAGGCGACCGGCGGCGACGCCGGTGAACCGCCCGAGACTCCCGGCGGAGTCAACCCGGACCACGCGGCGGCAAAGCTGCCGGCGGCGGAGGCAGCCCGATGAGCCCGAACGCACGGTCCAATGGGACGGCCAATGCGCCCGCTCCGGCCGCAAAGGCCGCCAAGCCGGCCGCCGCGGCAGGCGCCAAGCCCGCCGCCAAGCCCAAGCTCGCCATCTTCGGCGCAGCCTCATGCGGCGGCTGCGATATCGCCATCGTCAACATCCACGAACACATCGTGGACGTGGCGGCCGCCTTCGACATCGTCCTGTGGCCGACGGTCATGGACGGCAAGTACGCCGACATCGAAGCCATGGCCGACGACGAGATTACGATCACGCTCGTTTCCGGCAGCATGCGGACCGACGAGACGGTTCATCTGGCCAGGCTCCTGCGGCGCAAGTCGCAATTCATGGTTTCGTTCGGCTCGTGCGCCAGCGAAGGCTGCATTCCGGGACTCGCCAACCTCTCGAGCCGCAAGCAGATCATCGACACCGCTTTCACCACATCCAGCACGGACAACCCCGACGGCATCCGCCCGATCTGGGAGTACGAAGTGCCGGAGGGCGTCCTCCACCTGCCCGAATTCGAGCCGGTTCTGCGGACGCTGGACCAGGTCGTGGACGTGGACTACACGATCCCCGGCTGCCCACCCGAGTCGAAGCAGATCTGGGCGGCTCTCGAGGCCGTGGTCAAGGCGCTCAACGGCACCGGGCCGCTCCCCCCGAAGGGCTCGGTTCTGGGCGCCGGAGAATCGACTGTCTGCGACGAGTGCCCCCGCAAGCGCGACGTCAAGAAGATCGATCGCTTCGTCCGGATCCAGCAGGTCGCGAGCTTCGATCCCGAGATCTGCCTCCTGGAGCAGGGCCTGCCCTGCAACGGGCCCGCCACCCGCAACGGCTGTGGCGCCCTCTGCCCGGCCGTCGCCGCACCGTGCATCGGCTGCTACGGCGCGGCCGAAGGAGTCGTCGACTACGGCGCCCGCCTGATGTCTGCCTACGCCTCCGTGATCGAAGCCACCAAGCCCGAGGAGATAGACAAGGTGCTCGACGGCATCCCCGACCCGGTGGGCCAGTTCTACCGCTTCAGCCTGGCTGGCTCGCTGCTCCGCAGCGGTCGCCCGGCCTGGCAGAACGACGCGGAGTAGCCAAGTATGGAACGAATCACCATCGACCCCGTCACCAGGCTCGAGGGCCACGGCAAGATCGAGATCTTCCTCGATCCCGACGGCGAGGTCGCCAATGCCTACTTCCAGATCCCCGAGCTGCGTGGCTTCGAGCGCTTCTGCGTCGGCCGGCCGGTCGAGGAGATGCCGACCCTGACCAACCGCATCTGCGGTGTCTGCCCGGAAGCTCACCATATGGCCGCCGCCAAGGCCGGCGACGCGGTCTACCACGTGGATCCGCCGCGGACCGCCAAGCTCCTGCGCGAGCTGCTGTACAGCGCCTTCTACGTCACCGACCACACCACCCATTTCTACGCCCTCGGCGGCCCCGACTTCATCGTCGGACCCGACGCCCCCGCGGTCGAACGCAACATCCTGGGCGTCCTGGCCAAGGTCGGAATGGAAGTGGGCGGCAAGGTCATCCAGGCGCGCAAGCAGGGCCACAACGTCATCGAGATGATCGGCGGCCGCAAGATTCATCCCGCTACGGCAGTGCCCGGGGGCATGACCCAGGGAATCACCGAGGAGCAACGAGCCGAGATCGAGAAGATCGGTCGCTGGTCGATCGAGTTCGCCCAGTTCAGCCTGGGGATCTTCGATCAGATCATCCTCGGCAACGACGCCTACAAGGAGATGGTCCTCTCGGACGGCTACACGCACCGGACCTACTACATGGGCCTGATCGACCCGAACAAGAAGGTCAACTTCTACGACGGCCAGGTCAGCATCATGTCGCCGGACGGCGAGCGAGTCGGAACCTACGCGCCGGCCGACTACCGCGACTGGATCGCCGAGCACGTCGAGCCCTGGACCTACCTCAAGTTCCCGTATCTGAAGAAGGTCGGCTGGAAGGGCTTCGTCGACGGCGCCGACTCGGGCGTCTACTGCGCCACTCCGCTATCGCGGCTCAACACCGCCGACGGCATGGCTACGCCGCTCGCGCAGGCCGCCTACGAGAAGTTCTACGACACCCTCGCGCCCAAACCCGAATCCGGCGGCAAGCGCATCGTTCATCACCGCCTGGCCACGCACTGGGCTCGGCTGGTCGAGCTCCTCTACGCGGCAGAGCGCATGGTCGAGCTGGCCACCGATCCTGAGATCACCTCGCCCGACATCCGCACCGTCCCAACCGAGAAGCCCACCGAGGGCGTCGGCACGGTCGAGGCGCCGCGCGGCACGCTCACCCACCACTACTGGACCGACGAGCGCGGCATCCTGACCGCGGTCAACCTGGTCGTCGGCACGACCAACAACTACGCGCCCATGGCGATGTCGGTCAAGAAGGCCGCCGAAAGCCTGATCCACAAGGGCACGATCGTGCACCAGGGCCTGCTGAACCGCGTCGAGATGGCGTTCCGCCTCTACGACCCGTGCTTCGGCTGCGCCACTCATTCACTCCCCGGTGAGATGCCACTCCAGGTCGCGATTCGCAACTCGGACGGCGACGTCATCGAGCTGCTGAAGCAGAACTGCTAGGTCGGATATCCGCGTGGCCGAGCGCGTCCCAGCCGAGCCGCAGCCTCGAACCCAAGCCGTGGCCGCCACGTCGCGAACGCAACTCGTCCGCGCACGGACGATCGTCATCGGGTTGGGCAATCCGCTGCTCGGCGACGACGGCGTGGGCTGGCGGGTCGCCGACGAGGTCGAAAGCCGGCTGCGCGTCGCCCGGGATGCCGGCCGTGCCATACCGGACGTCGTAATCGAGCGGCTGGGCGTCGGCGGCCTGCGTCTGATGGAGTGTCTGACCGGCTACGACGCGGCGATCCTGGTCGACGCCGCCGAGTTTCCGGACCGGCCCATCGGCGAGGTTCGAGCTTGCCCCTTCGAAGACCTGGCCGACTTCGCCGCCGGCCACCTCGACTCGGCTCACGACGCCTCGCTTCGAACGGCGCTGGCGCTCGGCCGGCGGCTGGGTGCCGAGCTGCCCGGGAGCATTCACGCCGTAACGGTCCAGGCCCACCGGACCGACGAGTTCAGCGAGCAGCTCAGCCCCGAGGTCTCGGCGGCGGTTCCGGCGGCTGCCGCGGCCGTGGTCGAGCTGCTTGCAGCGGGGACGAGGTAGGCCGTGCACCAGGCCATGCTCGCCCAGGCCGTCCTCGATAAGGTCGTGGAGCGCGCCTCTCCGCTCGGGGTCGTGCGCGTCGCCGCCGTCCACGTCCTCCTCGGCGAGGACGACGAGCACACAGAAGAAGCGCTGCGCTACGCCTGGAGCGAGGTTTCGGTCGGGACCTGCGCCGAGGGCGCCGAATTCGTCATCGAGCGAACGCCGGGCGAGGGCCTGCGGCTGGCGGCCATGGACATAGAGCGGGTTACACCGACCCAGACCGAACCCAAAGACCAAACGCCGGCAGAGGCGGCAATCGACTAGCCTGATAATGGTCGGAGCGGATCGCCGCACCGGCCTCACGCGCACGGGCGCTCACGAGCGGCCTTGACAGCATCGTCGGAGCAAGACATGAGCCAGCAATTCGAAGTCCAGCTGCCAAATCGACCAGGCGAGCTAGCCCACCTGGCCAAGGCCCTGTGTGCGCGCGGCGTCAACATCGTCCAGGTCCACCAGACCACCGCCGGCGATCTCACCTGCGCAGAGATCTACACCGACTGCTGCGACGACGACACCAAGGACGTTCTGCGGGGCATGGGCTATCCGTTCGTCGTTGGCACGGCCGTGACCGTCGAGATCGAAGACACGCCCTGCGCCTTCGGCGAGGTGAACGATCGGCTCACCCACGCGGGCGTCCACGTCAAGAGTTGCTGCGTCCTAGGTCGGGCCAACGGTCTGGCCACCTGGGCGCTGTCCGTCGACAAAGAGGATCTCGCCCGTCGGGTGCTGGAGCTGCCGGAAGTCGCAGACGAGCAAGAGGCCGCCAGCAGCTAGTCCCTGCCTGGCCTGGGCGCGACTCCACAGTCGGCTGCGTTCACCTCGCTCAGGTCGGAGGTTCAATCCTCTCGCCTCGACAGGCGACTACCGCGGGCGCTGCTTGATCAGGCGGCCGCGGCGGGTCATGGCGTGCGTGGATAGCGCCGCCACGCCCATCGCCACGAGAGCCCTTTCGGCCGTGGGCAGCGGCCGGACGATGGACAGGAACTCCTGGGCACGGGCACGGTCCACGAGACCGAGAAGAGCCTGGCCGCGCCCCGTCAGAGTGAGCGTCCGCTGCCGCCGATCCTCCGAGTCCTGCTTGCGTTCGATCAGCTGGCGCTGCGCCAGCCCGTCCACGATGCGGCTCGCCGCCGACTGAGAGCGACCCAATGTGTCGGCAAGGTCGGCGACCGTCATGGTGCCGCTGTCGGCAAGCGCGTAGAGCGCCGCCAGCTGGGTGAAGCCAAGGTTGAGCTCCCCCAGCTGGGCCGCGAAACCTATCACCAGGTCGCGCCAGATGGCGCGGCCCATGGCGATCCGATCGGATAGCTCGCGCGGATTCTGGAGTCTATGGCGGGCCGCCTCAACCGGCGCCGAGAGCAGCTCCCGGGCCGCCGACTCGACCGCGGTTCGGCTCGGGACGTTGAGCGACGGCATACGCAGGAACGGCCTCGGCGTGTCGCGGAGCATGCGCAGCCGCGCCGCGCCGCTCGCTCGGGCGTTGGCCACGCCTAACCGCGCCGCCCCAAAGGCCGACGAGTCCACCGGAGCGGGGGCATCGACATCGGCAACCTCCACGGCCGGCATCGGCCAGGCCGTGTCGGTCTCGCCCGGCTCGAGTGGCTCAGGTCGCGTCGTCTGACCGGACCCGCCTTCCGGAAGTCGTGCGCCGAGGTTGGGAAGCTTCGGCCGGAACTGGGGCATGACCTCAGGGTACGTCGCGCGCCCCGATACATGCAAACCTGCACACGTATTCGCTCATGGACGGCGCACGGTGGGCTAGGCTTTTCGGGGAGACCGACCGCGCGTGGTGGGGTCCAGTCGATTGGCTGTTCCGGCCCTGCCAGCCCCCCCGTCCCCCGCCCTGGCAGGCGAGCCGAAGGAGACCGAAGACACCACATGGATCGCATCGCCTTCGTGTTTCCCGGCCAGGGGTCTCAATCGGTGGGCATGGGCAAAGCCCTGGCTGAAGCCTCGCCGGCCGCCGCGGCCGTCCTCGCGGAAGCCGACGACGCTCTGGGCGAACCGGTCAGTCACCTGGCGTTCGACGGCCCCGCCGAGCAACTCGACCTGACGGTAAACGCCCAGCCGGCACTGGTCGCCGTGTCGGTCGCCTTCCTGGCCGCTCTCCGCGAGCGCTGGGCCGCGGCCGGGATTGCCGCCCCGCAGCCGGCTTATGCAGCCGGCCACTCGATGGGTCAGTACTCCGCGATGGTCGCCGCCGGAGTCATCTCCCTCGCCGACGCCGTTCGACTGGTCCGTGAGCGCGGCCGCCAGATGCAGGCCTCCGGTCAGGGCAGATCGGGCGCGATGGCCGCGATCATCGGCCTCGACGACGCCCGCATCCCTGAGATGCTGGCCCTGGGCGCGCCTCACGGCAGCGTGACCGTCGCCAACCGCAACGCCCCCGGCCAGATCGTGATCTCGGGCGATCGCGCCGCCGTCGAGGCGGCCGTGGCCGGCGTCAGGGAACTGGGTGGGCGGCGGGGCATTCTCCTGCCCGTCTCGGTCGCCGCCCATTCGTCGCTGATGGCCGAGGCCGCCGACGGCATGAGCCGCGTCCTCGCCTCGATCACCTTCGCGGATCCCGCCATTCCGCTCCTTGCCAACTCCAACGCCCGACCGATCACGACCGCCGCCGGTGCCCGTGCCGAGCTGATCGAGCATCTCACGCGTGGCGTCGATTGGGTCGCAGCGGTCGAGCGCATGACCGCCGACGGAGTAACCACCTTCGTCGAGATTGGGCCCGGCAAAGTTCTGACGGGCTTGATCAAGCGCATAGCACCGGACGCAAACGCCGTCGCCGTGGACGACGCGGCGGCACCGGGCGGCATCGCCGTACCCTTCGACGACGGCTCCGCTGTCACCAACTGAGCCACCCACCGGCAGCAGAAACGCGGCCGGCCGAGATTCCAGGAGGAGCAGAAACCCGTGCGCAGACCTGATTACGACAGACGAGTCGTCGTCACCGGACTCGGGGTCGTAAGCCCGATCGGAAACGACGTGGCCACCGTCTGGGACAACCTCGTATCCGGCCGATCCGGCATCGGCGAGATCACGCACTTCGATACCACGCCGTACGAGCACAAGGCCGGTGGTGAGGTCCGCGACTTCGACGTCACGAAGTACTGGAACTTCAAGGACGCGCGCCGGACCGAGACGACCGTCCACTTCGCCGTGGCGTCGGCCAAGATGGCCATCGCCGACTCCGGGCTGGAGATCAACGACGACAACCACTACGACATCGGCGTCATCTACGGCTCCGGTGGCGGCGGCCAGAGCCTCTTCATCTCCAACCAGGAGGTCTGGCGCTCAAAGGGCGCTCGGTTGGTCAGCCCNNTTCTTCATCGCCAACGGCCTTGTCGATGCAAGCTCGGGCACGATCGCCATCGAGACGGGGGCCAAGGGCCACAACTTCTGCCCCGTGTCGGCTTGCTCGACCGGAACGACGGCCATCGGCGAGGCCGCCGAGGCGATTCGCCGGGGCGACTGCACCGCCGTAATCGCCGGCGCCGCCGAGTCGCCTCTCCTCGAGCTGGTCCACATCGGCT
>PMNU01000021.1 GCA_003165675.1 Chloroflexota bacterium
TGTACGAGATCGAGTCGGTCAGCTGCCCAGGCGCCGGGGCGTGCGGCGGGCAATACACGGCCAACACGATGTCGATGGTCCTGGAGATCCTGGGCCTCTCGCCGGCCGGCCTGAACGGCATTCCGGCCGAGCATCCGGACAAGAACGCGGCCGCGCACCGCTGCGGCGAGATCGTCATGGATCTCGTCCGGCGCGACGTCCGGCCGGCGGAGTTCGTCACCCGCCGCTCGATCGAGAACGCGATTGCATGCGTGGCCGCTACGGGCGGCTCCACCAACGCGGTCCTGCACCTGCTGGCGATCGCCCACGAGTACGGCATCCCGCTCGACATCGACGAGTTCGGCGAGATCGCCGACCGGACGCCGATCGTCGGCGATCTGGTGCCCGGCGGGCGCTACGCTGCGGCCGATCTCTACGAAGCCGGCGGGCTCTCCCTCGTCACCCGCGAGCTGCTGAAGAAGGGCCTGATCGACGGGAGCACTCCCAACGTCGACGGCGGCACCGTCGCTTCGACTGCCGCGGCCGCGGTCGAGACGGCGGGCCAGAAGGTCATCGTGCCGATTGAGGCTCCGCTGAGCGCGACCGGCGGCCTTACGATCCTCCACGGCACGCTCGCCCCGGACGGCTGCGTCATCAAGCTGGCCGGCCACGAGCGACGCTTCCACAAGGGCCCGGCCCGCGTCTTCGACACCGAGAACGCCTGCTACGACGCCGTCCGCAATCAGAGAATCAACAAGGGCGACGTGATCGTGATCCGCTACGAGGGTCCGGTCGGCGGACCCGGCATGCAGGAGATGCTCTCGGTCACGGCCGCGCTGTCCGGCGAGGGCATGGGCGAGCACGTGGCCCTGCTCACCGACGGGCGTTTCTCCGGCGGCACCCACGGGTTGATGATCGGCCACGTCGCGCCCGAGGCGGCGCTTGGCGGCCCGATAGCGCTGGTAGAGGAGGGCGACGAGATCGTCATCGACGTCGACCGGCACGCCCTGGATCTCAACGTTCCGGCGGCGGTGCTCGAGGCGCGGCGCGCCCGCTGGACGGCACCGGCCCCGCGCTACAGGAGTGGCGTCATGGCCAAGTACGCGGCCCTGGTTTCGTCCGCGTCGTTCGGGGCAGTCACGACGGGCGAGCGCCTGGCGGCGCGACTGAAGACCGCGACCGCCGCGAAGTAGCCATTCCCGACAGGCCGACGCTCGCCTGCGCAAGCTGGCGGTCCGCTCCACAATCAGGGTGAGCCCGTCGGGCGCAATGGAGGATGCAGTTGGCTGGCCAGATCCATAGGGCCGACACGGAACTCGCCGATAGCGAACTCGCCCAACTGGTCGAATTGGTCCGGGCCCTCATCCGGATCAAGACCGTCAACCCGCCCGGCGACGAGCTCCTCGCGGCTCGTTACCTCGAAGGCGTCCTCGCTGACGAGGGCATCCAGTCGACGGTCGTGGAGCCGTTTCCCGGCCGCGGTTCGATCGTGGCGCGGCTCCGCGGCGACGGCACCGGCGGCGAGCCGTTGCTGCTCCTCTCGCACCTGGACGTGGTGCCAGCCGAACCGGAAGGCTGGACCCACGACCCGTTCGGCGGCGACCTTGCGGAAGGCTACGTCTGGGGCCGCGGCGCCGTCGACATGAAGTCGATGGTGGCGATGGAAGTGCAGGTCATGCGCGGCCTGGCGCGGGCCGCCCGGAAGGCCGGCCGCGATCCCGCCACGGACCCCATCCCCGGCCTTCGCCGCGACGTCATCTTCTGCTCTTCGGCCGACGAGGAGGCTGGCGGCTGGCAGGGCGCCGGCTGGCTCGTCGACAACCATCCGGATTGGCTCCGCGCCGCCGGGGCGCTCAATGAGGCAGGCGGCATATCCACGACGTACGGCGGCGTCCGCTTCTACCCGATTCAGGTCGCCGAGAAGGGCTTCGTCGTCTACAGGCTGCATGTGAAGGGTCGTTGGGGCCACGGCTCCGTGCCCACGCCGGACAACGCCGCGGTTCTGGCAGCCCGGATCGTGGTCAGGCTCGCCGAACCCGGGCCGGTGCGCGTCACCGAATCCATTGGCATCTCTCTGGGCCGGGCAATCCCCCACCTGACCGCGCGCGCGGCCGCGGCAATCGCCGCCCTCGCCCCGGCCGCGGGAACTCCCCCTGATGCCGGCCCCGGCACGGCTCCCGCCATCGATCCGGTCCGGGTGGACGCCGCTCTCCGCGAGCTGTGCGATCCGGTTCTGGCCCGCACCGTCTCGGCGATGATCCACGACACGGTCTCGGTCGGCATCGTCCGGGCGGGCGTGAAGTACAACGTCATACCGGGCGTGGCCGAGATAGAGATCGACTGCCGAACCCTGCCCGGCACCGACGAGCCGGCAATGCGCGCCGAGCTGCGCCGTCGCATCGGCGGAGAACTGTGGGACCGCATCGAGGTCGAATGCGAGCAGGTAGGCCCGTCGGTCGAGGCGCCGCTCGACAGTCCGCTCTACCGGCTGCTCGAGCTGGTGCTGAAGTCACACGACACTGGCGGCGTGCCGGTTCCATTCCTCGCTCCGTTCGCGACGGACGCCAAGCACCTTGCCCGAATCGGCGTCCCGACGTACGGCTTCTCGCCGCTGAGGACGGGCCACGGCGACGGCCTCCTGGAACTGATGCACGGCGACGACGAACGAGTGAGCGTCGAGGCGCTCCGGTTTGGCCTGCCCGTCCTGCGCGATGCCGTCCTTGGCTTCTGCTCCTGACGTCGGCAGAAGCGGGAATCCTACCTAACCTAACCGAACCGGACAGGTCCGAACCGTTCTGGACCGCCCTGGCTCGAACTATGCCCGCCCCGGGCGCATCAGACCGCCCCGCAGCCAACCGGCACGGCCGTGACCGTACCTTACAGACCCAAGGACGCCGAAATCGGCGCCAAATCGACTGCGCCATGGAGGAAGCGGGAGCATACCCTTGCGGTGCGTCGATCGCTCTCCGTCAGAGGCGAGACGTGGAGTGGAGGATCGCAGGGATGTCTATCGCCATTGGTGAACGAAAACTCCCGATCGGGGCCGTCGTGACGGCCATCGGGGGAATCCTCGCCGCGGTGGGCGCGTTCCTCGCCTGGGAGACCCTGTCGCAATCGGTCGCCAGTCAGGCCGGCACCGGCGCGTCGATGTCGGGCTGGGACGGAGGCAACGGAGGCAAGATTGTCGCCGTCCTCGGCATCGTTGCGATCGCACTTGCCGTCGCCTGGATCCTCGACGTCAAGCTTCCGATTCCGGCGCTCAAGTTCATGGGAGTCGCGGTGGGCTCGATCGAAGGCCTGACAGTGGTCGTCGGAGTGCTCATCCTGTTCGTTGGACTCTTCAATTTCCAGAGCATCTCGAGCGACGTCAATGACGCCAATGCCGTCCTCGCCGGCATGGCCGCCATGGGTGTAGGCCTGTATCTGGATCTCCTGGCCGGCGCCTTGATCGTGGTCGGCGGCGTTCTCGGCATCCTGAAGAGGACCGCCTGACATTCAGTTCGGCGAACTCGACCCCGGTCGTCACGGGCGTGGCGGCCGGGGTTCTCGATTCTGTTGCGGCCGATCCTCCAACTTTTCGTTGGCGGGCACGGCCCAGTCCCCATGTGCCCGAGAAGCCGGGCGGGTTGGCCCCCGATGTGCCGGGTCATGCGGCCCTACCGGCATGCGCTTCGGCTTCCGAGAATGGACACAAGGCAACGAATCGGCAGCCGCCCCATGCGGCTCGAAGGGTCGGTCCCGGAACCGTTGCCACCGGCGCCGACACGGAACGCTCCCGAATAGGGCGCAGTTGCGTCCCAGAACATATCCGAAACGCCCGGCCGAAACCAAAGCGGTCAAGGCCGACCGATCCCGCTGACATCGGACGCTCGCGCACGAGGCAGGCGCGGACGTCCGGTAACGCGTGCGACCGGCGGAGCAGATCGTCGCAGGAAACCGGGCAGACCAAAGGGGCGATTGGATGATCGTGGCTCAGGTCTCACCTCCCGAGGCAGCCGACGCGGGCGCTCGCCTGCTGGCCGAGGTGAACTCGAAGACAGCTGGCGTCTCCCGGCTGGAGATGTGTATCCAATGCGGCAGTTGCGGGGGCTCTTGCCCGTCGGCCAGCGCCATGGATCACACCCCCAGAGGGCTGTTTGCACTGATCCGTGCCGGCGAGCGCGATGAGGTCCTCCGCAGCAACACGCCCTGGATGTGCCTCTCCTGCTACCACTGCGTGGTGCGCTGCCCGCAAGAGATCGAAATCACGGACGTGATGTACGCGATCAAGGTCATCGCGGAGAAGGAGCACACGTATCCGAACAACGTCGGCCCCGACTTCGCTGGGGTCTTCATCGGCCAGGCCAAGCGTTTCGGCCGCAGCTGGGAGATCGGCCTGACGGCGCGTCACTACCTGCGCCACTACATCCCGCGGCTGCCGGGCATGACCCCGATGGCCTTCGGCCTCTTCCGCCATGGCCGCATCGGCATCCTGCCCCACCAGATCCACGGCAAGAAGCAGCTGCAGGCGATCCTGCGGCGCGCCGACGAGCTGGAGCGAGCCCGATGAGCAGCTACCTCTACTACCCGGGCTGCTCTATGGAGGGCAGCGGACGCTCATATCGCGAGTCCCTGCAAGGCATCTGCGAGCCTCTCGGCATCACCCTCGAAGAGCTCAACGACTGGAACTGCTGCGGCGCAACCGAGTACGTCAGCCTGAGCACTACTCCCGCCTACGCGATGATCGCCCGAAACCTGGCCATCGCCGCCGGTGAGAAGAAGGCGGGCGAGTCGCTTGTCGCCGCCTGCAGCGCCTGCTACCTCAACCTCGCCAAGGCGGACCACTACATGGGCGCCCAGCCGGCCCTCAACGCCCGCGTCAACGACGCGCTCGGCGCCGGCGGCCTGCACTACGACCCGGGTACCGTCAAGGTCCGCCATCTGCTCGAGGTCATCCTCAACGACGTCGGCCTGGAGGCGGTGAAGGCCGCGGTCAAGAAGCCGCTCACCGGCCTGAAGGTCGCGCCGTATCTCGGCTGCATGGTCCCGCGGCCCGACGTGGACGGCGCCTACACCAACCACGAGCAGCCGAACGACCTCGACCGGCTCCTTCGAGCCCTCGGCGCTGACGTCGTGGACTACCCGCTCAAGACCGAGTGCTGCGGCGGCCACATGACGCAGGTCGCCCCGAAGGTCGGTCTGGAGCTCATTCGACGTCTGGTGGCGGAAGCCGAGCGGCGCGAGGCCGTGATGATGGTCACGGTCTGCCCGATGTGCCAGATCAACATCGACGCCTACCAGGGCGAGATGAACGCCATGTTCCACACCCACCACAAGATGCCGATCGTGTTCTTCACCCAGCTGATGGGCGTGGCGTTCGGCCTCGAGCCCAAGAGGGTTGGCGTGGGGCGCGAGTACACGAACGCCAGCAAGACCCTGGCGAAGGCCTTGAAGGCAGCCCCCGAGCTGGCGCTCGCAGCCGCCGGAGCCGCTCCAGCCGCGCACAGGCCGAGGCCCGACAAGCGGGCCCTGCCGATGCCGCGCATGGCCGACAGCGAGGTTGAGGAATGACCGCCGAACACAGCCACTTGCCGGCCGGGAACGCGTCCTCCGCCGGATTGCCGGCGGAAGGCGACATCCGCATCGGCGTCTACGTCTGCCACTGCGGCAGCAACATCGCCGGCGTCGTCGACGTCGCCGAGGTCGCCCGATGGGCGGCCGAGAACCTCCGCGACCAGGGCGTCGTGGTCGCTCGCGACTACAAGTTCATGTGCTCCAGCCCCGGCCAGGAGCTAGTGACCGACGACATCAAGAATCTCGGCCTCAACCGAATCGTGGTCGCCGCCTGTTCCCCGCATCTTCACGAGAACACCTTCCGCACCGCCACGGCCCGCGCCGGGTTGAACCCGTACCTGTGCGAGCTGGTCTCGATCCGCGAGCAGGACTCGTGGGTCCACACGGACAAGGCCGCGGCAACGGTCAAAGCCAAGGCGATCCTGGCCGGCGGAGTGGAGCGGGTTCGCCGCAACGAGCCGCTCTCTCCGATGACGGTCGACATCAACCCCGCCACGCTCGTCGTGGGCGGCGGCATCGCCG
>PMNU01000022.1:0-2760 GCA_003165675.1 Chloroflexota bacterium
GCCGACTGCGTATCCATGCGCCACGAGCGGCCCCCATCGATCGAGTACCACACGACAGGCGGGCCAACGCATCCGCCGCAGGCGCCACTGCCGAGCGCTCGCAGAATCCCGCCGACCCACGGCTGGACCGATACGAGGCCGTAGCCTCCGGATTCGACGTCGCTCGCATGCCAGGTCCGACCGTCGGCCGACCACCATGCCGCGGCCTGGCCGGGCGTCGGGTCGAAGCCGTCGTCGGAGGGGCGGAGCCCGGGCCGGGGACCGCTGCCGATGGCGGCGAAACCGTCGCCGGTTGCGGCCATCGACAGGACACTGTCCCCTGAGAATAGGCCAGCCGTGTCGGCAACACGCTGCCAGGTGACGCCGTCGCTCGAGTAGAGAATCGCCGGCGCCGTTCCGGACAGGTCACTTCCGTACGCCACGAAGCCATCCGGCCCCGCAACGACGCCCGTCGGGCTCGTCTGGCCCAGCGCCGAGCTCGGGTCGCTTGAACGCTGCCAGTGGATCCCGTCGGTCGACGTCCAGGCCAACCCGTACGGCGGCGTGAGCTGCTGCGCTCCGTCCTGCAGACGCGAAACCCCAACCGCGACAATGGTCGACCCGCGCGCGGCGACCGCTTCGATCTCGGACCCGCGGAATGTCCCGGCGGTGTTCGGGATCCGTTGCCAGTGGAGCCCGTCGGTCGATGACCAGACCACGCCTTCGACCAGACCAGAAGGAAGCGGGGTCTCCTCGCCCACGAGGAGGAACCCACCGCTCCACGCGGTGCCGCCTATGACGTACTGGTTGCCGGGGCCCGAGAACGGCCCCGGATCGGCTTCTGTCCAGGTCAGAGACGTCCACCCCTGAGGTGAAGACGGCCCGACGCCCGTCGACGGCGCCGGACCTGCCGGTTCCGTCGCAGCCGGCAACGACGCCCCGTTCGTGGCCGAGATGCGCGCTGGAGCGGCCCCGGCGACGGACGGCGAGGGCACGGCCGAGCAGGCTGACAGGCCAAACGCCACGCCGAGGACCAGAGCGGAGCGCACTGAGCGGGCGCGTCGTCGGGTCAATCTTCGCGCTCCTACGATTGTCTTCACGTCAGCAACCCTTCCAGAGACGGCAACGCCGCGGCGACTCTAGCATCGGCGAGAGTCCGCCAAGGCACCCGGGGAACGTCCTTGGGAGTGTCGTTGCTTGCTCAACTCGGTCCGGCGGAACAAGCTGGTGGAACCACTACGGCCCTTAGGGCGTCTGCACGAGTGGGAGGTCTGCCGTGATGGATCGAGCTGGACGGTTCTTCCTGAGCTTGGTGCTCCTCGGCACTCTTGGGGTTGCGTGCGCGACGCCAGCGCCCACCTCGTCGCTCCGTGCGAGCGCAGCGCCGAGGCCGACGCCTTCCCCGTCTCCCTTCCCCGAGCAGACGATCTCCCCTGGTCCCGTGTCCGCTCAGGCGGCAGTTTCTACCGCAGTAGGCCAGGTTTCATCGGCCATCCCCGTGACGGTGATCTCGACGAAGCTGTCCACGTATGGAGCGGAGGCCGGCGGCGGGTCGTTTGTTGATGCTGACACGCCGGTCTGGGCAGTCCTGCTGTCAGGGTCGTTCGGGTTCCCTTCCTGCGGCCCACCGACCGCCACTCCCCACCCCTGCCCGGCCCCGGCCACGAGCGAGCTGGTCCTGATCGACGCGCGAACGGGCGCGTTCATCGAGGGGCTGATGCCGGCGCCATCTCCGTCGTGACCGGCTATTCGAACCCTACCCGTCGGCTTCGTCTGGCCCAGCGTCGAGCTCGGGTCGGTTGAACGCTGCCAGTGGACCGCGTCGGTCGACGCCCAGGCCAACCCGTAAGTTCGCGCCGAGCGGAGCCCCTGTCCGACCGGCGGATCCACGCTGAGTCGTTGAGCCCCGGCGTCCCGCTGCCGCGCGCCCTGCCATGAACAAAGCGGGCCGACCCCGAAGGACCGGCCCGCTTTGGCGATGAACGGAACCCGCTACGGCTTGGCGCCTGCCAGGGCCGCCCGGCCGAGGTAGAGAGCGGCGCCGCCGAGCTCTTCCTCGATGCGGAGCAGCCGGTTGTACTTGGCGACCCGCTCGGAGCGGGACGGGGCGCCGGTCTTGATCTGGCCCGTGCCCATCGCCACCACGAAGTCGGCGATGGTCGTGTCCTCGGTCTCGCCGGAGCGGTGGCTGACCATGGCCGTCCAACCGGCACGTCGCGCCAACGCGATCGCGTCGACGGTTTCGGTCACAGTGCCGATCTGGTTGAGCTTGATCAGGACCGAGTTGGCGGACGACTCGCGGATGCCGCGGGCGATGAACTCGGGGTTGGTGACGAATATGTCGTCGCCCACGAGCTGGACCTTCGAGCCGAGCCGCTTGGTCTGCTCGGCCCAGCCGGCCCAGTCGTCCTCGGCCAGGCCGTCCTCGAGGGAGACGATCGGGTACTTGGCGATCCACTTCTCCCAGAGGTCGATCAGCTGGCCGGAGTCGAGTGTGCGGCCCTCACGCTCGAGGCGGTACTGCCCGGTCACGTTGCCAGTTCCGGTGCCTTCGACCAGGATCGAGCTCGTGGCCGGGTCCAGCGCGATCGCCACTTCGTCGCCCGGCTTGTAGCCCGCCTTCTCGATGGCTCGCAGGATGACCTCGACCGCGGCCTCGTTCGACGGCAGCGACGGCGCGAACCCGCCTTCGTCGCCCTGGCCGACCGAGAAGCCTTCGGCGCTCAGGATCGACCTGAGGGCATGGAAGACCTCGGCGCCGGCGCGGAGCGCGTCGGTGAA
>PMNU01000022.1:2794-8399 GCA_003165675.1 Chloroflexota bacterium
CCCTTGTTCGGGGTGCCGTCCAGGGCGATCAGGGCCGCGTCGAGGCCGGCTTGATCGGCCGCGTCCGTGCCCAGCAGTTCGGGCGCGATGACCTCGCGGACGTTCGCCACGGCCTTGAGCACGCCCTTGCCGCCGTACTTGGACTTGTCGCCGTCGCGCAGCTCGACCGCCTCGTTGGCGCCCGTGGAGGCGCCCGACGGCACCGCCGCGCGGCCGACCGAACCGTCAACGAGCACCACGTCGACCTCGACGGTCGGGTTGCCGCGGGAATCGAGGATCTGGCGGGCTTCGATTAGATCGATTGTCGTCATGACTACTCCAGGCCTACTTACGGTCGAGAAGCACGGCTACCCCAGGCAGCTCCTTGCCCTCGAGGAACTCGAGCGACGCGCCGCCGCCCGTTGAAATGTGGGTCATCTTGTCGGCCAGGCCCTGCTGCTCCACGGCTGCCACGGAGTCGCCGCCGCCTACCACGACCGTGGCGCCGGCCTGAGCTCGACCGGCCAGGAAGCGGGCGATGTCCTTGGTCCCGACCGAGAAGGACGGGATCTCAAAGACGCCCAGGGGGCCGTTCCAGAAGACCGTGCGGGCCGGCTCGAGGGCCTTGCGCATCGCCTCGATGCTCTGCTTGCCGATGTCGACGATGTTCCAGGAGGCCGGCACTTTGTCGGCGGCGAGGGTCTTGTACTCGCTGCCGCGCGTGACCTCCTTGGCCACGACCACGTCCGTCGGCAAGATGATCTTGGTGCCGTGCTTGGCGGCCGACTCCATGATCGCCTTGGCGTCCTCGACCCGATCCGGCTCGACGAGGCTCTTGCCGACCGACTTGCCCTGAGCGAGCAGGAAGGTGTTGGCCATGCCGCCGCCGATGACCAGGATGTCGACCTTGTCGACCAGGTTGCGCAGAACCTTGATCTTCCCGGAGACCTTGGCCCCACCGATGATCGCGGCGAACGGCCGCTCCGGGTTCTCCATGAGCTTGCCGAGGAACTCGATCTCCTTCTCCATCAGCAGGCCCGCGTACGCCGGCAGCAGGTGGGCGATGCCCTCGGTGGAGGCGTGGGCGCGATGGGCCGTGCCAAAGGCGTCGTTGACGTAGACGTCCGCGTAGCTCGCCAGCGCCTTCGCGAACTCGGGATCGTTCCTCTCTTCCTCGGCGTGGAAGCGGAGGTTCTCAAGGAGAATGCATTCGCCGGGCTTGAGGCGCTTTATGGCGTCCTCGGTGCCGGCGCCAAGGGCGTCACCCGTTACCGGAACCGGCATCTTGAGCAGCTGAGAGAGTCGCTCGGCGACGGGCCGCAGGCGCATGCTGTCCTGGACCTTGCCGTCGGGCCGGCCGAGGTGGCTGGCCAGAATGACGATGGCACCCTGAGCGAGCAATGCCTTGATCGTCGGCAGTGCGGCCACGATCCGGCTGTCGTCCGTGATCTTGCCGTCCTCGAGGGGAACGTTGAAGTCGACGCGGACGAAGACGCGCTTGCCTGCCGCGTCCAGGTCCCGGATGGTGAGCTTGTTCATCTTGACCTCGAGCTTGGCTGAGGCCGGTCGGGGACCGGTGACGATGCCACCGGCCCCGGTCCGACTTACGAAGCGCTGGTTAGAGGCGCTCGGCGATGAATTTGGTCAGGTCGGCAACGCGGCAGCTGTAGCCCCATTCGTTGTCGTACCAGGACAGAACCTTGGCAAAGTTGCCGGAGCCACCGATGACCATGGTCAGGGCGGAGTCGATGATCGAGGAGCGGGAGTCGCCCTTGAAGTCCATCGAGACGAGCGGGTCGTCGCTGACGCCGAGGATGCCCTTGAGCGGCCCCGCGGCGGCCGTGCGGAACGCATCGTTGATCGCCGCGGCGGTGGTGTCGTCGCGAAGCTCGACGGCGAAGTCGACGATGCTGACGGTCGGGGTCGGAACGCGAAGGCTGAAGCCGTCGACCTTGCCCTTAAGCTCGGGGATGACGAGCGCGAGGGCCTTGGCGGCGCCGGTGGTCGTCGGGATCATGTTGAGACCGGCCGAGCGGGCACGACGGGGATCCTTGTGGGCAACGTCGAGGATGCGCTGATCGTTGGTGTAGCTGTGGATCGTGTTCATCAGGCCCTTTTCGATCCCGAAGGTGTCGTTGAGGACCTTGGCCACTGGCGCCAGGCAGTTGGTGGTGCAGCTGGCGTTGCTGATGATCGTGTGCTTGGACGGGTCGTACTTGCCCTCGTTGACGCCGAGGACGATGGTGATGTCCTCGCCCTTGGCGGGGGCGCTGATGAGAACCTTCTTGGCGCCGGCTGTGATGTGGGCGCGGGCCTTGTCGGCCTCGGTAAAGCGACCGGTCGACTCGATGACGATGTCGACGCCGAGGTCCTTCCACGGAAGTTGGGCCGGGTCGCTGACCTGCAGAACCTTGACGGCCTTGCCGTTGATGACGATCGAGTCGTCGGTGTGCGTCACGGTGCCGTGGAAGTTGCCGTAGGTCGAGTCGTGGGCGAAGAGGAGCGCATTGGTCGGGACATCGACTATGTCGTTGACCGCGACGACTTCGAGGCCGGGGGCGCGCTCGATGATCGCCTTCAGCGACTGGCGGCCGATGCGACCGAAACCGTTGATTCCGACACGAACTGTCATGTTTGATCCTCCAGAGGATTCGATGCCGCGCTCGGTCAACCGTTCGCGGAGAGCGAAGTAGCCCGACCGCCGCGCCAGGCCGGGTCGCCGAGACGCGCGATCACGAGTGGGTGGCCGCCTGCCAGGCTGACGTCCCCGCCGAGCTCGGCATGGACGATCTTTACCCGGCCGCGGGGCGTACGGAAGGCGGTGGTGGCGACCGCGGTCCGAGCCGGACCGAGAAGTCGCTCGCCCTGAGCGTCCGAGATCGCGCCGCCGACCACGATCCTGGTTGGGTTGAGTGCGTCGACGAAGCCGACACAGGCAACGGCGAATGCGCGTCGACCGCGCTCCATGATGCTTCGACACATCTCATCGCCGGTGTCTTCGCCCTCGGCGACGTCACGCGCCTCGATGGCTTCGATGCCCTTCTGGGCCGCGCGCGCGGCGAGGAAGGGGCTCCGGCCGTCGGCTACTGTCGCGCGGGCGGTCCTGGCCATCGCCGCTCCACCGATGAATGCTTCAAGGCAGCCCACGGCGCCGCAACCGCACTCGCCTTCCATGGAGACCGGGGTGTGGCCGAGTTCGCCGGCGGTTCCGTCCGGGCCGTGGAAGATGCGGCCCTCGGACACGATCGCTCCGCCGACGCCCGTGGATACGGTGAGGTAGATGAAGTCCGGGCAGTCGCGGGCCGCACCGAAGGCCATCTCGCCGAGTGCGGCAACGTTCGTGTCGCGCTCCAGGAAGGACGGCAGGCCGAGCCGCCTGACGAGCTCAGCGGCAATTGGCACATCGACGAATCGGGGACCCATGTTCGGGGTCTGCAGCACGACGCCGCGCCACGGATCGATGGGACCGGGGCTGGAGATGCCGACGCCGACGATGGCCTTCCTGACTTCGTCGGGGGCCCTATTCCTGACGTCTCGAAGCGCGGCCTCGCAAGCATCGAGGATCGCCGCCGGGCCGTCGACTATCGGCGTGCGCCCCTTGACCAGGGCGAGTCGGGAACCGTCATCCATGACGACGGCGGCTCGAATGTGCGTCCCGCCCAGGTCGAGGGCGAGAACAGGGCGCAGTGACAGGGGTAAGCCTCGCGAGTTTGGGTTTGGTGGGATGCTCGCTAATTCTAGCAAAGCGGATTCGAGCGCCACGGTGCCGGTCGGCCCGTTCGGGCCGGCCCCTCCGACCGGGGCGGGCGGGCCTGCCAAGGGACTCCCGGGGGACGAACCCGTGCCACACAGCCCTGGGTCGTGTCGCGAAGCCGACGGACCGTCCTCACGGCTGACCGGCGCGGCCGGCGGCCAGAGTGAGGTCCGCGCGGGCCGGCAGCTCGGCGAGGATCGGCGTGGACCGCCGTCAGCGCGCCAGACACGCCGCGACCCCCGCCGAGGCGGGGGTCGCGGTCGTTATCGAGTTCGGGCCGATCAGGCGCCGATTCGGAAGACCTTGCCGCCGCAGTCCGGGCAGGTGCCCTGAGTCGCCGGCTTGCCGTTCTTCATCGTGATGCGCTCGGCATTCTGGATAACGACCTTCTTCTTGTCCTTGACGCAGTAGCCCTCGGCCATTGTCTCAAGCCTCCCATTGACGAACGGAGCGTGGCCCCGACATTGATAGTCGCGCCTACTCAGGCAAGCGTACCTGATGGCGATGAATCGAAGGCTGCCGGGCCGATCGGCACCGGCCACTGCCGACTCCGACGGTCTCGGCAAGCGCCCAGCGTTCCACCCTGTGAGGCCCCTGAAGACACGCCTGGTGGCAGGGGGGCCGCACGGAGAGGTCCGCGTTCGGCAATACCTCGTCCCTCGTAGCTGGTGCGCATAGCTGAGCACCTGGAACGAGCATAGACGGCCCGAAAGTTGAGCGTCAAGAGCGGTCCAACGAGGCTCACGAGGCGCAAGGGGCTTTCTGCGCCTTCATTTGCCCCTCCTGGGGCCTGGCTTCGGCCGTCGCGGATCCAGCCGAGCCAGAAGAACGGCGGCCAGCGGCGAGACAGGAACAGCCAGTCGGCGAAGCGAGCCGCCACGCCGGGCGAAGGCCAAGGCGGCTGCTACCGCCCCGATTGCCACGAGAATGAGTGCCAGAAGCGCCACGCCGTTCGCCGGAGCGGTTGCCGGCGAGACCCGCTGTATCGTGGCGGCCGCGGCCGTGGACGACGCCGTTACGGCGGCGGACACGCCGGCGGCGAGATCAACCAGGTCACCCGGAGTCGTCGTTGCCTCCCCGCGATCGCCGGGGAGATCGACGACCGACAGGGGATCCGCCTTGATGATCAGACCTCCTTCGTCCTGCTCCAGGAGGCCGGTCACTTCGATGGCGTCGCCCGGCTCGAGCATGGCGAGGGCATCGGCTGCCGCAGAGCCGCCCACTCGGACCTCGCCGGTGCCGTCGTCGATGGTGGCCGTCCCGCTCGCCGTCTTCGTCACGAGGCCCGCGACGGTGACGGTGCGGCCGATATAGGCGGAAAGGGATCCGATTCCGACGCTCGTGGTCGCTGCTCCAACGGCGGAACCGCTGCTGACCGGGCTGCCGCCCGAAGGGCCGGCTGAGCCGAGACCGGCCGTCGCGCCTAGGGCTTCCGGCGAAGGCCCGAGGCGAAAGTCGAGCGACGTCCGCGGCAGCAACTGGAAGACCGACGAGTCCGAGGTTGAGCGGCGGACGATGCCGACCACCACCGCCAGGCGCCCGACTGAGGANNTCGATCCGGCCGCAAACCTGGACCAGTTGCCATTCGAGCGAGCTATCGAGGGGACCGGCGGTCGGCCGTGGGTCGATGGCCTGGAGGATACCCTGAGCCGCCACTTGCGAGGCGATCACCGTTGGGCCGCCTTCCCAGCTGCCGATCTTGCCGGTAACTCGCACCCGCATGCCAACGCGGGGCGCATCCGCGGCGGCCGGCAGAATGACCGCCGCCGCGGCCGTGCCATCGTCGACGACCACGGTCGGGTTGCCGATGTCGAGCAGACCGGCCGTTGCGGTGACCGTCGCCTCTACATCGACGGCTGCGCCGCGAGTCCC
>PMNU01000048.1 GCA_003165675.1 Chloroflexota bacterium
GTGGCTCGGTGGCGGCCGATCGGTCTGGTATCTGCCGGCATGGCCGGCTCGACAGGGTCGATCATGGTGGCGATGTCCTTTCTCACTCAGCCGGCAAGACGGACCGGCCCCGAGGGCCGCCCGGTGCCGGACTGGCTCCGCGGCGGCTCGAGTTCCATGGCGAGATCGTCCACATGTAGCCTTTCAGCGGGGTTACGGCCGGAGGCGACCGCGGCCCTGCCGTCGCGCCCTGCCGCCGCCTTGCGCCATTCAGCGCCGCCTTCGTGCCCTGCGCCGCCTTGTGCCCGGCGCCGCCTTGTGCCCGGCGTTGCCCCGCCCGAAGCTAATCCTCGAAGCGGTAGCGCAGGAAGAGGTCGTCGCCGGCCCGTCGAACGGAGGTCAGGCTGGCCCAGCGGCCGCGCCCCTCGCCGAAGCTCGTCCCCTCAACAAGGGAGAGCCGGGTGACCGATGCGTCGCGGCCGGCCATCTGCGGAGCGACCGTAAGGAAGAGGTCGTCCACCGCGCGGGCCCTGAGGAGTTCGCCAAAGAGATGCGGCCCGCCTTCACACAGGGCTACGCGGGCGCCGGTGCCGCGGACAACCTCGATCAACGTGCCGATGGGCACGTGGGCGCCGTCGCTCGCAACCTCGACTCGAACGTTTGGGGAGAGGGTGAGCGTGGCCAGGCGTTCCGCGCCGGCCCTGGTGGTGACCACGATGACTGGCACGTCCGGGGCGTTGAGGCCGGCATGTGTGCCGTCCAGGTTGCCACTTGCGGTGACGACGATCGTGGTCGGCTGCGGTGGCAGCCGCAGCTCGGTGCGCCAGGCCGCGAACGCGCCGGCCAGGGCCGGCTGGATGTGGCGGGCTGTCCACTGGTGGCGCCGGCCGGCGCGCACGGTTCCCGCCCCGACCACCACCACGTCGGCCAGGCTGCGAAGCAGGGCCATCATGAATCTGTCCGCCTCGGAGAAGCCGCTGACATCGCCGCCGCCGGTGCCCCGCTCGCCCGTTCCCATGGATACGACGCCGTCGAGACTGGTCACGAAGTTGGCAAGCACGGTCGGGCGATCGGCCTGGAGGTCTATCGTCAGCTCGCCGGGGAACCTCTCGGCCAGCGGGGGTGGCAACGGGCCGCCGCGGATACCGACCCCGTCGGCCGTCGGCCCAGCAGCCTGCCAGAGCGACTCAAGCGGAAGCCCCTCGCTTCGTCCGGCCATCGTCACCTCAGTCGCGGACCCTCGGAGGCCCGTCGTCATTCGTCCCAGTGCCGGGCCCCGCCGGGGCCCCGCCAGATCGTAGAACTATGCGCGCGCCGCCGCATCGGCTTCGAATGTCCTGGGAGACGCCGGCGTTCGAGTCCTCGGACCGTCGCAGTGAGGGGNNTGGTACGCGGGGTCGAAGAGCTGGCGGTCAGCGTCGAGCTCAACTCCGGAGCGGCGCGCCGGTGCCCACAGATGCCTCCCTCTGCGCCATGATTGGATCATGTCTGTACAACGGGCCGGCGCCGCCCGGACTCTCGTGGGCGTCGACGTCGGTTCGACGCACATCAAGGCCGCGCTCGTGGCGCCGGGAAGTGGCGTGCTGCACGTGGCGCGGCGGGCCACCGAGACTCATGCCGTCCGCGGTGGCGGCGCATATCACCGTCCGAACGAGCTGCTGGCCGCAGTGAGCTCAGCGATTGCCGAGTGCGTGGATGCAGCCGGCGCGCGCCACAGGCCCGTGGCCGTCGGCATCGCCAGCATGGCCGAATCCGGCGTCCCCATCGATCGCCGAAACCTGCCCGTGGGCGACATCCTGGCGTGGCACGATCCGCGGCCGGAACGGCAGGCCGCCTGGCTGGAGCGGCAGATCGGGGCCGCGCCTCTCTTCGCTCGGACGGGCCTGCGCCCGGAGCCCAAGTACACGCTGTCGAAGCTGCTGTGGCTGCGCGAGCACAAGGCCGCCGACTTCACCCGCTTGCGGCACTGGGCGGGTGTGGCCGAGCTCGTCGCCCTCGACCTGACGGGGAACCTCGCGACAAACGCCTCGCTCGCCTGCCGGACGCTCGCCTTCAACGTGACGGCGCGAGCCTGGGATGCCGAGCTGCTCGCCCTGGCCAGCCTGGGACCCGACGAAATGCCTGTAGTCCTTCCGCTCGGCAAGGCCGTCGGCGGGCTTACCGCGGCGGCGGCAACCCGGCTGGGATTGCCGGCAGGGACGCCCGTGGCGATCGCCGGCCACGACCATCTGGCCGCGGCGCTGGGCGCGGGCGTCACGAAACCGGGCGACGTGCTCGATTCGATGGGCAGCGCCGAGGCCACGCTGCTGGTCGCGGAGCGGCCGGCCCTTGCGGACGAGATCAGGCGCGGAGGCTTCTCGACCGGCTGCCATGCCGTGGACGGGCTGTCCTATGTGTCCGGCGGGTTGCAGTCGTCCGGCGCGCTGATCGATTGGTTCCTGGACACATTCCTGGGCGTTGGGGACGCGGCTGCCGGGGCGGATCGCGCGGGCGAGCCGGTCCAGGTCGGCGGGGCGAGCTCGGACGAGGCCGAACGCTACGCGCCTTTTGTGGAGCTTCTGGAGGGGGCCGGTCCGGGTCCGGTCGAGCCGATAGTTCGACCGTACCTGCGCGGCCGGACCGCGCCCCATCGCGATCCGTCGGCGAGCCTCGAGTTCGAGGGCCTGCGCGAGACCCACACTCTCGTGGATCTGGCTGCGGCCGCTGTCGACGGCTGCGCGTATCACGTGCGGTGGATGCTCGACGAGCTTGCCCGTATCACCGGCACGCCGCTCGACCGCGTCAAGCTCACCGGCGGCGGAGCGCGAAATCGACGTTGGGTTATCGCCAAGGCGGCACTGGGACCCGGTCGGCTCGAGGTCGTCCGGACCGAGGAGGCGGCGGCGCTCGGTGCGGCCCTGGTGGCGGGCCTGGCCGGCGGCGTTTACGGGTCCGTGGAAGAAGCCCTGATCGACGCGTCGCCCTTCGATCGGGTCACGGCCCCAGCCACCGTGCGGGCTCGCTACGATGCCGCGTACCTGGATCGATGGCTGCCGGCCGTGATCACGCGTCTCCGCCAGAGCGGCCTCTCCTAGACGGCTCACGCACCCGCTCGCAGGACCGGCCGATCGGGATCCTCGTTGTCGACGATCGCGTCCGCCTTGTCCTGGGGATGGGCCTGACCGAAGTAGAGCTGCTGACCCGGCACATAGCGCGCCGCGTATCGATGCCCGACCTCCTCCTCGCCGCCAAGCAGGGCAGCGTCGCGCGCGACAGCGCGCCGCTGGGTTTCGGCGAAGGGCACGGCCACGAAGATGCTGAAGTCCCACAGGTCGATCAGCTCGCGGCGCAGCAGGAACACTCCGTCGAAGATCAGGACGGCGTTGGCCGGAGCGCTTTCGGTCGGCGCCGCCACGGGCTTGTCGGTCCGGTAGTCGAAGATCTGGCGCCGGAACTCGAGACTGCCGCGGGGGCCGAGCGGATCGAGCAACGCCGCCCGTAGTGCCGGATAGTCGAATGAGTCGTGGAAGTATCCCTGCGACGACTCGGGGCCGCGAGCAAAGCGCTGCGACCGAGGGCGATGGAATCCGTCGATCGATGCCCGAATCACGGGCCGGCCCGACCGCTCGATGAGTGGAGCCAGCTCGTCGGCGAGAATCGTCTTGCCGGCCGCGTCCGGTCCGTCGATCGCGACACGCACCGGATGAGGGCGTTGGACGCGGAGAACCATCCTGGCCAGTGCCTCGAGGCAGCGCGCACGTTCGGGGGTCATTGGGCGGATTCTAGGGGGCGATGGTAGTGACTCGTCCTGCGCTTGTGACTCGTCCTGCGGCCCGCCCGACCGGGGCGCGGGCAGCCGTTGGACGCTCGCGTAGACTGACCTGAGTGAACTGGTCCGTCGATCCGCACAAGCTCAAGATGCCCACTCCTGCCGAAGCCCTGCCCGGCCGCTCGGAGGCGATGCCCGTGCCGGACAGACACGCCGTCAACGGCTCGAGCCTTAGGCCGCCATATCCCGCCGCCACCGAGATCGCTGAATTCGGCATGGGTTGCTTCTGGGGCGCCGAAAAGCTCTTCTGGCAGCAATCTGGCGTCGTCACTACCGCAGTTGGCTACTCGGGCGGATACACACCCAACCCGACCTATGAAGAGGTTTGCACCGGTCGGACCGGCCATATCGAGACCGTCCGCGTCGTCTTCGACCCAAAGCTCGTCTCCTACGGCGAGCTGCTCAAGCTCTTCTGGGAGGAGCACGACCCGACGCAGGGAATGCGCCAGGGCGGCGACCAGGGGACGCAATACCGCTCGGCGATCCTGACCCACGGCGAGGCACAGCAGAGGGAGGCCGAGGCGTCGCGCGATGCCTTCCAGGCCAGCCTGAAGGCTGCCGGCCACGGCACGATCACGACCGAGATCCACCCCGCGCCCGAGTTCTATTTTGCCGAGGCTTACCACCAGGGGTATTTGAAGAAGAATCCCAACGGCTATTGCCCGAACCACGCCACNNGGGGTGACCCTGCCCGCCGACTTCTTCAAATCCGAGGCCTCGACCCAGCGGGTCGCCGACGCGGCCGCGGCGATCCAGAAGGCTGGCTAACCCGGCGACGTAAGGCCGAAGCGACGGTTGCTCCGGGGTGGTTGATCACTTGCACGATATCCGCCTTTGGGGCGGGATCTGCGAACAAGCCAAACTCACCTTGGGCGCGCTCGCCTGGAAGTTCGACTCAGGGCGCTCCTGGATCAGGGTGCGCCGCCTGATGTAGCCACGCCCCGCGGCGCGTGGAGGGACAGCGCCCGGCGATCAGCCGTGGGAACATGGCGCCCTTGACTGCACAGTCGCCACTCATCCCGGCGGCGGCCCTGGCCGCCACGATCTTCCTGGTGACGATCGTCCTCGTTATCGCTCGCCCGTGGCGCTTGAGCGAAGCCTCCGCTGCCGCGCTCGGCGCTGTCGGAATGGTTCTGACGGGTCTGGTATCGCCGAGCGGTGCCGTATCGGACGTCGCCGGCCATTGGAACGTCCTGCTCTTCTTCGTTGGGCTGACGGGAGCGGCGGCGGTGGCCGAGCGAAGCGGGCTCTTCGAGGCCCTGGCCGGGACATCCGCACGGGTGTCGGGGGGCAGCCCGCGCCGACTGCTGGCTGCGGTCGTGGGCGTGGGCGCGATCGTCGCGGCGCTCCTGTCCAACGATGCCGCAGCGCTCGTGCTGACGCCCGTCGTTTACGTTCTCGTGGCCAGGTTCGGCCTGGCGCCGCTTCCATACGTGCTTGCCTGTACCTTCGTGGCCGACGCCGCATCCATCGCGCTCCCGGTGAGCAACCCGGTGAATGTCATCGTCAGCGACCGCCTCGGGGTGAGCGCCGCGAGCCTGGTTCCGGTGCTCTTGCCGGCCGCCGTCGCTTCCGTGGTCGCCCTGCTCGGCTGCCTGTTCGTTGTCTACCGGCGCCAGCTGCCGGCGCGAGCGCCGCTCGTGCCCGCCTCGTCATCGTGGGCCTCGTGGGCAGGAGTCCCGCGACGGCTCCTGGCCGCCTTCGGGGTCGCAGTCGGCGCCTTCGCGGTCGCTTCGGCGCTGGACCTGCCGCTCGGGCCGACTTTGGCGGCTGTGTGGCTGCTGCTGCTCGGCGTCGAGCGGACGAGCAGGCGTCCCGATCGGCCGCTCGACGGCATCGGCTGGTCCCTGCTCGTCTTCGTGGCCGCGATGGGCGTCCTCGTGGATGGCCTGTCGTCCGCAGGCATAACCGGGTGGCTCGCGCAGATCGTTCTGGGGCAGGTGCGCGACTCGCCGGCCGCGGTCATGGTCATGACCGCCTTCGCCGCTGCCGTGGGCTCGAATCT
>PMNU01000141.1 GCA_003165675.1 Chloroflexota bacterium
TCCGGCCGTCGGAGTGCCGTGGCCCAGGATCGCCGAGACGCCCGACGGCCGGCCGATACTGTCGGATCGGGATCGCTCGAACCCGACGCTAATGGAACTGGTACGAGGTCTGCGCCTCGGCTGAAGGGACCGCCCAGGAGCAGCGACGGTCCTCCGCGACCGGTTAAGGCGAGGGTACCTCCGGTCGTGGATTCCTTCACAGAGGTTGGCGAAACCGGTCAGGCTGCCTATAGTGGCACCGCTTCAGGGCCATTCGAACAGCCCCCATCCGCACCCAAACGTACAACAGTCCGCCCGAAGGGACCATTCGGTCCTGGGACCAAGGCACGATTGTCCTTGCCGGCCTGGTGACGCAGGCTGGATAGCAACCGACAGTCGGCCGCCCAAGAATCGCGCCGCACCGGCGCGATTCCGCCGGAGCTCCCGCTCCAACTCCCCCGAAGAGCCAACAGGGAGAACGCCATGCGAAAGCTCGTCCTCGCTCTCGCGATCGGCATGCTCATCGCCGGCAGCGCAGCTACCGTTGCCCCGCAGAGTGCGAGAGCCGCATCTGCGCCGGCCAAGGTCGTCATTGTCGTGGGTGCGACCCAGGACTCAACGGCCTCCTACCGATCCGAGGCGGACGCCGCCGCGGCCGAGTTCGCAAAGTACACGAGCAACGTCATCAAGGTGTACTCGCCGAACGCGACCTGGAGCGCGGTGGCGGTCGCGGCTCAGGGCGCCAACATCCTCGTCTACTTGGGGCACGGGAGCGGCTATCCGAATCCCTACGTGGGCTATGAGCAGCCCAATCTCGACAACGGCATGGGCCTCAACGCCGCAGCGGGGGGCGGCGACAGCAACACGCAGTACTACGGCGAGAACTTCATGGCCCAACTTGCTCTGGCCCCCAACGCGGTGGTGATACTGAATCACCTCTGCTACGCCTCCGGCGACACCGAATGGGGCCAGGGCGTGCCGACGCAGGCCGTGGCCGAGCAGCGAGTCGACGGCTACGCATCGGGCTTTCTGCGAGGCGGCGCCAAGGCGGTCATCGCCGAGGGCGTAGATGACATTGGGCCCTACATCGACGGTCTCTTCACCGCGCACTCTACGATCGACTCCGTCTGGAAGTCGTTCCCGGGCTTCCACAACCACGTGACGTCCTGGGCCAGCACGCGAAGCCCCGGCTATACCTCGCAGATCGACCCCAACCTGGACAACCCGGCATCGGACGGCGATGTTTACTACCGATCGATGGTCTCGATCCCAAGCCTGTCGACTGACGACGCCATCTCCGGCCAGGCGCCGGGGTTCGTCAGCCAGTCGGGCACCTACTATCCGGTCGCGCCGACTCGGGTGGTGGACACGCGGGGCAACGGCATCGGACCCACAGGCAAGCTGTCGTCGGGCGGCACATATACCTATCAGATCGCCGGCAAGGGCGGTGTCCCGAGCGGCGCCATAGCCATCACCGGCAACTTGACCGTGACCAACCAGTCGGCCTCCGGCTGGGTCTTCCTCGGCCCGACCATCTTGACCATGCCCGGGTCATCGACGGTCAATTTCCCGGTCGGCGATAACCGGGCCAACGGCGCGACTGTTCCGCTGTCGGCCGCGGGAACCCTCGATGCCTGGTACAAGGGCTCCAACGTGGGCGCCACGACCGATCTGCTGATTGACGTCACCGGCTACTTCCTGGCGGACGCCAACGGCAACGGCTACGTTCAATACGGGCCGCACCGCATCCTCGACACCCGGGACGGCACGGGGCTGAGCGGTCAGTTCACGAGCGGCACTCCCAGACAGATCGGCGTAGCGGGCGTCGCGGGCCTGCCGGCGACCGGCATCGTGGCCGTTGCCGGCAACGTGACCGTGGTCAACCCCTCATACGCAGGTTTCGTGTACCTGGGCCCCACAGCCTCGAGCGATCCGTCGTCGTCGACGATCAACTTCCCGGCCGGGGACATCCGGGCCAACAACTTCATCGTCCCCGTCGCCGCGGACGGCACCATCGCCGCGGTCTTTCACACTCACCCCGGGACGACCGGCCGGCTGGATCTCGTCATCGACATCTCCGGCTACTTCACGGCCACCGGAGGAACCCTGTTCCACACGCTGAGTCCGGCCCGGATTCTCGATACCCGGTCTTCGACCGGACTGGGCGGACCGATCCCGGCCGCCGCGCCGCAGACCCTCCAGGTCACCGGCGCCGGTGGTGTGCCCGGCGATGCCGTCGCAATCTCGGCCAACCTGACGGTCACCCAGCAATCCTACGGCGGCTGGGCCGCGATGGGGCCTGCGGTCAGCCCGTCGACCCCGTTCTCGAACCTGAACTTCCCGGTCTCAGACAATCGAGCCAACGGCGTGATCGTTCCGCTGACTGCTGACGGCAAGGTTCAGCTCGTCTACGGGGCGCCGAGCGGCCAGGCGACTCACCTGATTCTGGACGTCAATGGCTACTTCAAATAGCCGGCCGGGCCTTCGTCCCGGGGCCTACCAGGCACAGAGGCCCGGGGCGGCGGACGCCTCGAGGAAGCGCTTATTGCGCCATTTGACCACACCAGACTCGACCTGACGCTACCATGGCGCCGGGCAGCCACCTCGTTTCGAGGTGGCTGATGGCAGGCGCATCGGCGGCGGCCGCGACCAGCAATCGCGACCGCGACCCGACCGCTGGCCCTCGAACCGGGGGCTGGCCCTGCAAGACGCCGCGAAATCGGAGGTCTGCATGCCAGTCGTAACCACGCTCTTCCGGCCCAAGGGCCGGGGCGTTAGCCAACGATCCTTAGCTGCCGCGATCGGTGCGGCTCTGCTGCTCGGGTGCACGTGGTCGGGCGGAGCGGCCGGCAACAGCTCTGCCTCGGCAGTCGATACCGGCACCGACACGCCTTCGATCCAATACCAGGAGGCGATGGCCCATGCCTCCGATCCAAACACGTTCACGCCGGGCGCCCCGGTATCCGTTCCATACACGCCGCGCGCCGGAGACAGGACGGTGGTCGATGGCGCACTTCCAGTAGCCTTACCCGCGGGACAGGGCGCGGATGAGCAGGCGGCCCCTTTGGCTGGCTCTCAGCTGAGCGGCGCCGGAACGGTTTCTCCGGCCGGGACCACCAACGCCCTTCGCCGCGAGGTGTACGGCTTCCTGCCGTACTGGCGGCTGGGAGACACCATCAACTACGACGTGGTGTCGACGATCGCCTACTTCGGCACCGATCTCAACACCGACGGCACGCTCGATACCGCGTCCACCGGCTGGGCCGGCTGGCAGAGCTCGACCATGACGGGCGTCATCAACACGGCCAACGCCAACCATGTCCGCGTCGCCATCACCATCGAGAGCTTCGCCTGGGGCAGCGCGGGCGCCGCCGCCCAAACGGCCCTTCTCAGCAACCCCACGGCCGTTACGACCGCGGTCCAGCAGATCGCCGCGGCAGTCCACGACCGGGGGGCGGGCGGGGTCAACCTCGACTTCGAGCCGATCGCCCCGGGAATGTCGGACAACTACGTGAAGTTCGTCCGTCAGCTGCGAGCCCAGCTCGACAGCGTCCAACCGGGCTACGAACTTACCTTCTGCGGTACGGGACGGCCGTCCACCTACGACCTGGGCGACCTGCTCGCGGACGGCGCCGCGGACGACGTCTTCATCATGGGCTACGACTTCCGTGACGGCGGCTCGTCTTACGCGGCTTCGCTGGATCCGCTCACGAGCCCAAAGGTTTACGACCTCACAGACTCCGTCAACGTATACAAAGCAAACGTGCCCGTATCCAAGATCATCCTGGGCCTGCCGTACTACGGGATAGCCTACTCGACACCGAACAGCAGCCTGTACGCCGCCAACGTCAGTGGCGCGACCTACGGCGACGCCGTTATGGTGCCCTACTACACGGCTGCCGATATCGGCTCCGTCTACCCCAGCACCTACATCAAACAGTACGATTCCATCGAGCAGTCCGCCTGGGCCTCCTACTACGGCACGTTCGGCGGTACCCAGCCAACCTGGCGCGAGCTCTACTACGACGACGTCCAGGCGCTCGGCGCTCGATACGACATGGTCAACTACTGGAACCTGCGCGGCGTGGGCATGTGGACGCTCGGCTACGACGAGGGCCATCCGGAGCTCAACCAGCTGCTGGCCGACAAGTTCCTGACCGACCACAACCCACCCAAGGCCGGCATCGTCGACCTTCCCCCGGTCGAGAGCAACCAGAGCTTCACGGTTTCGTGGACCGGCAGGGACGACTGGAACGGCGTGGCAAACTACGACGTCCAGGTTTCGCTCGACGGCGGCCCGTTCGCCGACTGGCTGATCGGGACCACCGCCACCAGCTCATCGTTCGATGGCGTCACCGGCCACAACTATTCATTCCGTGTTCGTGCCACGGACGGGGTCGGCAACGTGGGCAGCTGGGACCTCACGGCCACCTACACCGCCAGTCCGACATTCGCAGTTGGGGGCTTTGCCACCGTCGTCGGGGGCACCGCCAATGAGCGCTCCTCGCCGGCGGCCTCGGCCGGAATAATCAAGACGGCCGCTTCCGGCACCGTCTTCCAGATTATCGGCGGTCCGGTGTCGGCCGACGGATACACCTGGTATCAGGTCACGGGCCCCATCACGGAGTTGAGCACCGTTACGCCGCCGTTCCCCGGCGCTTGGATCGCGGCGACGAATGACACGACGGTCTTCATGGCGCCGTCAAGCCCGCCCAACTCGACCGTCGTCTCGGCCGCGATCAGCAACATCGTCGTCGGAACGCCCGGCCAGCCCCCGTCGCAGACAGGCATCGACGCCGGCCGGACCTTCTCGCCCGACGGCGATGGAATCCGCGACCACCTGCCTTTGAGCTGGACCAACACGGCCGCCTTCGACGACGTCACGGTCACGGTCTATCGAGCGGACAACAGCGTCGCAGGGGTCATCGACCTCGGCGGGCAGGCGGCAGGCGCGCAGTCCTATTCCTGGAACGGCACTTCCGATGGGACGACCCAGGTGCCGGACGGCCAGTACCTGCTCCAGATCCAGGGGACCGTTGCCGGCTCGACCTATTACGGCCCGTCGGCGGCGCCGTTCGATGCGGCCGC